>MTBT01000027.1:0-750 GCA_002282935.1 Microcystis sp. LSC13-02 | reverse complement strand
GAATAATTGCCTCACGATTAGCATTGACGTTACCTATAATCATTGAAATAAATTTGCCCCAATCAAACCGACTCGATGAACTGCTCGATGTGCGATACGCAATCGGCGATCTGCTATGCAGTGCCTTCGGCATCGCACTGGGGTGTTGAGTCCGTCGGCTGCAAACCCTGGTTAGGCAACTGATAGCCGTTTGACTTTGATATTGCCAATTGTCTGCTCTGCTTGCCATAGATCGTATTGCATTTGCTGATTGAGCCAACTTTCAGGAGATGTATCGAAAGCTTTCCCTAAGCGAATTGCCATTTCGGGGCTAATACCTGCCCTACCATTTAAGATGGCAGATAGGGTTTTTCGACTTACACCCAATGCTTCAGCAGCCTCAGTCACAGTCAGATTCAAAGGTTCGAGACAAAGTTCTTTAAGAACTTCACCAGGATGTGGTGGATTATGCATTTTCATCAGTGGTAGTCCTCAAGATCGACATCACAAGCATCAACACCGTCAAAGGTGAAAGTGATCCGCCAGTTTCCAGATACTCTCACCGTCCAGGTTCCTTTACGTTGCCCTGCCAGTTCTTGAAGTACCAATCCGGGCAAGTTCATGTCTTGCGGTGAAGTTGCAGCACTGAGACGAGCCAGAATCAGCCGAATTCGTTTGGCTTGACACTCTCCGCCCTAAAAGTGCGGAGATTCTTGGGCTGAATCCTGCCTCTACTAGCAAAGCTAATTTTGGTCTTACAGCTTCATGTCT
>MTBT01000026.1 GCA_002282935.1 Microcystis sp. LSC13-02 | reverse complement strand
GTCACGACTACACATCTGATTTTCCGCTTACCAATCAGTTTAACACAAAGCCGTCCTAAAAGGACGGGGTTTTAACCCAAATTTTCGATAACCCCCGTACATTGCATAACACAAACCGAAGAACCCATTTCGTCGCCGTGCCTAGAATTTTATTGTCTAGTACAGCATCGCTACTATAGCACGATCGATTTAACTTGACTAGGAATGGATAAAGGCAAATAATCAATTAATCGATCGAGATCAAGACTCAATGTCTGATAACTTGTTATTAGTGGGTTAGGGAATCACCTAAGTCACCTTGTTGAATTATTGATTATCGTTAAAAATGTTTAAGCGATCGCTTTTCTTGCCCCTGTTAATTTTATCCCTTAGTTGTACGCTGCTTTTTAGTGCTTGTCGTCAACAAACAGCTAATAATCCTCCAGCAACGGACAATAATAACACAGAAACTTTAAAACTTTTATATTGGCAAGCGCCGACGATTTTAAATCCCCATCTCTCCACGGGATTTAAAGACTCAGAAGCGAGTCGCATTACCCTAGAACCTTTGGCTAGTTTCAATGAAAAAGGGGAATTAGTTCCTTTTTTAGCGGCAGAAATTCCTACTATTGAAAATGGGGGAGTTGCCCGGGATGGTAAATCGGTGACATGGAAGCTAAAAAAAGATATTAAATGGTCAGATGGTACTCCTTTTACTGCCAAAGATGTCATCGCTACCTATAATTTTATTACCAATCCGAAAACCGGTTCTACTAGCGCTGGCAATTATGAAATAGTTAAAAGTGTGGAAGCGATCGATCCCCATACGGTTAAAATAACTTTTAAGCAAGTTAATCCCGCTTGGTCATTAGTTTTTGTGGGGACAGAAGGGATGATTTTACCTGCCCATCTCTATGAAAAGTATAGCAATGAAACAGCACGTCAAGCCCCTGCTAATTTATTACCGGTGGGAACTGGCCCCTATAAAGTGGTAGAGTTTAAACCGGGAGACACGGCAGTTTATGAACCAAATTCTTTCTTTCGAGAAGCGGATAAATTAGGTTTTCAAAGAATAGAATTAAAAGGAGGAGGTGATGCAACTTCGGCTGCACGAGCGGTTTTACAGACACAGGAGGCGGATTATGCCTATAATTTGCAAGTAGAGGCAAGGGTTTTAAGTGATTTAGAAAAAGCGGGTCGGGGTCAGTTAATATCTAGTTTCGGTTCTTTGATTGAACGAGTTTTATTTAATCTGAGTGATCCTAATCAAGTTACTCCTGAAGGTGAGAGGTCTAGTATTAAGTTTCCCCATCCTTTTTTGAGTGATGTGAAAGTAAGAGAAGCTTTGTCTTTAGCTGTTGATAGAGATACTATTGCCACGCAACTTTATGGTATTACTGGGAAAACAACTCCTAATTTTATTGTGATGCCATCAGAATATAATTCTCCCAATACTAGCTATGAATTTAATCTAGAAAAGGCTAAGAAATTACTAGATGATGCGGGATGGAAAGATAGTAATGGTGATGGCACTAGGGATAAAAATGGGGTAGAAATGAAATTAGTTTTTCAAACCACTGTCAATCCTCTCCGTCAGAAAACCCAAGAAATTATCAAACAAAGTTTACAAGCGATCGGGGTAGAAGTAGAATTAAAAACTGTTGATGCCAGTATTTTCTTTTCTAGCGATCCTGCTAACGATGACACGGTAGAAAAGTTTTATGCTGACCTACAAATGTACACTACAGGTAATAATAGTCCCGATCCGAAAGCCTATTTTAAAACCTTTACCTGTAGCGAAATTCCCCAAAAAGCTGATGGTTGGTCTGGGGATAATTATGCTCGTTATTGTAATCCTGAATACGATAAATTATGGCAAGCTTTTAGTCAGGAATTAAACCCAGAAAAACGGCGAGAAATAGCGATTAAAATGAATTATATGTTAATCAATGATTTTGTGATTATTCCCCTAGTTCATCGTGCCGATGTGGTGGCAATTAGCAATAGTTTATCGGGGTTTGAATTAACTCCCTGGGATAGAAATACCTGGAAGATCAAAGACTGGAAGCGTAGTAAATAAATGCTGAAATATTTTCTGAGAAGATTATTATTTTCGATTCCCACTCTTTTAGCTATTAGTATGGTAGTTTTTGGCATTTTGGCCCTAGCACCGGGGGATCCGATGGGAGAATTTGCCGCTAATCCTGCTATTACAGAAGCAGTGCGAGAAAATATTCGCAAAAGTTTCGGATTAGATCAACCCCTTCCTGTGCGTTATGTCAAGTGGTTGTTAGCATTTCTTCAAGGAGATATGGGCTATTCTTTCACCAGTCGCAGCCCAGTTTTTACCCTAATTTGGCAGCGTTTACCCACAACTCTCTGGATTGTCGGTATTGCCTATATTTTCGGGGTTTTAATCGCTTTTCCTTTGGGCATAATTTCAGCAGTCAAGCGCTATTCTTGGTTAGACAAAATCATCTCTACTTTTTCGATGCTTGGCTTTTCTTTACCCACCTTTGTGACGGGATTATTATTAATTATTATCTTTAGTGTGCAGTTAAACTGGCTACCATCTTTTTATAATAGTACCCTAGAAATTAGCGATTTTAATAGTTTGATCGAGCAGGTTAAACAGTCAATTATGCCCATAACTGTATTAAGCTTATATCAAGGGGCGATGTTGATGCGTTTCGTGCGTTCTTCCGTAACTGAAGAAATTCACCAAGAGTACGTTAAAACTGCCTTAGCGAAGGGACTAACTAATTTTTCCGTCCTAACTAAGCATATAGTTCGCAATGCTTTAATCCCCGTTGTCACCCTGATTGCTCTCGATATTCCCTCAATTTTTACCGGTGCTTTAGTTACAGAACAAGTGTTTCGTGTACCAGGTATCGGTGCTTTATTAATCGATTCTATTTCCCGCAGTGATACCCCCGTAGTGATGGCGATTACCTTTATTTATGGGATTTTAATTGTTATCTTTAACTTAATTGCCGATTTAACCTATAGTTGGCTCGATCCGCGAGTCAGATATTAACTATGAACATTACAGAATCCTTACACACGGCGATTTTAGTCACCGATCTAGAAAAAGCTGTTAACTTTTACGAAAATGTTCTAGGATTGACTAGAATCGATCGCCCTTTGCAATACGATGGGGTTTGGTATCAAGTGGGAGATTATCAAATTCATTTAATTGTCGATAGCAATTACCAAAACTACCGTCCCAATCCCGAAAAATGGGGACGCAATCCTCATATTGCCTTCGCTATTGATGACGTGGCAGCCATGGGTAACTATCTAGAAAGTCAAGGTTATACAATTGAAATGAGTGCCTCGGTTAGAAAGGCATTATTTGTCAGTGATACCGACGGTAATATCCTAGAAATGAGCCAAATTTAGCCTGAAAAATTCCCCAATATGTTAGACCAATTACAGACTCAACTCTATCACCTTGAACAATACGCCGATCGCTTAGTAACTTCCCAACTAACTCACCTTAGTTTTGTCAGTATTGCCGTGATTTTTCTAGCCGGTTTACTCACCAGTCTTACCCCCTGTATGCTGTCGATGTTGCCGATTACCGTCGCTTATATCGGGGGTTACGAAAATAAAGGCCGTCTAGCGGCTTTTTGGCAGTCCACATGGTTTTCCCTAGGATTAGCCACCACCTTAGCGGGATTGGGACTAATTGCCGCTACTTTAGGAAAAGTCTATGGACAAGTGGGGATCGGTTTACCGATTATCGTCAGTGCGATCGCTATTTTCATGGGGTTAAACCTCTTGGAATTATTACCCCTGCGCTTCCCCTCCCTTGGCGCTACCGATTGGATTACCGGCGATTTTCCCCCGATTTTGCGGTCCTATCTTCTCGGTTTAACATTTGGTTTAATCGCCTCTCCATGTAGTACACCGGTTCTAGCAACTTTATTGGCATGGGTGGCCAATACAGGAGATTTAAGCTTAGGAGGGGGATTATTGTTATCCTACACTGCCGGCTATGTTTTACCGCTGATTATCGTCGGTTCTTTTACTGCTTCGCTGAAAAGCTTTCTTTCCCTGCGTCAATGGTCCGGGTGGATTAATCCTGTCAGTGGGGTTTTATTAATCGGTTTTGGAGTTTTTTCTTTATTATCTCGTCTGCTGTGATGGTGGAGAGTTATGATAGATAATTGGCTAGAATTGCAAAACTTTTAACTATGACTATATCGGAAACTTCCTCAAATTTAAAGAATACACCGCCTCAATGGGGACGTAAATTTATCCAGACTATTGCCGATCTGCGATTGGCAATTATCCTCTTACTTTTAATCGCTATTTTTAGCATTTCTGGGACAGTAATCGAACAGGGACAATCCCTATCTTTTTACCAAGCTAATTATCCTGAGAAACCCGCTTTATTTGGGTTTCTGACTTGGAAAGTTTTATTACTAATGGGATTAAATCATGTTTATAGTACTTGGTGGTATCTATCATTATTAATTCTCTTTGGTTCCAGTTTAACCGCTTGCACCTTCCGACGACAATTTCCTGCTTTAAAGGCAGCAAAAAAATGGCAATTTTATCAACAATCTCGCCAATTTCAAAAACTAGCTTTAAGTGCTGAATTAGAAACTGGTTCCCTAGAATCCCTAACCCCCTTGTTAGAAAAAAAAGGCTACAAAGTTTTTCTAGAAAATAACAGTCTCTATGCTCGTAAAGGTCTGATTGGTAAAATCGGTCCGATTATCGTTCATGCAGCCATGTTAATTATTTTAGCAGGAGCGATCTGGGGAGCGTTAACCGGCTTTTTCGCTCAAGAAATGGTAGCTAGTGGCGATAGTTTTCAGGTTAAAAATATTATTGAAGCTGGACCCTTATCTAAAAATTCTCTCCCTAAGGATTGGGGGATTAAAGTTAATCGTTTTTGGATTGATTATAGTCCTCAAGGTGATATAGAACAATTTTATTCTGATTTGTCGGTGATCGATGATCAAGGACAGGAGATCGATCGCAAGACTATTCAAGTTAATCAACCTTTGCACTATAAAGGGGTGACTTTTTATCAAACCAGTTGGGGAATTGCTGGGGTAAAAGTACAGGTGAATAATAGTCCAATCCTACAGCTACCGATGGCTAGTTTAGACACCAAAGGTAATGGACAAATCTGGGGAACTTGGATTCCGACTAAAACCGATCTTAGTGAGGGAGTTTCTCTTTTAACCAGAGATTTACAAGGTACGTTAGTTGTCTATGATGCTAAGGGAGATTTAACCTCTGCTGTACGAGAAGGAATGACGATTCCCATCAATGGAGTTAATCTAAAAATAGTCGAATTAGTGGGCAGTACAGGGTTACAAATTAAGGCAGATCCGGGAGTGCCTATTGTCTATTTAGGTTTTGGTTTATTGATGATGGGAGTGGTAATGAGTTACTTTTCCCATTCCCAAATTTGGGCTTTACAATCGGGCGATCGCTTTTATATTGGTGGTAAAACTAATCGCGCTCAAGTCAGTTTTGAACGGGAAATAATTGATACCATTGAAAGGCTAAAGTTAAAGTAGAATTGACGTTAATCTGGTGTCGTTTCCCGATAAAAAGTTCTGTTTATCTATCTATTGCCTATTGCCTCTTTTGCCTTTTGCCTACCCTAACCAAGAACTTAATTTTGTTCAATTACTTATATGCCAGAATTGCCAGAAGTAGAAACGGTGCGTCGCGGGTTAAATCAAGTGACCCAGGGCAAAAAAATTATCGGTGGGGAAGTATTATTACAGCGTACCCTAGCCTATCCTAATTGCGAGGTAACTTTTCTGCAAGGAATTGCTCAGACCACGATTACCAATTGGCAGCGCCGAGGCAAATATCTCCTCGCCAATTTAGATAATGGTAGCAGTATCGGGGTTCATCTGCGTATGACCGGACAATTGCTGTGGGTAAAAGATACCACTCCCCTCCCGATTCATACGCGCTTACGCTTCTTTTTTGCCAATCAGCAAGAATTGCGCTTTGTCGATACCCGCACTTTCGGGAAAATTTGGTGGATTGCCGCCGATAAAACCCCAGAAACTGTGATTACCGGTCTCAAAAAACTGGGACTGGAACCCTTTGATCGCAATTTTACCGCCGATTACCTCTATAGTCACTGTCAAAAAAGTCGTCGTCCGATTAAAACTTTTCTCCTCGATCAAAATGTAGTCGCAGGAATTGGCAATATCTACGCAGATGAAGTTCTTTTTAAAAGTGGCATCCATCCTCAAACTGCCGCTAATCTCTTGAAAATTGAGCAAATAGACTTATTGACAAAAAACATTATTTCTGTATTAGAAACGGCGATCGCTGAAGGCGGAACCAGTTTTAGCGATTTTCTCCACGTTACGGGAGTTAATGGCAATTATGGGGCGATGGCCTGGGTTTACGGTCGTAATGGCGAAAATTGTCGCCTTTGCGGTGCAACTATTGCCAGAATTAAATTAAGTGGGCGCTCGGCTCATTTTTGTCCCCAGTGTCAAGTCTCAAGGGGAGAAGGGAGAAAAAGCTGATCACTGATTAGGGGCTGTGGCTTGAATTTTGTTATTTTCGTCGGCTAGGGTCTGAATCTCCTGTCTGTAAGCAAAAGGAGCGCGACTGAGAGCATCTTGAAAGAGGGGTTGAGCCTCTTGATTTTTGCCCTGTTCTTTTAGTACGATCGCTGTCGCTAAAATTGGTCGGAAATCGTTAACATCCATCTGTTGAGCTTGTTTATAGGCTTTTAAAGCTTCCGGATAATTTTGCTGATCGAAATAGATTTTGCCTAAAAGTAACTGAACGGAAACGATATCGATTAAACTAGCAGGATTATTGGGATCGGAAGCAGCTTTTAAAGCGCGATCAATCGTGTCTTTGACCAGACTAATCGCCTCGATCGGGCGGTTTTGGCTAAGAAATAAATTAGTTAATCCAGTTAAGGCCCGCAGCTCTTGGGGATGGGAGGCTAAAAGGGCGCGATAACTGCCTGTGGCTCCTGCATAGTCCTCTATTTGCTGTTTCGCTTCCGCCAAAAGTAGCAGATAATCGGATTGTTGGGGGTTAAGTTGCGCTAATTTTTCTAAAGGTTCGATCGCTTGCCTTAAATCGCCCTGCTGTAAGCGAGTATCTAATAATCCCCGCAAAGCCGTCTGATTATCGGGTTCGCGCTCTAAAACCATCTGATAACCCAGTGCTTGACTGGCTAATTCCTCTTGTTTGACTGCGGACAGATGACTCTGGCCTGAGTGCCGCTCACTCTGGAGAATAGAAGTCAATAGCGGCATAATCGAGAAAGACAGCAAAGCAAATAACATCAGGACGAGACCGATGGACAGCCAACGACGGTTAGAGAGAGAGGCTTTCATAGACTGGGGTGCGAGGGGACAGACAGGAAAATGTTATGGAAATCTGGAGATTTGATCAGGGGATCGATCGAATTGGCCGCTCTTTATCTCAAATGTCGGGGTGAAGACCCTTGCTTGAGTGCGACGGGATGAAACCCCAGTCAATATAAAACAGCACTTCGACACATTTCGACAGGCTCAATGTAAAGGCTCAGTGACACGAAGCAAGATTAAAAATAAGCGTCCAGTCTCCTGACAAAATCTCGAATAACTTCTTCTTTTAAGGGTCTTGACCTACTCAGGCCAAATAGCTACTATATGAGTATAGCGGATAGGGTAATCAACCGCTCTAAAAACCCATGTAGTCTAACCACTATGCTATCTGCACCTTGACAATTAAAGATATAGGGTTCTACTCAATAGTTCTAGTTTCTCAACTGTGAGTAGGTAAAATCTTTACAGGAACTAGACAAAGCAGTATTTGAAGCTAACGTTTCAATTCAAGCAAATTTTGTACCCCCCCTTGCTCCCCCGACGTCGGAGGGGTTGGGGGGGGACTATCGTAGGGCATACGAAAAGTAATGCTTGGGGAGAGAACCACCTCTGGGTTGGATAACGCAAGGTATCTAGTTTAAGTGGACTCGTTGAACCAAGAATCCCTCGCTTTTAGCGACGGGAGTGTCAATGAGTACAATGGGCAGACAGTCAAGACTCAAAAGGGTTTTGACAAGGTTGACAGTCAAAAGATCATCGAAAATTTTGGGTCTGAAACCCCGTCGTTCTACGACGGCTTTACCGTTAAATACTAGCGCATTTACCAAATATATGCTAGAATGT
>MTBT01000025.1 GCA_002282935.1 Microcystis sp. LSC13-02 | reverse complement strand
GCGTGATTGTTCAAACTTTTCGTTAGTTTTCTCAAAAAGTTTATAGATATCTTCGATGGTAATCGGTTGAGCCATGGTTATTTGTTTTAATTCTTACTCTAATTGTACTACCCAAGTACCAGTCAGTCTTATCTCTTTACCAGCCCATTACGTAACAAAAAATTTATAATTGCCAATAATTGTTACAAATACTTGACTTAAGATATTTCTATGGTGACAGAAACACAAATCAAAGAAAAAGCTCTAGAGTTGGGCTTCCATGGGGTCGGTATTGCCTCTGTGGACAGCCAAGACTCGGCGGTATCCCATCTAAAAAGCTGGTTAGAGCGGGGTTATCACGCTGATATGGATTGGATGACTAACCCGAAACGACAGGATATCAAAACTCTTTGGCCAGAAGTGCGATCGCTAATTGGTCTCGCCCTTAACTACTACACCCCCCAGCAACACAGTCAAGAGCAAAACCATGGCAAAATTTCCCGTTATGCTTGGGGACGGGATTATCACAAAGTATTAAGTAAAAAATTAAAAGCCCTCAGTCAATGGTTAGAAAGTCAGGGGGAGCAAATTCAAACCCGTTACTATGTGGACACCGGACCGGTACAGGATAAAGTCTGGGCGCAAAGAGCAGGGATCGGCTGGATTGCCAAGAATGGTAATTTAATTACCCGCAATTACGGCAGTTGGGTGTTTTTAGCAGAAATATTAACTAATTTACCTTTAGAACCGGATCAACCCCATAGTGACCATTGTGGCACCTGTAGCCGTTGTTTAAGCGCTTGTCCGACCCAAGCAATAGTTAGTCCCTATGTGGTGGATGCTAATCGCTGTATTGCATACCATACCATCGAAAATCGTGCTGTAACTTTGCCTACAGAAATTGCCAAGAATTTACAAGGTTGGGTAGCTGGCTGCGATATCTGTCAAGATGTCTGTCCTTGGAATCAACGTTTTGCCCAAGTTACCGACGTGGAGGATTTTCAACCTCGTCCCGAAAACCTCTCGCCAAGGTTGGATGAATTAGCTAATCTAACTATAGAGGAGTGGGATCGTCGTTTCATCTCGTCGGCCCTGCGTCGAATCAAACCTCAGCAGTGGCGACGTAATGCCCAAGCTAATTTAGCTCATTCCCCTCACCCCGTACAAGATGACAATTAAAGTAGTAGTGTTCGATTTTGATGGTACTATCGCCGATACCCACGATACTTTCGTGGAGATTGTCAATCGTTTGGCTAAAAATTTCGGTTATCAACCCATCAACGAGGAAGATTTGGCCAGACTAAAAAACCTTAGTTCCCAAGAAATTATTAAACAATCCCAAGTTTCCCCCGTTAAAATCCCTTTTTTACTCTATCGAGTTAAACGGGAATTAAATAAACAAATTGAATGTCTGAAACCTTTCCATGGCTGGCATCACTGCCTCGCCACTCTTAAAGAAAGAGGCTATAGATTAGGAATAATAACTTCTAATACCAAAGAAAACGTCACCATCTTTTTAGCAAATAATCAACTCTTAAGTTTATTTGATTTTATCTATTCGGGAACGCCTTTATTCAGCAAACACAAAATTATCGATCGCCTGATCCGACAAAATAAATTCTGTCCCGATGAAATGATTTATGTCGGCGATGAAACTAGAGATATTACTGCTGCCCAAAAAAGTCGAGTGCAAGTGGTGGCAGTCGCTTGGGGCTTTAATTCCCCTCAAATTCTCACTCAATTTAACCCCGATCATCTCATTGATCATCCCCTAGAATTATTGGATATTTTAGATAGGGCTGGCTGAAAAAGTTTTTCCTGGGGGCAGGGAAAGGCAGTTTGGGCATTTGTACTAAAATACCCAATACTCAGTTTAAATATAGACTTCGATCGATGGGGGCAGAGAGACTCGAACTCTCACGAGCTTATAAGGCTCAACGGATTTTAAGTCCGTAGCGTCTACCATTCCGCCACGCCCCCGTTATTTAACCGACAATTTTTTATCATATCACAAATAATTTAATTGGCAAGAGTACTTTCAGTAAATTATTTTAGCCCGCCAATTCGATCGCCACAAAGGGGGAAAGAGGGGGTAAAATAATCAGCAGGTGAATTGCCGTTCACCGACAGCTATTGAGAAAAATCAATCCTTATGCAATCAATTCTGACGCAAGAAACCATTATCATCGCCCTGATCTACCTATCTCTCAGTGTCTTGTATTTGCTCGTCATTCCCGCCGTTATCTACTACTACCTCAATACGCGCTGGTATGTGGCTTCTTCTTGGGAAAGAGGGTTTATGTACTTTCTGATGAGCTTTTTCTTCCCCGGGATGCTGTTGTTAAGTCCTTTCCTTAACTTCCGTCCCCAACGTCGTACCCTAAAAGCTTAAGTTATCAACCAAAAAAACCCATGAGACGCATCGATGTCATCGGGATTGGTATCGGGATGTTTGCTGTGGGCGGCATCCTCTACATTATCCTACAAAAAACCGGTTTAGATAGTGCTTCGGCGGGAATTTGGAGTCAAGCGGTGTTGGTGGGTGGTGTCATCGGTTGGATTTTTACCTATCTGTTTCGAGTTGCCACCGATAATATGACCTACGGCAAACAGCGCAAGGATTACGAAGATGCCGTCTTTAAAAAACGCCTGGAAGCGATGACTCCCGAAGAAATCGCCCAAATGCAGCGGGAGATTGAAGAAGAAAAAACTAAATAGGGCTTGCTGAATAAATCTAAAAACTTTGTTGGATAAGGCTTTTAGACTTTTTTTCCCTCAAAAAGTGCCGGACCTGGGGGTGATCGGGGGTAAAATTCAGGGACTTTTTCCCTGAAAATTAGGTAACTGACTACCTCAAAATCGGTAAAACCCCACACCCCACACCCTACACCCTACACCCTACACCCTGCCCCTAGGAAAAACTTTTTGCCGCAAACCCTAAATAGACGGATGAAACCCGATAAAATCATCATCGGTTGGCGAGAATGGCTCGATTTACCTGATTTAGGCATTACCAAAATAAAGGCCAAGATTGATACAGGCGCTCGCTCCTCGGCCCTACACGCTTTTCATCTCCACCCTTTTCGAGATGGCGATCGCAATTGGCTGCGCTTTCAAGTTCATCCCTACCAAAAAGATAGTCACCACACTGTCACCACCAGCGCAGAAATCCTCGAATGGCGACAGGTAAAAAATTCTGGGGGTCAAAGTCAACTACGTCCTGTTATTAGAACGAGTGTATTACTTGGCGGTCGTCAATGGGCGATCGAATTAACCTTGACTAATCGCGATGTCATGGGTTTTCGGATGTTATTAGGACGAGAAGCGCTGAAAAAAGGCTTTCTTGTCCATCCGAATAAGTCTTTTTTACTGAGTTAAGTTATATTTAGGGTTTGCGGCAAAAAGTTTTTCGGTGGGGGTAGGGTTTGATTCTAAGTGAGCAATTTTCCATAACAAAGCAGCAAAAGCCCCTGCTGCCCAAAAATCGGCTTTTTCTAACTTCCAAGTGCCGGGGGTGGGACTATTCCCCCTCCGTAGCCAATTGAAGAAATTAAAACCCGATGGCTCTGGATGGGTAAGATAGGGATAGAGAATTCCCCGACGGGCATAACTATCGAGATAGTCGATCGTGGTAGCTAGTTTAATCTTAGCCAGATCGAGACAGAGCTTAATTCTTGCAGCTAGGGGCATTTTGGCGCGCAATTCCGCCGCCGATTGGGGACGATGGATAATCCGGACGGCCACCGCACCGATCACCGCCCCGGTACCGATAAAGATGAGCGTGCGTCGCTGCAAATTCCCGACTCCTAAGCTGGATAGATGCGAATACGGCGATTCGGTTCCTCTCCGAAGCTATCGGATTGGAGACGGTAATGCTCGACTAATTCGTGTTGCATTTTCCGCACTTTCGCCGATCGCGGCAGTAACTCCACCGGTTGGCCGGTAGGGATAACGATTTGTTCCACCGCTAACCGGGCCTCCTCCAAAGCTTCGATCTCGTCATCGCTGCCGCTGCGGGCAAATAAACGCAGATCTGCACCTTCCTGATTCATCGGGTCATCAATGCCCAAAATCCGCTTTAAACCCCGAGAAATTTGGGGCATGGTATTGGATTTGATGCCGTGGATGGGAATTTGTCTTACTTTGGCAATTTGCCGCAATTTTGACTGATTTTTAACGTGGGAACGCAGGGCCAGCACTGCGTCGGCCTCCTGTAAATCTTTGGTCAAAACGATCGGCAAATCTAGGGCCTGTACTACCTGTTCGATCGGGGCGCGACTGACTCCGTAGGGATAGACATAAACCGGCCAATCTTCGCCATTGGGACCGGGGACGCGGACTTTTTCCGTTTCCGGTTCTTCCTGCAGCCAGGATTGTTCGAGGAGGCGATCAAAATCGTTTTCCCGGTTGAGTGGGCCTGCACCAAAACGGTCCACGGGAGTCATTCGGCCATCGGCCCGCCATCCCTTGGGTTTATCCATTTCCGGCAGATAATTGCCGCGCAAAGGGGTCAACTTTTCCGGTTTTGGTTCTTCCTGAGTGACCTGTACTTTTCCCTCCTCATCTACCCAACGGATTTGAGCAATTGGTTCGCGGCCTCGCAGCAGTTGGTCGATAGTAGTGGATACGTCTTCGTGGATGACCCAGCGCTGACGTTCCAACATTTCGATGGCAATTTCAAAGGTGGGCGGTGCTTTGCGTTCTAAAACGGTCTTCTGAGAACCCCGGCGGCGTGCTTCTTCGTCTCCGAGAGTTACTGCCTGAATTCCCCCGACTAAATCCGATAACGTCGGATTTTTAATTAAATTTTCCAATTGATTGCCGTGGGCGGTTCCCACTAACTGCACCCCGCGTTCGGCGATCGTACGGGCGGCCAGAGCTTCTAATTCCGTACCGATCTCATCAATCACGATCACCTCCGGCATATGGTTTTCCACCGCTTCGATCATGACTTGATGCTGCAATTCCGGACGGGACACCTGCATCCGACGAGCGCGACCGATGGCCGGATGGGGAATATCTCCATCCCCGGCGATTTCGTTGGAGGTGTCGATAATCACTACCCGTTTATTGAGATCGTCGGCTAAAACTCGGGCTATTTCCCGGAGAGCGGTGGTTTTCCCTACCCCCGGACGACCGAGCAAGAGCAGGGATTTACCCGTTTCCACTAGGTCGTTAATCAGGGTGATCGTACCGAAAACGGCCCGACCGATACGACAGGTTAAACCGATAATTTCCCCGTCTCGATTGCGAATGGCACTGATGCGGTGCAGGGTGCGTTCAATCCCGGCGCGATTATCGCCGCTAAAACTGCCCACCCGGGCGATCGAATACTGGATTTCTTCTTTTGAGATCGGTTCGTCCCCCAGATCGATCGCCCCATCGGGAAAACGCGCTTCTGGTATGCGTCCCAAATCCATAACTACTTCGATCAGTTGATGCTGCCGCGGGTGTTCCTCGATTTTGCCGCGAATCCGCGCGGGTAGAATTGCCAAGAGTTTGTTTAAATCGTCGGTAACTGGCATCCGAGAGGAGGGTAGGGTTTCTGGCATTAATAATAAAGGGTTTTGGCGATAATTGGCTGTTTTTATTTCCCAGATTTTCTTGGGGTCTAACACATTTAGGGGTTAGTTGTCAATCAAAAAAATATTATAGTTTTTTGACCAAGGTTAGGCTTTTAATTGAGCAACGAGAATAGAAGCGGCTTTAACGGCTTCTTGGTAGGCTTGGGGGTCATTTTCAAGGTTAGGCTGGTCTAAATGCTCTAAAATTGGCAAAATCAATGAACGGGCGTAACTTCCATAGGCAATACCAGCGATTTTTTCTCTCAGTCCCAGTTGCTGTAATTTGGTCACGGTATGGTCATTGGTTCCCCCGGCTAACTGCACAAATCCGGCTAGATTGGTGGAAAGGACTTTTTTGGCCATGTTAATGGCCGGGTGGGTGGTTCCTTTGCCGATATCGCCGCTCATCGGTCGGCCGTCCGTCTGCCAAATCAGAGGACAGCTTAGGGGTGAAATAGTTTCTCGCAGATAGTGGAGGTAATCAATGATATATTCATGATCTTGGCAACTTATGGCGAGTATTTTTAGGTTTTTACTGACAGTTGCGAGCGCTGGCCAGAGTCGAGCAAATTCCTCTCCATGACCGACTTGGGTATGAATTTCGATCGCATCGACTCCCATTTCGATAATTAAGGGGATAATTTCTTGGGGTTGACAGACACGGGATTTTGTTTCGATTATTTGCCGGGGACAAACGGGTAAGCAGCGACCGCAACCATAACAGCGCTGTTCGATCACTCCTCCCCTATCGATAGCATAAGCGGGACAGATTTTTTCGCAGGGACGGGGACAATCGACCGGACAGAGTTGCGGGTTAAAGATAGCTTTACGAAAGTGGGGATCTTCCCCGTCATTGAGACTGACCATTAACCAAGGTCGTCGATTGGGAGGTAATCCAGCGATTTTTTCGGCGGTTTCGATGCCTTCTTTGGCCGCAACAATCACGGCTCGGTCGGCGGCCACATCAATACAATCGGCCCCGGCGATAGTATAGGTCAAAGCGAGGTTGCGAATCGTGGGCAAATCTTGGTAACTAGCTCCACAGATTAGCTTGAACCAGTGACCCGCAACTAAGGACCAGAAGGGAGAGGAGTTTTTATCTAGCACTTTTTTATCCTATCGCAGCCTGCCCCTAAACGTCAGCCTTGTGCTGCTCTGATAGTAAATATTCTGACTAAAGACTAGAACTTTTGCATAATTAATTTTTGACGTTTCAAAAAGGGCAAAAATAAGGATTAAATGGCATAAAATCTGTAAATATACCATTTAATTGCTTATTATTCATTCTTAATTCTCCTGACTACTGACTCCTAACCCCAACAACAATTTTTGATTTTTACAAGAGGTCTATTCTTCCTTTGGCATCAGTGTCTGTCCCGGGCTGCCCCTCACTTTTGCCAGTAAGCAGAGGCTAGAAGCCTATCCGACAGATAATAAGTTCGTCAGTGGTTAGGGAAATGTGTATTAAGGCTCTTCGTTACTTGGTATGGTTCGATCAGGGGGCATAAATCGGCTAAATCCTTATCCGGCAAGAGACTTAATTGATTAGCTCGTTCTAGATCGAAAACAATTGGCAAAAATCGAAGCAATGTCTTTCTATATAAGGGTTTCATCCCTTATAACCCCCCTCCATTGCATAACACAAACCGAAGAACCGTAATTAATTTAGAGAAAAAATACCAAATCCGTTTTAATCACGACGATAATAAAATCCCAAAAGATATACTGTGACTAGATTTATCAAAAATTTTGGTCGGCGGATTTGGTAAAATTATGTAATTAATCGAGTTCATCAAACAAAAGTTCCTCTAGAATTGGTCCCATACCGTCATCATCGGGGGAAACTAATTCAACTTTCCCTTCCGCATCACCGACGGCTAAGAATAACAAAGGAGCTAGGGGACTGTAAATCGAGTATTTTTGGTCTTCCGAAAAGAAACTGGCGAGAAATTGCAATTCTTCCGGCTCTGATGACAAGGAGGGTTCATCGCCATCAATTTCTAAACTGAGAACATTATCTTCTTCCAGGGGCGGTAATTCACCACTAACAGTCAAGGTGTGGGCAGTGGATTTGAGCAATAGGTCTAATTCTGCTAAAACTGCCTTAGCATCGGCGAAAATCCGCTCTATTTCCTCGCTATCTTCGATTAAGAAGGCATCGGATTCTTCTTCCTCCGATTCCTCATCCCAAGCTAGAATCATCACCGGGGTATCCACGGGAACAAGAAGCATATAGGTGAGATCATCGGTTTCATAGGCATTCTCAATATAACAGTCCAGCGATCGACCTTGCTCATCCCAGAGGGTTATGATATCCGCTTCTTCGAGTTCGTTTTCTTGAAAATTAAATTGAGGGGACATAGGCTCTCAAACGCTAATGATTGAATCAGAATATCATGAGTTGACATCCTCACCGCCGTAAACGGACGGTGATTCCCAAACCTCACGATTTAGGTTTCTGCTTCTTTCCCTTGCGGGGTTTCGCACCTG
>MTBT01000024.1 GCA_002282935.1 Microcystis sp. LSC13-02 | reverse complement strand
TAACGTCAGTTCGGGATAAGGGTGGAAAGAAAAGGCGGGGGCTAGTAAGCTGAAAAATATATAAACTCAGCACCCCCAACCCATCTATGTCTAGTCTAGAAGCTCTTTTCTGTCATGTCGACGACTTCTGTCGTGTATTTGAACCTAAATTAGAACAGACAAGGCTTTCAGCCGATAATAAAGCTCGTAAACGTGGCAAAATCTTGACTTTAAGCGAAATTATGACCATCCTGATCGCTTTCCATCAAAACCACTATCGTAATTTTAAACATTTCTACCTCGATCATGTTTGTGTCTACTGGCGACAAGAGTTCCCTCAACTGCCTAGCTATCAACGTTTTATCGAATGGATACCCTCGACCCTCATCCCCTTATGCGTTTACTTGAAGCATTGTTTTGGTCGTTGCACGGGGATTAGCTTTGTCGATGCCACCAAAATTCAGGTCTGCCATAATCGCCGCATCAGTAGTCATCGGGTGTTTGACAATTTAGCCGCACGGGGAAAAACCTCTGTGGACTGGTTTTTTGGCTTTAAACTGCATTTAGTGGTGAACGAGGAAGGAGAATTGCTCAATGTTCACCTTACCCCCGGCAATGTGGACGACCGCAAACCAGTGAACAAATTGCTACAATCCTTGTTTGGCAAAGTTTTTGCTGACCGAGGTTATGTCTCTCAATCCCTGGGGGAGGAACTGCTCAAAGATTTTGGTATTGAGTTTTTTGCTAAACCCAAGCGGAACATGAAAAATCGCTTAATCCGCCTTTATGACAAGCTTTTATCTCGTAAGCGTTCTATTGTCGAGACTATTATTGACCAACTCAAGAACATCTCTGGGATTGAACATTCCCGCCACCGCAGCCCTGTGGTTTGATTGCTTACTGTCACCAGCCGAAAAAACCCTCCTTGAAGATGGAATGGGCTTTACCCCCCGCTGCTTAACCCGAACTGGGGTTAAAATAAGGACATTTCCCATTTACTGATAAATCTTTATCATCATTCCCTTTCCTGAATTTAATTATTTCAAATTGGTCGGGATTAAATTTATGCAAAAATGTTATTGGCACTCCCATATATCCCTTATAGTCTATTGGTATGTCTTGTGTTTTATTAATATTAATTCCATCATAATTGTCATATTTTGGATATTGAACTTCGTTGCCAAAATATCTTTTTGTAAGTTCTATATCTTCGTGCCGCTTAAAATTATCTAAATTAGTAAGCCATAAACAATTGTTTGGTGAGATTATTCTATTACCAGAGTTATCTATTCGAGTTTCTGTTCCATATAGTTCATAGTGTTCAGGTACAATAAAACCTGAAATACCTCTACCAATATTTATTCCTAACCACGCCTTGTTTTCTTTAATAAGTTTGAAAATTTCGGTTCTTCGTTACTTGGTATGGTTCGATCAGGGGGCAGAAATCGGCTAAATCCTATTGGCAAAAATCGAAGCAATGTCTTTCTATATAAGGGTTTCACCCCTTATAACTCCCGTCCATTGCATAACACAAACCGAAGAACCAAAATTTCTTTATAGGTTATTGCATTAATATTTCCAATTATCAAAAACTTTTTATCGTATTTAACCAATTGAGCTACATACTCTCTGAATAATGAAAATGGGGGATTGGTAACAACAATATCGGACTGCTTTAATAGTTCAATGCTTTCCGAACTACGAAAATCACCATCTCCATTAAAGTAAACTAGGTCAGTTGACGTTGGTTTGTTTTTTTCGCCTTCTGTACCTGTATATTCAAAGAAAAAACCTTTTTCATCTTCTTCTGTATTAAATAAATTTTTTACTTGCTCTCTATAACAAGATGTTATTATTTTTTTAAGACCTAATTCATTGAAATTTGAGGTAAAATAATTAAAAAAGTTACTAATTCGGGGATCATCGCAATTGCAATAAACTACTTGATTTTCAAAATGACTTTTATAATGCTGTAATTCGCTTTCTATATCTGAAAGCTGTGTATAAAACTCGTCACTTTTTGATTTTTTAGCTTTTTGTAATAATTCATTTGTTGCATTTCTTGCCATTTTCAATCTATTTTGATTTAATAAATCTTTGTTTTAGTTATTTACTTTTGGTTATCTGATTAAATATCTCACTGCCTAATACTTTAAGAGAGGTTTTAGAAATTTCAAGCATAATGTCAAACATTTTTTTGACATCCCATTTTCCGCCATTTCCTTGTGTGTATATAGAAGTTGCTTGAAGCATAATTGTTTTATCTTTATGCTTGACAAACTTATTTTTACATAAATTGGTATTAATGGGCATTCCATAATTTGCAGAAGTTAACCTATCTAATCTATTTAGCGTTCCTGAATTGTATTCAAGCGTTACAACCCTTCCATCGGGTCTTTTAATTGAAATAGTTTCTGTTAAAAAATTTGAGCCTTCCAAAAATAATACATAGGGAAAATGAGATTCAGATAACATCAAATTAGCGATTTCAGATATGTTTTTATGTGATCTTTCTATCGCATTACCGGCAGCCATCAAATCTTGATCATTTTTTGCTCCTACAAGTTTTCCTGCTTTGATGTTTTCAATGTCTTTCCCCTGATGTTTAGCTTCCGAAACTAAAACGATTCTCCAATTACCGTTATCATCTTTTACTTCTATTATTCCACCATCGGGTATAATACTTGAATTTGATACAAAAAGTGTTTGTCCTAGTTCTGGGTCAATTTTCTTTCTTCTTTTTTTATGCTCGTTTTGTATTGAAAAGATAATTGAGGAAACTCCTTTTCAAGCTGTTTAATTACAAAAAGTGAAATTTTTCCAACAGTTATGTCGTGTGATTTTGCTTCATCTCCAAATATACCAACCACACCTTTAGACTCTTTATGTTGATTCGTTAATCTTTTTGATTGATTCTTTTTAGTCATATTATGCCTTTTCTTTACTTAAATCTTCCACTTTCTGCTACAGGCAATGTATCTATAACGAAAGATTATACGGAAACTTTATGTATAACACTCTCCAGAGTAACGATATGGGTCAACTTTTGGCGTATCACTCTATTTAGGCGCAATCGCCAGAACTTTTCCCCATATCACGCCCAAAAGCTTGTTAGCCAGATTAGCCCACATCGCACTTTAACCCACAGTTTCAATCAATGTGCATGGTGCGTTCCCCAAAAATCTATTAGTGGAGCAGTAGGAGCCACATTAGGGAGCGCACTCTACAAGATTGCGATCGCACTTGTCAGTCCGCTCCAAGCGAGTCTTAGCTATCGTGTCAGCGTGGATGTATGTATTGAAGTAATGAGGTTCTTCCTTGAATGAATAATACTCTTACTTGCATGACCATGCCATTACAGTCCTCAAGCTCAAAAGGCTCATCAACAATGAATGTTTCAGGTTGTTGAACACCACCATTAATTGCAATATTGTCCGCATAGAGATAAGTCCGATTAATGGTATCTAAAATTGGGTTTAGTCGCCCTTCAAGTCCAGGAATGTAGCAAGTGCTTTGACAAATTACCGAACCAGTATTTTCTGATTCCAATAAAGTAACCTTTAAGTCATCGCTCGAATCCCAAGAATGAATCAAGGTACCAGGATACTGAGGGTGAGCTACTAGCAAGCGGTATAACCGTCTAGTAGGGATTTCGAACACGGCTTTGCCGTCAGAAGATGTCACGGCGCTTTTTGTAGTACTGTTATCTGCGATTGCCATTAAAGATGCGTGTTCAATCGGCAAACCTTCAGTTGAAACTACCTCTATCTGTGCACATATCGGATTGATTCGTAGACTCTTATCTACTGAAAAAAAAGCTCTGCGTATTGACTCCGAGGGGATTGAGCGACCACTGTTAATGAGTTTCTTTTGAATTATCCCAACAAAGTCAGGAGGTTTTTTGTCCTTTAGAGAGATGTATCCAATTGTTGGCAAGAGTCCAGGAATTGGTGTTTCATCAAAGCGTGCAGGCAGTATATATTCTTGGTTCTCATGGAATGCCTTCGCCTGCATTGCCTGTCGTTCATGGTTAGTCCACATTTTTCGGGCGTAGTGTTCCGAAATAAACATGATTGTATAAAAAGCCTTATCCTTGTAAATCTCTGTTAAATAGTCATAAAGATTCTTTCCCCAAAGGTTTGCCTCTTCAAATAGGTCATAAAAAGTCTTGATACCTGAATCTCGCAGCAAATTCGCAACCTGATCTACATACTCGCGATCCTCGCCAGCAAAGGAAAGAGCAATCTCAAACTCAAAAGATTTTGTCATTTGAAAACAGATATTTCTATGCGAAGATAGTACAGCTAACTATATATTATACGGAAACTTTCGGTATATCACCCCATTTAGGCGCAATCGCCAGAACTTTTCCCTATATCACGCCCAAAAGGGTGTTAGCCAGATTAGTATATTGCCAAAAACCTTGTTTAACTAAGTTCCTGACAATTAGGCTCATTCTAGCGACGATTATTCGATCTGACCGCACCCCTTGACAAAAATTTATAATTATTCGATTCGTTTAATTGTCGGGGGCTTCTGTAAAGATTTTTTACCTGGAAATCCACACCCACCAACAAACTTTTTGCCGCAAACCCTAATTCAACCTTTTGCTCCTATACTTTTAGCAGCACAGGAGCAAATTTGAAAATAAAAATTAATAACTGTCCTCATCGGTGATAACTTCCACGGGAATCACTTCTTCTAACACTTTTTCCTGCATTTCTTGGCGACGAATTGGTATTTTGGTTTTTTCCAATTCTGGTAAAGCTACTAATTCCCGTTGTTTTTCCCGGACAGTATTGGGTAACAACATCGGTAAAGGTTCGGGGGTTTCTAACCAGTAGCTGGCTACCGGTAGAGTATGTTCTAAATCCTCCAATAAACGGGGAATAATCATCACCGCGTGCAGTTCACCGATTTTCTCCGCTTCCCGCATTCCCGCATCAATGGCCACGGCCACATTAGCGACG
Source organism: Microcystis sp. LSC13-02 (assembly GCA_002282935.1). GTDB lineage: Bacteria > Cyanobacteriota > Cyanobacteriia > Cyanobacteriales > Microcystaceae > Microcystis. Next base: position 785 of record MTBT01000024.1, on the reverse strand, counting down.
GAACCCCGGATAATGGCCGTACACAAACCATCCCCAATCGTCTCGTAGGAAGCTAACTGTACATCGGCCGATTTCAACATTGCATCGGCTGCCCCCACCATAGCAGGAAAACCGCGGGTTTCCAAGAGACCGATCGACATATTGCTCAGTTTGCTGAAACCCCGTTGACTTTGGGCAATTTCGGCTAAACGGCTACCAATTGGGAAAATTACCTCTAAATTGGGCATCGGTCGGGGAATAACCGATTTAGATACCAATTGTCCGAACTGTGCGGCAGTTTTTGCCCCTTCTTCCACTGCTAACCGCACATCGGCAATATTACCACGCACGATCGCTGTACAGTGACCACCGCCAATTTTTTCGTAACCCACGAGGGTAACTTCTGCTGATTTTAGCATCATATCCGCCGTCCCGACGATCGCCGGAAAGCTGAGGGTAGAGACTAAACCCAAGGCGCTATCTTTGGGGTGACGCTTGGTTTTCATCGTCCTTTGACCGGGGTTAGTTGGGGACGAGGGGGGAATGCTTCCATTAACTCTTAATCTAGACATTGAAGATAAACTTGCCCTAACAGGTACGAAGGGGGTGATTGTCAGCTATCCTGTTACTATCTAGTCTATCCTGTTAACCTTAATTGCTATTGAAGATTTTTGAGGGATTAGATAAATTTTAGTTATTGTAGCTTGATCAAGTTGTCTTTGACATCCTCACCGCCGTAAACGGACGGTGATTCCCAAACCTCACGATTTAGGTTTCTGCTTCTTTCCCTTGCGGGGTTCCGCACC
>MTBT01000023.1 GCA_002282935.1 Microcystis sp. LSC13-02 | reverse complement strand
AGGCTTTTTCCATGTCTCACATTTTAGCATATATTTGGTAAATGCGCTAGTATTTAACGGTAAAGCCGTCGTAGAACGACGGGGTTTCAGAGCCAAAATTTTCGATGAGAACGAACAAAGGAAATTCTAAATCCTCTCGCCCTTTGCGAGTGCCGAGAGGTCGCCGGGACGACCGCCGCCACACCCCCAAGGTAAACCGGACAGGTCTCTATCAACGCGCGATCCAGCAGTCCTTCCTCAAACTCGACCCGCGCATCGCCGTGCGTAACCCGGTCCTGTTCGTGGTCTGGTTAGGAACGATCGTCACGGCCCTGGTCACGATCGACCCGCATCTATTCGGCACGATCGCCGGGGATAGGGGACAACAACGGCTACTTAACGGCATCATCACCCTCATCCTCTTCTTCACGGTGCTGTTCGCCAACTTCGCCGAGGCGGTCGCCGAGGGACGGGGAAAAGCCCAGGCCGATGCCCTGCGCTCGACCCGCAGCGACACGATGGCCCGGAAAATCCTTGCCGACGGCTCGATCGAGTCGGTCAGTTCCACGGCCTTGGGTCGGGGCGATCGGGTAAAACTGGTGGCCGGGGACGTGATTCCCGCCGACGGGGAAGTGATCGAGGGAATCGGTTCGGTGGATGAATCGGCGATCACCGGAGAATCGGCCCCCGTCCTCAAACAACCCGGAACCGACATCGCCAGTTCCGTCACCGGTGGTACGCGGCTTCTCTCGGACGAGTTGACGGTGCGGATCGCTCAAGATCCCGGCCGGGGTTTTATCGATCGCATGATCTCCCTTGTGGAAGGGGCCGAGCGCACGAAAACCCCCAACGAGATCGCGCTGACGGTACTTCTGGCCGTGTTAACCCAAGTCTTTTTAATTGTCGTCGCCACGATTCCGCCGATCGGGAACTATATCGCCGGTTTCCTGGAAATGAGTCTCGGGCCGGCGGTTGCGGATACCTTTCGGGCCGGTTCCAGTATCGCCATCTTGATCTCCCTCCTCGTCGCCCTCATTCCCACGACGATCGGCGGTTTATTGAGCGCGATCGGCATCGCCGGCATGGATCGTGTGGCTCAGTTTAACGTCATCGCCACCTCTGGGCGCGCCGTGGAAGCCTGCGGCGACGTGAATACCCTCCTTCTCGACAAAACGGGAACGATTACCCTCGGAAACCGACTGGCTGACGAATTTATCCCCGTGAACGGTCATAACCTCGAGGAATTAGCCCGCATCTGTCTAGCGGCCAGTCTTTTCGACGAAACCCCGGAAGGACGCTCGATCGTTGCCTTAGCCCGGAATTTGGGCGCGAACCTCTCCATCGATGGCCAACCCGGCGAGGGAATCGAATTCTCCGCTCGTACCCGCATGAGCGGCACCGATATGGACGGCGAGGAATACCGTAAGGGAGCCGTAGACGCGATTAAAGGTTTCGTCCGTTCCCGCGGTGGTTCCGTTCCCGAGACCCTCGATCAGGCACAGGAAAGGGTTTCCCGTTTGGGGGGAACTCCCCTCGCCGTCTGTCGGGGTAACGATATCTACGGGGTGATCTATCTCAAGGACATCGTGAAGCCGGGATTAAAAGAGCGTTTCGACCAATTACGGCGCATGGGTGTGAGAACGATCATGCTCACCGGCGACAACCAGATCACGGCGGCGGTGATCGCGGCGGAGGCGGGGGTGGATGATTTTATCGCTGAGGCCACCCCGGAAGATAAGATCGAGGTGATCCGTCGCGAGCAAGCCAAGGGCAAGTTAGTTGCCATGACGGGAGACGGAACCAACGACGCACCCGCACTGGCCCAGGCTAATGTCGGTGTGGCGATGAACTCCGGAACCCAAGCGGCGAAGGAGGCGGCCAATATGGTGGATCTGGATTCTGACCCGACCAAGCTGATCGATTTAGTCACCATCGGCAAACAGTTACTCATTACCCGCGGCGCCCTGACCACGTTTTCGGTAGCTAACGATATCGCTAAGTATTTCGCTATTATCCCGACGATTTTCGCCGCTGCTGGGATCGGTGCTTTAAATATCATGGGTTTGAAAAGCGCTCAATCGGCGATCGTCTCGGCCCTGATCTACAATGCCCTGATTATCCCTGTTTTGATTCCTCTGGCACTTCAAGGCGTTCAATTTCGCCCCCTTACTGCCGACCAACTATTGCGGCGCAATATCCTCATCTACGGGGTGGGAGGCATGATTGCGCCGTTTATTGCTATTAAGATTATTGATGAGATAATTTCAGCGATCGGGTTGAGGTAATGGCAAAATCTGCAATATTTAAGCCTAGTTTATTCGGATTGAAGCACTCGAATCGGGATTTTAACCAAAAAGAAACATGGGGTAAAAATCAATTTAATTCCTCATTTCCAGCTTCTTTGTGCGCTTACTTGGATTGGAAAGGACTGAAAAATGTATATCTGAAACTCGATGAAAATTTAAAAATTAAACCTGCGGAGTTAAGTACACAAGAGTTATACGGTCTAGCTCCCGATTCCGATAATTTATTTTACGCTTTCGAGAGTCAATTTACGCCGTATAATCAATTTGTAATCGGTAGTTTGCCTAGAGTCGATCTAGTAACCCAGAGAATAGATAACGGTAATTGTCTTCGAGGTCTGGAAATTAAATTAACCGCTTTACCAGACAATACAACTTGTGACTTAGAAGATATTCGCTATGGATGTGAAATAGTGGTTAGACCAGATACCATTGTGTATCTCGCCTGTAGTATCATTAATCACATTAGGCAAAATATACAAAAAATGCAGGAGATTATCGGTAGTGATTTCGATTCTATTCAAGACTGGACAGAACCGAGAGAGGTAATGCCTTATTTACTATCAATAGTTGGCGTTATTGACCGACTATCGCTTGATTTATTGCCCTATCAACAACCATTTTTAATACAGCCGATCTGGAAAACGGAAGGCAAATCTTCAAGATTGGCAGAGCAATGTTTAGATGTGTTCGTTTGGAGCGATCTAGCCTTCACTCGGCTATTCGCAGATCTGACTAAATTTGAAGCGAGAATAGAAAAAAGTATTTCCAGACAAATACGTTCTGCGATATGGCTGTTCAAAATGCTTGACGATTTCAGCAAACAGGAGCGCATCAATCATAGAAAAATAATCGATCAACTTTCTTACAATACAAAAAACGATAAAGCGTTTGCATTAAGCGGCAAAATTACCAACCAGTATATGCGTTCAGAAATTTTGCATCGACCCAGAATTAACAAATCAGAAATCAGAGAAATTATTTTAGGAGGTGGACAAAATTTATTGAGTCCTGAAAGGCGATTTGATGCTATTATTTATAATTCACCCGATTTGTTCAATTTAGAGGAGGGAGCAAAATGATCACAATCGATTTATTCGCTGGTTGTGGTGGTTTATCTTTAGGTTTCCAGAAAGCGGGGTTTACTATTGTGGCCGCATTTGATAACTGGATACCTGCTATAGATGTCTATAGAAATAACTTTAGTCATCCGATATTTAATGTCGATTTATCTAGAGAATCTAGCCAAGAAATATTTGCTCAATATAATCCTGAGATTATTGTCGGCAGTCCTCCCTGTCAAGACTTTTCCAGTGCGGGTAAGAGAGACGAGGGTTTAGGACGAGCGAATCTAACGCTCACATTCGCTGAAATTGTCACTAGAGTAAGTCCGCAATGGTTTGTTATGGAAAATGTGGATAGAATTGAGAAAAGTAAAATACTCACTCAAGCAAAACAAATTTTAAAAAAACATGGTTATGGTTTAACTGGAAAAGTTATTAATTCTTGTTACTGCGGAGTTCCTCAAACTAGAAAAAGATATTTTCTGATCGGTAAAATGAACGAAGAAGATGATTTTTTAATCGATGAAATCAATGAAAATCTATCAATTCAACCTCTGACTGTATTTGACTATATGGGCAAAGAATTAGACATAGAATACTATTATAGACATCCTAGAAGCTATCAAAGAAGGGCGATATTCAGTATTTATGAACCTAGCCCTACTATTCGAGGAGTAAATCGACCAGTTCCCAAAACCTATCGACAACATCCCGGTGATGCTTGTCATCTCAAGGAAAAATTAAGACCGCTAACAACGAGGGAGCGAAGCTATATTCAAACTTTTCCTAAAGACTTTATTTTTACAGGAACAAAATCTAATCTAGAACAAATGATTGGCAATGCTGTTCCTGTTAATTTGTCCAGATATGTGGGCCAATGTATTCTTAACTATGAATTGAAAAAGGGGAACAAGACAACCTATCGACAACTACAGCTATTTTCTTGATTTACTGGCAAAAACAAATCTCCAAAAACCTCTAATTCTTATGAAAGCATCACCTAGAAAATACCGATTTTTCTGGTATATTTTCTTAAATTTCTGTCTGACAATTCTTTTCTCCTCCATCGTTCAAGCTTCTACGGGAAGCACTATCGATAGGACGCAAGCTTCCGCGTTAACCCTTTTAGGATTAGTCGCCTTTGCTTTATTTATCTATCTGTTCTTGGTCATCTTTATACCAGAGAGGTTTTAATTATGAGTTTTGCACGCGAGGCCGGTAGAGCCATCCGTTCTACCCTAGTTCTCTGGGTGATCACTGCGCTGATCTATCCTTTCTCGATGATCGCCATCGGTCAAATTCTTTTTCCCTGGCAAGCGAACGGGAGTTTGATCACCAATAATCAAGGTCAAGTGGTGGGTTCGGCTCTAATTGGGCAACCTTTCACCAGCGATCGCTATTTCAATAGTCGTCCGAGTACCACCACCTACAGTACGGCCGATCCGAAAAACGATCCTAACAAAGTCCTGCAAACCGGAATTTCGGGAGCGAGTAACCTAGCTCCCAGTAACCCCGTGTTGATCGATCGCATTAAAGGAAAACCCGATCCCGATCCGGCAAAAGCTATGGAGGGGGAGATTCCCCGATTAGAGAAAGCGGGAATTAAACCCACCGCAGATCTGGTATATACCTCCGGATCGAGTCTCGATCCCCATATCACCCCAGAGGCTGCCAGAGCGCAGATCGAGCGGGTGGCGCGGGTGCGGGGATTACCGCCAAATCAAGTGGAGATCCTCGTTACCAAAAACACCGATGATCGCTTTCTCGGCATTTTCGGCGAACCGGGGGTTAACCTGCTGAAACTGAATTTGGCTCTAGATGCGATCGCAAATACCCGATAGGGCCTCTGATACTCAATCCTGTTTAAAAGGTATAGGAAAGTGGCAAGTGGGAAGAGAGAGTTTGCCTTTAAAAATCCCAACTTAGTAGATTTACAAAAATGGGATGCAGCCGCTAAAAAACTAACTGGGAGAGTATTGTTTAGCTGATCTTACCTTGAGATTCACATTGAAAACCTTCATCGTGCCAAGCTTCTAAATCAACGGAATTTAAGGGAATGACTTGCCAACAGCGGGGATAGATTAATTGTCCCACAAAAGCCCAAATTATACTTCTAGTCACATCTAACCCAGTTTTTAGCTTTGATTCGTGATTACCGGGGATACCAATTTCTCGGACTGCATCGATTTCTACTGCTATACCATGGGATTGCAAGTGAATTTCTGCTAACCATTTAGCGCGGGGTAAATGAGTAGGAGAGGTGACAACTTTTACTTTATGTACTCCCCATTGTTTTAAAATTGGCACAGCAAAGAAAAAATTGCCGAAGGTAGAATCAGCACACTTTTCTAACCAGACGTTAGTTTTTGGCGCTTTTGCCCGTTCAAATAGTAATAAAATACAGGGGTCTTTCGAGCCTTGGGAAATTAAAATCGGTATATCGGGGTATTGCTGGGCTAGATTGGCTACATAAATTTCCCGACGAATGCTGCCCCCCAAAACTAAGATGGCATCAATGGGTTTTTGTTGATTAATTGGCCAGCGGATGGCTAAATTAATCGCTAAATTAAGGATAATAAACCCAAAAACCAGAATCGGAGTTATTTTTAACCATCTTTGCCAATTTCGGTGTTTACGGGCAACATTTTTCGTTTTTTTCGCCATTGTTAGAGACGGTGTAACAATTGTGCTTTGATAATTTTTTCTGCGGGGTTGAGTTTGACTAATTGTGAACCTGTCCCGTCTTTACCCGTAACTGTCACAGTTTCCACCTCTAAGGGTAGTTTTCGATTCTGATTGGTACTTAATAACACTATACTCCCCTCCCGGGCCGCTACCATGGCCGCTAAACTATCCTGTTTGTTAACGAATTGTAAAGCGGGTGAACCAAGATCGCCTAATTGTGATAGACGTAAATTCTCGATCGCCAGTCTTTTCCCGTAACCTAATCCCGAAATCAGCAGCAGATTTTCCCGATGAGGGAGAGAAACACAGCCGGCTAGATTTTCCCCGTAGCGCAATCGCAAAATTGCTAAACCCTGGGCAGATTTACCCATAATTGGCAATAATTCCTCGCGCACGGGATAACGCAACACCCGACCGCTACTGGTGGCGATCGCTAAGTCCAGGCCCTCGTGAGTAAAAATAGCGCCATATAGGCGATCGTCTTCTTTCAATTTCATGAGGGACAAACCCCGACTACCAACCCCCTCTAATTCATCGATGGAAAGCCGCTTTATTCGCCCCTGTTGACTCAGTAAAAGCAATTCTTGATTTTTTTTAGGTTCCGTCAAGAAAAATTGATTTAACACGGCTTCTGAATCTTGTTGGGCGGTTTTGGTCAGCAGACGGTCGATTAACACCGGTTGATTGTCTTTTGGAGGAACTTCCCGGGTAGCAATCGGGTAAGCTTTAGCATTATCGAGGATAACTAGGAAATTTTCCCGTTTTTCGATCGCCTGTTGATAGATAATTAAACCCTGGTCCGGCGCTCGCTCTTCTGGTGTCGTCCAACTAATTTTATCTTCGGCATCAAGCAATAAAATCGCATTTTCTGGGGGTTCTTGGGGCGTAAATAGGCTTAAACTCGGTGCATTCTCACTCTCAGACTTTTTCTTAACTTTATTCTCCTGTTTTTTAACTTCTGCCTCGAAAGAGGGTGTGGGGTGTGGGGTGTGGGGTGTAGGGAAGGAAACCTCTTTCATCTGTGGGGGTGAAAATTTTTTCATCGGGACTGACTCCTGCTTTTTAACCACAGAATCCTGTTTCTTCCCTGCTGACTGCTCCTTTGTCCCCGCTCCCTTCTGACTGCTCCCTGCTCCCGACTTCCCAGTGCGAATTTTTGTCCGTCTGCTATCGGCGAATTTTTTCTTTAAAGAGCGCAATTCTTTTTTCAGAGACTTGAGAAACTCCTGACGGTTATGGAGGAGAGTTTCCAACTGTTGAATTTTTGTTTGTAATTCCGTCGCTTCCGTCTCTAATTTTTGTCTTTCCAAACCAGTTAGACGACGTAGGGGCATAGCCAAGATAGAATCAGCTTGAGCGTCACTAATGCCCAATTCTGCCTGAAAACGGTACTTAGCCGTCGTACCATCGGGAGCATTTTTGAGAATATCCACCACTCGATCGATATTCTGCAAAGCTAATAATAAACCCTCGACTAAGTGTAAGCGATCGCTGGCCTGTTGCAACTCATCGCCATACTGACGGGTGAGAGTTGTTTCTCGAAAGCGCAAGAATTCCTGTAAAACTTGTTTTAAAGATAACTGCCGGGGTTGATTATCGACCAAAGCGAGGATAATCGCCCCAAAATTAGTCTGTAGGGCCGTTTGTTGGTATAAAGCCGCCAAAACCTGCTGCGGTTGACTTTCCCGCTTTAATTCAATCACCACCCGAATGCCTTCGCGATTGCTTTCATCGCGGATATCGGCAATTCCCTCCAATTTCCCTAAATTGACTAATTCGGCGATTTTTTCAATCCATGCCGCCTTATTCACCTGAAAAGGCAACTCAGTAACCACAATTGCCGTCCTTTCCCTTCGGCGCTTGCCCTCAATGATAATTGTTTCAGTTTTCGCCACTCCGCGCACGGGAATAATCCCCCTACCGGTGCGATAAGCCTCCCGAATGCCGGTATCATCTAAAATCTCGCCTCCCGTGGGAAAATCGGGCCCGGGGATAATTTCTACTAACTTTTCCTCGCTTAAATCGGGATTATCAATCAAAGCGATTAAACCTTCCACCACTTCCCCTAAATTATGGGGAGGAATATTAGTCGCCATCCCCACCGCAATACCTGAACAACCATTAAGAATGAGTATCGGTAACTGAGCGGGTAAAACAACGGGTTCCTGTTGAGAATTATCAAAATTACTGTTGAAATTAACGATAGCTTCGCTAATTCCCCCCAAAACCGCCTGATCACCGATGCCGGCCAAACGGGTTTCTGTATAACGCATGGCTGCTGGGGGGTCGTTATCGATCGAACCAAAGTTACCATGGCCCGATAAAAGTGGGTAACGACTGGAAAAATCCTGTACCATACGAACCAGTGCCTCGTACACTGACTGATCGCCGTGGGGATGATATTTACCCAAGACATCCCCCACCACCCGCGCACATTTGCGAAAAGGGCGATCGGGGGTTAAACCCAGTTCGTGCATAGCGTATAATATGCGACGATGTACTGGTTTTAAGCCATCCCGTACATCCGGCAACGCTCGCCCCACGATCACACTCATGGCATATTCTAGATAGGAGCGTTCCATCTCTTGGTGTAAAGCCGTGGGTATAATTTGACCACTAGCTAAGAAATCCAGTTGTTTGGCCATGAGTCTCTCGTTTTCAATCTGTCTAGCTGTGAATCATAAGGCATTTTGCCCGTTTTGACCTTGTTTATCCCTGAGCATCCCTATGACGACTGTTTTGATTGTAGAAGACGACCCGATTAATTTTCGCGTTTTTGCCAAAATTTTGACCAAACGAGGTGGTCTAGAGGTTAAAGGGACTGAAGACGTGGAGGAAGTGCTTCGTATTGCTCGGGACAAGGAAGCGGACGTGATCTTAATGGATGTCTCCCTCTCCCATAGTGTCTATGAAGGGAAAGCGGTAGATGGTATTAAAATCAGCCAAATTCTCAAAGCTAACCCCGAAACCGCCGATTTACCTGTTATTCTCGTCACCGCTCACGCTATGGAGGGCGATCGAGAGAATTTTCTCAAGCAGAGTCAGGCCGATGGTTATATTTCTAAACCCGTGGTTGATCACCAAGCTTTTGTTGATCAAATTTTGGCGATCGTTGATCGGGAGTCGGTGTAAGCTTTGAGTCTTCTTTTGTTAGTATATCAGTATTGATCTAGGGTTAGCTGAATAAATCTTAAAACCTTGTTGGGTAAGACTTTTAGACCTTTTGTCAATCAAAAAGTACCGGATCTGGGAGTGATCGGGGGAAAATTCCGGGACTTTTTCTCTGAAAATTAGGTAGGGTCTGCTGAAAAAGTTTTTCGGTGGTGGTAGGAGTCAGGAGTCAGGAGTCAGGAGTCAGGAGTTTCAGGCTTTGT
>MTBT01000022.1 GCA_002282935.1 Microcystis sp. LSC13-02 | reverse complement strand
CAGGTGCGAAACCCCGCAAGGGAAAGAAGCAGAAACCTAAATCGTGAGGTTTGGGAATCACCGTCCGTTTACGGCGGTGAGGATGTCAATGACGCTTTAAATCTCAAAAACCCCCAAGATTACCCTTCTAGAGAAGCCTATCAGCAAGACGTTGTCAAAGCGGTACAGGTCTTAATGCGTTTAGGTATTATGGACAATCCCTCGGCCGATTTAACCGGTTCCCTAGACTCTATCCTTGAGAAATTACAAGAGGATGAACTGGCTATCTACGGTAGAAAACGCAGTAAACAAGAAATTATCGCCGATTTAAAGCAAGTTAATAGTGAAATTGTCGAACTCGATCGAGAAATAGCTGACTTAGAATGGCAAATTGCCCTCAAAAAAGCTGAAATATCTGTTAATGAAGCATCTTAGGTTTTTTATCTTGATTCTGGTTCGTTTTCTCCAGACTGAGCGCAATAATCATCCGCACTAATAAACTTCATCGTGAGTCCCAATTGATTCCAAAAGAATTGCCTGTTTCTGCTCATATTCAACGAATTTAAAGACAATTCTTAAAGCATAGCCCACACTGCAAGCATAAGAGTCTTTAAGCTCTCCTTTTAATTTGTGGGTTCTTAATCGAGGTTGAAATGGATCTACGGATAATAAAGCTAAAGTTTCTTGGATATTTTGAACTAAAAAAGCCTGTTTTTTCACAACTTTTCGAGCATTTCTAATAAATATATTCGAGCGTAATAAAACAAAATTCACGAAAGGATTTCCTCCATGATTTGTTCAGGTGTCAGGGGTTGACATTGACCTTGTGCAAATTCTTGTTGAGCTTCTTGAACATCTCTAAACAACTCTGTTCTTTTTTGATCTCGAAGACGATTCTGTAAGATATGAATGAGATTTTCTTGATCTTCAAGGGGAAGTTGCTCGGCTGCTTCTAAAATCTCTGCAAAGGTTGTTTGTATTGCCATTTTCCTAAGGGGCGATCAATTAAACTATCTAGAATTTACAATCAAGGATGAAAATAGCGAGAGTTACCGTATAAACATTCATTATATCGACATTTTTTGTCTAGTCAACTAGGTTCTTCGTTACTTGTTATGGTTCGATAGGGTGGCATAAATCACAGTTGACAAAAATCGCAGTAATGTCTCTCTCTATAAGGGTTTCATCCCTTATAACCCTCGTCGATTGCATAACACAAACCGAAGAACCGTCAACTATTTAGAACTAACTAGGGTTTGCGGCAAAAAGTTTTTCGGTGGTGGTAGGGTGTGGGGTGTGGGGTGTGGGGTTTTACCGATTTTCAGGTGGTCAACTACCTAATTTTCAGGGAAAAAGGACCTCAATTTTCCCCCTGATCACTCCCATGCCGGGGACTTTTTGATTGACAAAAAGTCTAAAAGTCTTACCCAACAAGGTTTTTAGATTTATTCAGCAGACCCTAATTAAAATCAGCAACGCCGAATCAACTAAGCGTGAATATGAATTTGACTGAGAATATAACGCAAGCGATCATAATCATCTTTAAGTAAAACACTTAACTGTCTGCCCACATTCACTAACCATTGTCGATCGGCTTGACGCAATTGATACATCTGACGGATAGAAGCAGCTGCCAAAGCTTCCACGGGAGTATTTTTGACCTGTAATAAAATTCTTAAAAAGTCTAATTGTTCACTAAAATAAACCACTTCCAGCGACTCACATTGATAAACCGCCTGATGAATTTGTGGGGGTCGGGGAGGAATATATTGATAGATATAACCTCGCCCAGAACCATTGCCATTAAATTGTCCAGGCAGGGTTTCAAAACCGACAATAGTTGCCCGAAATTCCGTTTTTAACATAGCGAAAATCTGCGGCTGTTGTTCCCGCAATTCAGCCAAAGACAACCCCAAAGCTCTAGCGCGATGTACCGAATCGATGGGTGCAGTGGTGGCAAAGGTGACAATCCCAAAAATCTTATTACCCGTTTCTTCATCGTAGGCTTTTACCCAACTACCAAAAGCGGGCATAAAAGGAAAGTTTAACTCCTCTGGTTCCAAACATTGCGCCAAAAACTCGGTCGTCGTCGTCTCGATAACTTCGGCGATATGATCGGGATGGCGGTTATCCGTGGCCAATTGCGGTAAGGGTGGACGCATGGTTATTTTTTGCCTTTAGCGGGGGCAATAATTACTTCTTCTAATTCCGAGAGATTAAAGGTAACTAACTTATCCCAGTTACCCCCCTCAAAAAGAACGGCCACTTTCCCATCGCTTAAACGCTGGGCTAAACCTTCAAATTTATAGTAGGTATCATCGGGATTGGTGACTCGAACGGTACTACCTGGCAAAATCATAGGATTGACGACGAAATTATAATTACTGTCTCTTAGCTTATCAAAAATTAGTTATCAGGGAGTCGGCTGGCAAATAAGATCAAGTATGACGGGATTTGCTATCATCCCCAGAGGACAGACTACTGTTCCCCGCAAATAGCCTTAACAGTGCTGTCTTTTCACTGTTTACCGATCACAGCAAAAAAGCTCACCACTTCCCCAACACTCAATAATAGGGTTGACAATTGTTGTACTGCTGAAAGAAGCTGTTCTAAAGTTAAGGGAATGGTTCTCATCGATTTTGCTTTAAGTTTTCTGTCAGAGATTATCGCTACAAATACGCAGCCTACAATATCAGGCGATCGCAAGATGATGCGCTCACACTCAACTTAATATCAGCATACTTTCTGTTTCACTATTGTAAAATTTAATAATAATTAAAAAATGACCTCTTAAAATTTCGATAATCTTTGCAGTGGGACTATTTCCAATACGAAGATAGATAAATTTGGGTGGATGACCATATAACAAACTGCGCTGATGAAAATCGGCATCTTTAGAGACAATTACAAAATTGTTGAATTTGGCAAATTCCCAGATAAGTGCATCATCAGTATTTATCAGTCCTAAAGTCTTGACGTGCTGAGAATCAGAATATAAATCAATTATTTTATCAATAATCCGATCTGACAAATTTTCATCTAATAACAGTTTCAGAAAGAGGTGATAAATAATTTTTTCTCTCGATCAGCAGCAAAAGCCAAACAAGCCTTGATATCCTGAGAAGTTAATTCTGAAAAATCCTCAAGAATTTCTGCTTCTGTCATTCCTCCCGCTAAATATTCTAGAATATCGTACACAGTTATACGCAGCCCTCGAATACAGGGTTTTCCGCTTCGTTTTCCCGGTTCAATGGTAATAATGTTTTGGTAACTCATAATGCTTTAACTATTTTCAGCTTCTCAATTATATCTTATTCGGTAACACAGAATAATAAAGTTGATGCGCGGGGCGCGGATTGTTAATTTGGTTTTTTTACAGAATTGGTAGCCGCAAACACGCACCCTACAATATCGGCGTACTGCTAGGCAGTGCCTTCGGCATCGCACTACGCAGTGCCTTCGGCATCGCACTATCAACAAAGACAATCGCACCCAACCCCACCGACAAGAACGATCGCACTCAATAAGTCATTGGCCGGACAAATTTAATATTTTTCCTTGGGTTGACTCTAAAATTGAATCTCGGATAAAAGAACTAGCATTAGTAATCTCTAGGCCAATTAATTCTCCTAAATCATTAAGTTCAGCGGTAATATTTGGATTAATTTCTACACTGTTAGCTTCTGGTTCATCAGAAATAGTTAAATGAAGAATGTCTTCTTGTTCAAAGTATCTCATTTTAGGGTTACTCATGGATAGTATATCTCCCAGTTGTTAGGCGAAATCGAATTTGTTGGCGTGTTGTCGCATGAATGGTGACAGGAGTTATAAAATTATCATCGTATTCATAAGGAATAATTACTAAACGATTATCATGCTTGCCTACGGCAATGAGACGACCCGTTTCAGTATCGTAGTACCTTTCTCCAGAGTATTTGAGAATCTCTTCTATTTTAGCAAGTTCAAATCCTCTCAGTTTGGCTCGATATTGTAAGTAATCCGACCAGATAATATTCGGCATTATGAGCAGACTTTGCTAATTATCTGTTATCTATTTTAATCTAAATTTTCCTTCCCAAACCCCCAACACCGTAATCCACCGAATATTCCGTGTTTGCTGGTGCGTTCCCCATCATCAAATGAATGGAGTAACAAGGGTTGCATCAGGGAACGCACCCTACCAGATCGGCGATCGCACCACAAGATCGGGTGATCGCACTATTGGGCATTCAGGTTTCTGAGAATTTTTTGTGCTAAAAATTCTTTGATTTCTGTATGTCGTGGTACAGCTTCAATGACCCCAGTTTGAGGGTTAATCTAAAGAGAATGAGAAGCACCCTCTCGCTTAAGATAACAACCAGCTTTCCGCAACTTTTTTTCTAATTCTTTACGTTTCATGGAATGGAAATTGTCTCCTCGATCGCCTCTTTCGGTAGTCCTCGACGAATATCAGCCAAACGATCTTCAAAAATTAGTTGAATAGCACTTTTTAAGCTTTCTTTGGCTTCTTCAATGGTTTCTCCTTGACCATTTGCACCTAGGACTTCAGGACAAATCGCCCAGTATCCCCCTTCTGTTGCTGCTTCAATGATGGCGGTGAATTCTCCTTTCATGACAATCTCCTTTGATAATTTATGAATTAGCGTGCTGCTACGCAGTGCCTTCAACATCGCACTCTCAATCAAAATATCACAAGATCACGACACAAGATTAGAGCATCCTGGGGATGATGTTGGGTTGAGTACCGATCACCCAACCTACAAGAGCGGCGATCGCAATACAGTGTTTAAGATTAATTGAATATCAATTTTTCTGCTTTATCTTCTGATATTGATTGAGAAGAAATAACAATAAATTGTTCAGGAGATAAAATTACATTTTCATAAGTAAAACCACCAATGACTTTAGGATTAGAAATCATTAAATCAATAGCGTATGCTTCAGGATTAGGATAGCATTCAACTATTGCACCAATTGTTCCTTTAGGAATGATTAAATCTGAAAAATCGGCGGTTATATCTATTAAAGTTTGAATCGAATCATTAATTTTTGCTTTCATTATGTTTTGCTCCTTTAGCTGTAAACTTCTAACCAGTTTGTAATTAATCTAGGAATAATTTTGCTTTGATCTATTTGCCAGATTGTGATTAAATTTCCTTGCCCTCCATTCAAACCTTTGATCCTAATTGTAACTTTTAATCTCATACCATAGGGATTATTTTTGCTTTTATAGGCTGGTGCATAAGGTAAAATTTGACGAATTTGTTGAATTATATCTTGAGAGTTGCAATTTGACGGCCTTCTTGAGTTTCAACAGAATAACCTATCATGGCAAATCCCATCCATTTTCCTTGATTTTGAGGGTTGTTAGGTTGCAATGAGTAATCGGTAAACTTTCGCAAGTCTATTTCGGCTTGATCTGCATTTGGTAAGGGATCTCCTTCTTTCCAGCTAATACTCATATTACAATCTTACAAATGCTCTGAATCAAGCTCTGGGATTAGAGTATCATAATTTCAGAGCATAGGGTTAAGATTCCTGATTATCGAAAATTTGGGTTAAAACCCCGTCGTTTTACGACGGCTTTTCTTGATCTTTAATATAGCACCTAAGAACTTCCAATGGCGCACCT
>MTBT01000021.1 GCA_002282935.1 Microcystis sp. LSC13-02 | reverse complement strand
TCGGTGAAGCGTCAACCCCGTTGACGCGACCACCCTAAAAAAGTGGCGTGGTGAGGAATCGCCGTCCGTTTTACGGCGGCGAGGATGTCAATCTACTTGTAATTGGCTCTTGTGTCTTTAACCGCCGCCCAAAAAAATAGGGCTGTTAGTGGCACACTTGCAGCTAGAATTAAGCCAGTGGTGGTATTGCCTAAATCCGGTTCTCCTGAACTAATTTCAAAGACACAACCCACACCAGCGATCGCTGCAATACAGGATAATAACAATAAAACGCCGCTTTTCGGGGTCATCTTCACTCCTCACCTAAATTAACTAATGCCTTTATTTTGTCACTTTCTCAACAGGTTTCACCGCTTGCACGGAAAAACCGTGTTTTTTTAATTCTTCATTGAGTGCCAAATCGTTATCTACTCTATCGACGAACATGACACCATTAAGATGATCCATTTCGTGTTGAATTACCCGCGCTAGTAAACCGTTAGCTTGCAGTTTTCGCGGTTTCCCCTGTTCATCTTTATAACTCACTTCGATCGATTGGGGACGGATGACATCTAAAAACACATCGGGAATACTCAAACAACCTTCTTCCGCTTTGCACAATTCCCGACTATAACCGATAATTTGGGGATTAATCAGAATTAGGGGCGTATTTTCGGGTTTATCGGGTTCACAATCGATGACAATCAATTGTTTATTGACTGCCACTTGGGGAGCTGCTAACCCGATACCATTGGAACTATACATAGTTTGCAGCATTTCTCTGGCTAATTGACGAATGCTGTCATCGACTTTAGTAATCCGCTTGGCCGGTTGACGCAAGACTCGATCGCCGAGATAATGCAGTTCTAAAGGGGGTTTTTCTAATTTGCGTTTTTCTACGGTAATAGTGGCGCTCATAAACTTAATTATCGATGGGATGACACAATTTTGATCTTATACTAAATCCGTTGAGTATAGGCTACTTATGAGGATAGGCAAAAGGCAAGAGGCACTCATGCAAAAGGAGGAATAGATAATCAGTCTTTAATAACTGGATTTAGTATTAGTCACTGGCGCTGGGGCATTTCTCAGGAAAAGGGAGAAAAAGCCGAGACTCTTCATAAAATTTTACACCGCTCACAGACAGTTCGTCTATATCAGGGGGTGGGAAGTGGGAAGTGGAAAGTGGGGAGATTTTTCAGTTATCAGTAAGCAGTTATCAGTAATCAGTGGGGGAGTGGGGAGATTTTTCAGTTATCAGTAAGCAGTTATCAGTAATCAGTGGGGGAGAAGGGAGAAAAAAGCTGATTGTAACCGGCTACTTATTAGTAATTGGTATTCCTAACCATTGGCTTAATTCCGCTGCTAACCATTCAATTTCGGGGTTACTCAGATATTCTTTTGTCTTACTGCTAATAGTATATTCTTTAGTCCCCGCCCAAATAGTTAAAGTCATCGGCACATAAACTCGATCGCCATCGCTATCTTTGGTATGATAACCATCAGCTTGCACCAGTTTATTAATATGTTCCCGTGCTATTTTCTTTTTGCCGGGAAGTGTCAAACCCCAAATTCGCTGAATGGCAACAATTTCTTGCCTATCAATAGTGATAATTTCCTCCCCTTTGAGACAATAAATAATCTGGTAAAGCATTCCTAAACCCACAAACCAAAAGGGCAAGGAAAAGAGCAGAAAAAACCAACTCATCCACAGAGGAATAGAAACGGCTCCTCCTGTCCATACTAATAAAAAAGCGTTCCAAGCGATGGCAAAGGTTCCAAGATAAATTAATTTAGGGGTGAAACCTTCGGGAGGTAAAAATATTTTAATTTTCTCCTCCCTTTTTTGCAACTGTACCCGACTCCCTGCGGGTTTTTCAAGGTTTGAGGCAGTTAATTGCATTTCGTGGAGAGTATTTAAAGCTTGATTGGCTGCCTGTGCTGAAACAAACCTTTTCTCGAGACTAGGTTCGATTAACTGCCCTAACCAATGAACAAAAGCAGGACTTAAATTGGCTAAATTATTTAATTGAATTTTGCCATCTTTTTGGGGTAAATCGGCGGGATGAATGCCTGTAGCTAGATAGATTAAAGTGGCTCCTAAACTGTATAAATCAGAAGCGGCAACGGTGCGACCACCGAATTGTTCGGGGGGCATATAACCGTAGGTTCCGACGATAGTTAGAGTGGCCTGTTCCTGTTGGGCAACAGTCTGGACAGAACCAAAATCAATTAAATAAACATTACCGATACTATGACCCGATCGATCTTTTAGTAAAATATTACTAGGTTTCAAATCCCGGTGGATAACTGGCGGGTTAAGTCCATGGAGATAAATTAAAATACCAAGGATAGATTTAGCTAATTCCTGCAGCTCTGATTCACTAAATTTGCGACCGGTTTCTATCTGTTCCTTGAGAGATTTAGCTTCGATATAACTCTGGACAAGGGCAAAACCTTGATAGGTATCGGTTTGAACTTCAAAATAGTCGATATATTCGGGAATCGAGCGACAATCTAGATGTTTGAGAGTTTCAGCTTCCCGTTCAAAGAGTTTTAAATTTGTCCATTCAAAATCGGGACTGAAGATTAATAATTTGACGACAACAGCAGTACCCGTTTTTAGATCTTGGGCGAGAAAAGTGTGTCTTCCGGTTTGTTTACCTAACTGACTTTGAATTTGGTATCTATCGCCTAAAATTTGCCCTTGTAGCATACAATACATTACTAGGATAATCCTACTTCTAGGCTAATCGAGAAATTTCTAAACTGCAAGCTAAAAAAACGGAAGTTTGACCGAATCATGAAAACTTTAGCATCTCCGATGATAACTGCGGCGAAATTCAATTATATCGCCCGTTTTTCGCTAATCCCTGGACTAGGCTGAGGGATGTATTTTTTCAGGTTAAAAGAGAAAATAGGTATCAGAAAAGAAAATTGGCCCATCTCCGTCTGGGAAATTTTAGTACAAGTGTTCAAAATAGCAACTGCGGCGCTGCCATGTAGTCTGAAGGAGTAATTTAGATAGTCAACAGCTGAGGGTACAAGGGAGCAGCCAGTTTAATTCCGATCGAGGTGGAGTTTCCTGATATAGTTTTAAAAGCAGTCGGTTCAAGACAAAAAGACATGGTTACTAGGGGCGAACAAGGGGTAGAAGTGAGGAAAAACGAGAGCTTTTCTCTGGCTTCCTATCTGGAGGAAAAGCGGTTAATTGTCGAGTCAGCTTTGGATAGCTCTTTAGTTATCGGCAATCCTGCCAAAATCTACGAGGCGATGCGCTATTCTCTCCTCGCCGGCGGCAAACGTCTGCGGCCGATTTTATGTCTGGCTACCTGTGAATTGATGGGGGGTTCCCTAGAGATGGCTTTACCCACCGCTTGCGCCCTGGAAATGATTCACACTATGTCATTAATTCATGACGATTTACCCGCCATGGATAACGATGATTACCGACGGGGGAAATTAACCAATCATAAGGTTTTTGGCGAAGATATCGCTATTTTAGCCGGGGATGGTCTCCTGGCCTACGCTTTCGAGTATGTGGCTACCGAGACTCGTAATGTACCTCCCCTACAGATTTTAGAGGTAATTGCCCGTTTAGGTCGCACTGTCGGGGCAACGGGTTTGGTGGGGGGTCAGGTTTTAGACTTGGAATCCGCAGGAAAACCTGATATTTCGGTGGAAACTCTCGGTTTTATCCATACTCAGAAAACCGGGGCCCTGTTGGAGACTTCTGTGGTGTCGGGGGCAGTTTTAGCGGGGGCAAAAGCGGAAGATATAGCTAAATTAGCCCGTTACGCTCAAAATATTGGCTTGGCTTTCCAAATTATCGATGATGTTCTCGACATCACGGCGACAAAGGAAGAATTGGGCAAAACCGCCGGTAAGGATCTACAGGCACAAAAAGCCACCTATCCTAGTCTCTGGGGGATAGAAGGGTCCCGCCAGCAAGCTCAACAGTTAATAGATAGTGCCATCGGTGAATTGAGTGGCTACGATGAGGCCGCTGAACCTTTACGGGCCATCGCCGAGTATATTGTTAATCGTAAAAATTAAATTAAATTAAACGAATGAGATTATGCAGGACTTCCAGCAGGTGTTACACAATCAAATACTGCTAGTCTCTCTTTTAGCTTGTTTCACTGCCCAAGGACTAAAAGCGCTGATTGAGTTAATCCGCGATGGTAAGGTGAGTCTGCGCTATCTAGTCTCGTCGGGAGGAATGCCTAGCGCTCACTCGGCGCTGGTGGGGGCCTTGGCTACTGGGGTAGGATTACAGATGGGTTGGTCTAGTCCCGAATTTGCGATCGCAGTGCTTTTTGCGGTTATTGTTATGTATGATGCGGCCGGAGTGCGTCAGGCAGCGGGAAAACAGGCCCGGATTCTCAATCAAATTATCGATGAAATGTTCCAGGGAGGCAAGGAATTTAACGAGGAACGTTTAAAGGAATTAATTGGTCATACTCCTTTTCAAGTGCTGGTGGGTTTAAGTTTGGGTATCGGTATCGCTATGGTGCTGCTCTGTCGTTAATTGAGGTGTTTTCTTCGGTTGAGATAAACTAGATTTAATAACTGAAAATCTGGGGTAATCACTCATGTTACAATCCCTAAAAAAAATTGAAGGCTTTCGCGGTTTTTAAAGTTTTGAGATGGCCAATCTTGGTACACCAATTCAAAACTTTTTTGAAATGCATCAGCAGCAATGCTTGAGATAAAGGAATCAAAGTGGCAGGAATCCACTCAACAAAGTGTTGATAACTGGGTAAATTGGCAAAAGCATCGCTCCAGTATTCAGCTACACGGTCTAAATAGGGTTTGCGGCAAAAAGTTATTGAAAAGTACAGGTCTCTCAATCAATGATTTCACTTAGCTACAAGCATAAGCTTTAGTTGTTGATTAATCTCTAAGCTATAACTTATTGTCATCATTGACCGAGAAAAAGTGCGGTTTTTCCATTTCAGACATAAA
>MTBT01000020.1 GCA_002282935.1 Microcystis sp. LSC13-02 | reverse complement strand
TGACGGTTTTGACTTTGATTAAAGCTAGTAGGAACAGTGCCAGAAACGAAATTCAAAGCACCATGCCATCCGAGATGGGGTTGAAGGGCTTACTTTAGGACACTATACTGGTTCATAGGGTTTTGGAGATTGGTTCTATTTCTCATGAAACCCTACTCTCGCCTACTTTTCAAGCTTTTTGTCCTGTACTTAAATGTTTAACTGGTTCCGTCGTCAGAAAGTCCAACCCGAACAAGAACAAGCACCCCCTGCACCCGTAGAGGAAACCCCCAGCGAGGCAACCAGTCAGGAAGAATATTTAGATTGGGCCAAAAAAGCCTTTAAAAATATTCAAGAGAAAAAAGCCACGGCCGAGGCCGTCATTAGCGAAACCCCTGAAACATCTATTGCTGAAACCGAACCTCCGCAAGAGGAAGAAGCAGTTAAAGAAGAGGAAACCGAGGATAATACCCCCGCATGGCTGAAAAAATCCGAGCGCCTCGAAATTCTCAAAGAAACCGCCATCGAAACCCCCACAGAACCGGATGAGGATTTTATCTGGTCGGCCAAAGTTTTAGCCAATCAGGGACGACAAGCAGAGGACGTTTCCGAAGAAGAAATCACCTGGTTAAAAAAATTGCGTCAGGGTTTAGGCAAAACGCGCCGCAGCTTGGTTAATCAGCTTAAGGCCGTGGTCGGTCAGGGTCCCCTCAATCAAGACGCGGTGGAGGAAATCGAAGCTTTATTGCTTCAGGCTGATGTGGGGGTAGATGCCACCGATTATATTATCACTACCCTCCAAAATAAGCTAAAACAGGAAGCTTTGCCCCCCGAAAAAGCGATCGAATATCTCAAAGAAATTATCCGCGAGATTTTAGATGCACCTTTAGCCAATTATAGCAACCCCGGTTTTGAGCCAGAAAAAGGCAAATTAAATATCTGGATGCTCACAGGAGTTAA
Organism: Microcystis sp. LSC13-02; assembly: GCA_002282935.1. GTDB lineage: Bacteria > Cyanobacteriota > Cyanobacteriia > Cyanobacteriales > Microcystaceae > Microcystis. Next base: position 6,151 of record MTBT01000020.1, on the reverse strand, counting down.
CGGAGTGGGTAAAACGACGACTATCGGCAAATTAGCCCATTTATCTAAACAATCTGGCTATAGCTGTATGATCGCCGCTGCCGACACCTTTCGCGCTGCTGCCGTGGAACAGGTGAAAGTTTGGGGAGAGCGATCGCAAGTCGAAGTAATTGCCAACCCGGGCAAAAATACCGACCCGGCCGCCGTGGTGTACGATGGCATCGAAGCCGCTAAATCCAGGGAGGTAGAATTACTCTTAGTGGATACGGCGGGAAGATTGCAGAATAAAAAGAACTTAATGGCAGAATTAAGCAAAATTCGCCGCATTATCGACAAAAAAGCCGAGAGTGCCGTGGTGGAATCCCTTCTAGTTCTCGATGCCACTTTAGGACAAAACGGGCTGCGACAAGCAGAGGTTTTCTCGGAAGCTGCCCAATTAAGCGGCGTGATCCTGACTAAAATCGATGGTACAGCTAAAGGGGGTGTTGCCCTTGCCGTAGCGCGTCAGCTTAACCTACCGATTCGCTTTGTTGGCGCTGGGGAAGGAATCGAGGATCTGCGGCCTTTTTCCAGTTACGAATTCGTGGAAGCTTTACTGAGTGGCGATTAATCTCACCCCGCCTATCTTTCATAATCTTTTCATGGTTGCTTCATAATTGTCTCATTTTTAGTTATGCTAGAAATGAAGACTCAGGGTAACAACTATGCAAACGACAATTACAGTTAGTCATCTAGGAGTATATTATCGCGGCGTGGAAGCCCTACGGGATATCACCCTGAAAATTTATCCAGGACGACTAACCGGTATTATCGGTCCCAACGGTGCGGGCAAAAGTACCCTGATCAAAGCCATGCTAGGATTAATTCCCGTACAACAGGGAACCGTTAACTATCAAGGGCAATCTCTACAGCAACAACTGGATAAAGTCGCTTATGTTCCCCAAAGATCTCAAATCGACTGGACCTATCCCGTCACCGCTTGGGATGTGGTAATGATGGGGAGAGTCAGAAAAACGGGTTGGTTTCGTCCTTTTTCCCATATTAGTCGTCAACAGGCTTTAAATGCCCTAGAAAGGGTGGAAATGGCTGATTTACGCCATCGTCCCCTCGGTCAGCTGTCGGGAGGACAACAGCAAAGAGTCTTTTTAGCCAGATCTTTGGCCCAAGAAGCGGAGATTTTCTGTTTTGATGAACCTTTCGTTGGGGTAGATCAAAAAACCGAGGGCATCCTTTTTAATATCTTTGGTGAGTTAGCCCAAGAAAATAAAATTGTCATGGTGGTTAACCATGATTTAGGCGAATCTATCACCCATTTTGCTGATTTAATCCTCTTAAATACAGAATTAATCCTCGCCGATCAACGATCTAAGGTCTTAACTGATTTTAATCTCCGGCGCGCCTATGGTGGTAAAGTCTCCTTCTACGATACCATGACATCACCAGATCATCCCCGATCGAGTCTCGATTATCTTGATCGCCTCTGGAAAAACAATGGGATAAACTAGAAGCGAAGATATTTTGGCTGACTGCCGATAGGGACACCGATGAAAACTATTTCCCCGCAAGAAGTAACAGGAACGATCGAACTGGCTCCTAACTATCGAATTCCCCTGTTTTTGGTAATTTTATCGCTGCCTTTACTCTTTTTACAGGTCTGGATCGGAATAATTTTCTCCCTGTTAGGACTATTCTTGATGTTCCAGACTACCCGCATTCGTCTCCAGTTTACCCCCACCTCCCTAGATGTCTATCTGTCCGGGCAACAAATTCGCTCCTTTCCCTACCAAGAATGGCAAAATTGGCGGATTTTCTGGAATCAAGTCCCGATATTATTTTATTTCAAAGAAATTAACAGCATTCATTTTTTGCCAATTATCTTTGACAGCGCAACCCTGAGACTGTGCCTGGAAAAATACTATCCTTTAGCAGCATCGCAAGCGATCGACTCAGAAGCGAACTAAGATTGAGATAAAATAAAATCTAGCTAATAGCGTCTTAATTGCCTGCCTTGGCCCTTTGTTCGCTCTGCATTTCTAAAGCCGATGAATTCAGAAGATTTTAATGTTTTACCCCTTGACAAAATGACAGACTTACCCAATGAATCTGTCGAAGAATTTAGTTTTGACGATCTCTGGAACGATCGCCAGGTAGAGAATCCCCTGCCATCGGAAATCGCCCCCGAAGGCGAATTAGTTCCCCCAGCGCAAGCGCAACCCCTGTGGGAGGAAATCTCGGCTCTAGAACGGCAAAAACAGAGCCTAGAGGTAGAAATCTCGGCATTAAAAGCGGAAAGAGAACGCTTGATCGCCGAAGAACTAGGGGATATCAAAGCTCAAATCGAAAGAATGCTCAAGGAAGGCGTAAAAGACCTAGAACAACGCAAACAGGCTTTAGAATTGGCGATCGAACAGTTAGAACGCCGTCGTGAGCGTATTCGGCAGGAAATGCGGAGTAATTTCGCCGGAGTCTCCCAGGACATAGCCGTGCGGGTTCAGGGATTTAAAGACTATCTGGTGGGCAGTTTACAGGATTTGGCTGCGGCTGCCGAACAGTTGGAATTACCCCGTTTTGAAACCCCCGAAAAATCCCCCCGCTCCGTGGAACCTCCCCTGCGGACCGAACGGGAGGAAAACCCGCGCCCATCCCGTGGCAGTCAAGGCCGAGATTATCCCGAAGAACGTCCCCGTCCCTCCCGTACCAGTAACCAGGGCCAGGATAATTGGCAAGAACCCCGTCGTTCTAACCGTTCGGGTTATGAATCGGAACCGGTGGGACAATCTACCCCTAGACAGGGCTTTTCTGAACAAAATCAGCGCATCCAAACTCTTTTAGACCGTTATCGCAGTCGTCCTGACTATTACGGTCCCCCTTGGCAACTACGGCGCACTTTTGAACCAATTCATGCCGAACGGGTGCAACAGTGGTTCTTTAAACAGGGAGGCCGGGGTACTGTTCGCGGTATGGGCAGCCGTCTCCAGAATATTCTGGTCGCTTCGGCAATTATCTCGATTATGGCGGAATTACAGGGCGATCGCTTCCGTTCTCTAGTTCTGGCTAATAGTCCCGAACGTTTAGGCGAATGGCGGCGCGGCCTCCAAGATTGTCTCGGCATTTCCCGCGCCGATTTTGGACCAGACCGCGGCATCGTTCTCTTTGAGTCTCCCGAAGCTTTAATTCAAAAAGCGGAACGTTTAATCGAGGATAAGTATTCACCGCTCATTATCATCGATGATACCGAAGAACGGCTCAATTTCGCTCTTTTACAATTCCCCTACTGGTTAGCTTTTGCCCCTGAATGCTGAAAAAGTTTTTCGGTGGGGGTTGGGGGTTGGGGGTTGGGGGATGGGGGATGGGTTTTACCGATTTTCAGGTGGTCAACTACCTAATTTTCAGGGAAAAAGTGCTTAAATTTCCCCCCGATCACTCCCATATCCGGTACTTTTTGATTGACAAAAAGTCTAAAAGTCTTATCCAACAAGGTTTTCAGATTTATTCAGCCAGCCCTAGCTAATCCTACCAGACTAGATTGATGAGATTGACTTAAAAATTGGCAAATTATCTTAATTTCATTTTCACTTAAAGGATTTTTATTGTCCATTTCTTAGTTATTTTTAACTAAAAATTGCCATTTTTGTAATGCTTTTTCTGTTAGGTAATTGTCGGATTTGTTTGAGAACTATTGATAAGTTAACTTATTAATAAATTGCCCAACTAAATTAAGATTGTCTGCGGATAAAACTGCTAACTTCTCAGTTAATAACTGGCGTAATTCTATATCGTTTATGATTTTTTAACTATTAACTAGGGCTTGCTGAATAATGGTAAAACCCTTTTAAAATAAAGCTTTTGACCTGTTAAAGTCCGATGTTAGTGCAAGAAAATAGGATTNNNNAAGGGCAACAAAGCCTGAAACTCCTGACTCCTGACTCCTGACTCCTGACTCCTACCCCCACCGAAAAACTTTTTCAGCAGACCCTAACTAAACATCGATTGTAGTCTCCAAAAAGGATAGATACACCTAGGTTAATTCCTAGAGGAGTAATTTCGGGGCTGTCAACCAGAATAACTGACACTTGCCTAGGGGATTTTGTTGATTGGGAACCTCTAGACCGATTATTCCCGCTTTTTTGACCGATAATTTTCCTTGAAACTTGCCCCAAACTAGCATTTCCGTCCAATAGCCTAAATCCGGTTCGTGGCCCACCAGTGCGATTGCGGTTTCCTCTCGCTGATAGTCCGACTTTTGCCACCATTGCACCCAGTCTTGAATATTGCCGTTGGGTGATAGGGGATTAAATTGCTCAATTTTACGGCTTAAACCCGATTTTTGCAAAATTTCGGCGGTTTGCACGGCACGCACTAGGGGAGAAGTGAGAATTAGGTCAAATTTCACCCCCAACTGTCCTAATCTTTGGGCAACTTTAGCGGTTTTTGCCTTACCTTCCTCGGTTAAAGGACGTTCCCCATCGTTGAGATAATCCCCAGATTGTCCTGCTAATCCATGACGCACAAAATAAAGTTTCATATCACTGTAGGGTCGGTCTTTGCGATGATAATAGATAGCTGAGGTCCGATAGCTAGGTGCGAATTACCTTTTCATCGGGGTTAACTAGATGGGAAAGTTTCTGTTTAATTTGGGTGTCATAGAGTTCCCACTTAAGTTTCGCATATTCGGCATTATTATTAAAACCACCGAGGAAACCGATAGGAATTTCAAAACCTCCGGCCATATAACGACCACCACCAAAAAAGCGACCTTGGTTATCCTGTCCGAAAGCTTCCTTGAGAAATTCATCGGGATCTAGGGTAATTTTGCTGGTACGCATAGAACCAATGACTAACTCGATCTCCTCATCTTCATCGTGAACGATACCATAAACCAAAGCCGTGTGAACATTTTCTTCTGTCACCAAAAAATCGGCAGCTTGGGGAATCGCATCCCGGTCATCATAACGCAAATAACCGACCCCGGCGATCGAATAATTATTTTTGATAATACGGTTTTTTAAGGCCCGTTCAATCACATCCATCACCCGTCGGGATCTGGCCGATTGCAGGACAGCGTTTAATAATTGGGCATCGTAGAAACGACTGAGATAACCAGCAGCAATAAATTCACACTCTTGCGCTTGCATTAAATTATTCGTATCCGATCGCAATCCGTGCATCAAAGCTGTGGCACACTTAACATGGACGGTATCGCTACTATTAAAAGTCAGTAACCCTTTTTGGATATATTGGGTTAACATCGCCGCTGTTGCCCGCATTTGGGGACGAATATCGACAAATTCCGCCTCTAGATCCCCTTGACGGGTATGATGATCGATCACAGCAATAATGGGAATTTTTGCCTGTTTAACCAGAGTGGTTAACTGACTATTGGTTCCCTGACCATCGACAAAAACACAACCCTGATAAACCGAGAGATCTCTATCCTTGAGGGTATGGACTCCCCAACGTTTAGCCGGTAAACCCGTTAGTTTTACCAAAGCGACATTTTCCTGATGGGAGAGAGTACCCGCATAGACTATATCACAGTGAATATTGTACTGTTCAGCGATAATTTGATAGGCCCAGGCGCTAGAAAGGGCATCGGGATCCGGGAAATCCTGCATCACCACAATTTGATTTTCGCCGCGGTGATTTTCCAAAGTACGTCGCAAGCGATCGATCAGGGAAATAAGTAGGGTATCATTACTAACCGTGACTGGAGGAAGGGGACATACTGCCGACGCTTCCCCTACCACTACATCGGTTTCGAGGGACTTGGCAGGAACTAGACTCAGTAATTCAGCCATCATTTTTAGAAAAGTTCGCTTAAAGGTAGATTCAGTCAGGATTTTTTGAGCTAATCAATTCTAGACGATATCCTCGCTCGATCGGTTCATCTCAAATATTAAGCTTTTCCAGCCACTAGCTTCCCACTGTCGGGCTATAACTCTAGTCTATCGAAAGACCTCTCCCGTCGCCCCCCGAAGTCGGGTGGGTTGGGGGTGAGGGCAATTAACCATCGCTGCCCCATTACTTGTGAAAAATGATATAACTGGACTTCCCCACTTCCCACTCTCCGATACTTTTTAAACAGGATTTAGGATCATCACCGTCCCTAAATATTTGCTCTGATTTTTTCTAGTAAAGTTATACTATTAAGGAAGCAAAGACGAAATTCTAG
>MTBT01000019.1 GCA_002282935.1 Microcystis sp. LSC13-02 | reverse complement strand
ATTACGTTCACCTAATTATCGATTACAAGCCTGACATCGCTTTATCCAAACTAATCGCTAACCTTAAAACAGTTAGTAGTCGCTTAATTAGAAAGGAATTTCCGGATTTGGCTGCAAAGTATTTCTACAACAAACCCTATTTTTGGACGGGAGCTTATTTCGTGGCCAGTTGTGGCGGCGTTACCGTCGAACAACTAAAAAAATACGTCGAGAACCAAAACTCCCCGAAAGTGGAAACGCTACCGCGTTAGTTTCATTCCGGTGGCGATTTATCTCCCGTTAACCGCGTAGCGGTTTAACGGGAGTCCTCTCGCGACCTTGAGATAGCAGCGGCCTTTCTCCACGGCTGATCAGCAGTAAAAACTATTTTGTGTTTTTTTGTAAAAAGTAATTTTAAATACAGAAACTTTTTTTAGAATGTATAGATAAGTGACTAGGAAAAATTGAAGAATACTTTCTCACTTACCCTGGGCTTTTATATTAACCGATTAAGAGGATAATTACCGTGAAAACAGCGAAATATTCCGAAAAAATTGCCGCTCTCTGGACAACATTCCTCTTGGGAACCCTATTTCACACCCAACTGGGTTTAATGCCGCTCTTCCATGGTCAATCGATCGTCGAGAGTCAGCAAACCAGCAATCTCGATCCGATTTTCTGGGGAATGTTGCTCTTTTTTTTGCTGCCAATGTTAGCGATTATCGGGGTCAATTTTAGCGAAAGTCGCTCCTTGAGAAAGGCCCATTTCTGGCTGACAATTCTCTATTCTGTCTTGAATTTAGCCCATCTCATCGCCGATCTTTTGGTCAGACCGATCGCCTGGTATCAAATCGCTCTCATGGCAATTTTATTGATTATCGGACTGATTTTAAATCTAGTTTCCTATCAATGGCTGCGGTTAGCGATCGCCCATCCGCGCCATCTCTCGGAAAGTCATTAGCAGTGCCAAGATCAAGAGGTGGCCGGTTGACTAACTGATTCACACAAGAGGATGCCTTTTGATCTGAAGTTGGTGCTTATTACGGCAAAAGCAAGCTTAAACCGTAGCTGAAGCGATTTTTTTTGAAAATATAGCTTAAAAACTCCAATTAATCCCTATTATTTCCTAGATCAGCCCGTAAATTGCCCCTGTTTCCTGGCCGCCGCTGCGACCACATCTCACCAAATATGGAGCTTTTTAGCTATGATGGTTGAGAAGCAAGCCAATAAAGGGAACTTTCCGGGCTTGTTATTCATCAAAAAACTCCTGATCGGAGGAGTCAAATAGACTATATAGTTCAGATTAACGACAAATATTGGTTAATAGTAATAACGAGGTAATTATTTTGATGAAATCTCTCATTCGTTGGACAGCAACTCTTGGTTTAGTAGGGACGACAATGTTGACTTCGCTGCTGGGCAGCTATTCTAAAGCACTCGCTTTACCGGAAGAACAAATCGTCAAAACCTTGCAGTCTGTACCTGTCTTCGCTATTGCTGATGATCAAGGAGTCCCCTTAATTGCCGTGGGAGAAAAAGAACAGAAATTCACGGGAGTTTTTATCAGTAAGCAGGACGCACAAAACTTTTTTGAACGACTGAAAAAAGAGAATCCTGAAGTGGCCAGCAAAGTTAAAGTTCGGCCCGTTTCTTTGGCAGATGTCTATAGAATGCAAACCAGTCAAACCGAACAAAATCGTTTAATTGTCGATTTTGTTCCCAAAGAGTCGGAAGTAGAATCGGCGAAAAAACTGCTCAGTGAAAGAGGTCAACAATATCAAGGTGGTGTACCTTTATTTGTGCCGAAAGCAGGAAAAGAGAGTAATTTTCTGGTGATCAATCGCAATAATCAGGATTTTATTCCTTTCTTCTTTGAAAAAGCCGCCGCTTTGCAAATGGTAGAACAATATAAAAAAGCTAATCCCGCAGAAGCAGCCACGGTGAAAATTGATGTTATTCCCTTAGAAAATGTCATCGCCACCCTACAACAAAGCAACGATGAAGCTTTAACTAAAATTCTCCTCTATCCTAGCCAAGAAACGATTGATTTTATTCGGGCAAATAGCAACCAAAAGGCTCCCAACCAACCCCCGGCAAATCAGCCACGCCCTAATAATAATACCAATAATCCCCCCGCACCCAATCGTTAAGCCTTGTGTCTGCTAGTATTTCCGGTCAAGAATTAAGTCAATGGCGACAACAGGCGATCGCTGATCTGCAGCAAGCGCAACTATCTCCGAAAGAAGTGGATATCTTTCTGCAAGCAGTGACAGATATAGATACTCTTTCCCTGCGCTTACAATCCTTTCGCGAACGAGAAAAAATCCCTTTGAGTTATTCTTGGTCGGAAATTACTAAACGCTGGCAAAAACGCCTTCAATCAAGGGTTCCCTTACAGTATTTGCTCGAATCGGTGGTCTGGCGTAATTTTACCCTCAAAGTCTCCCCAGAAGTCTTAATTCCTCGTCCCGAAACCGAGTTATTAATCGATATTGTTGCAGAAACCGTCAGAGGAGAAGAAGGGGGAATCTGGGTAGATCTGGGAACCGGTAGCGGTGCGATCGCTATTGGTTTAGCCAGTATCTTGACAAAAGCAGAAATATATGCTATTGATTACAGTCAAACGGCTTTAGCGATCGCCAAAGAGAATATCATCAATACGGGTTTTGCCGACAGAATTATCTTAAAACAGGGTTCCTGGTGGACACCCCTAGAGAAGTGGAAAGGACAGATTAGCGGTATGGTGTCCAATCCTCCCTATATTCCCAGTGCAGAAATCCTTGACTTACAAATTGAAGTGCGGGAACATGAACCCCGTTTGGCCCTGGATGGAGGTGAAGACGGATTGACCGCGCTGCGCTATCTAGCGGCCACTGCTCCCGATTATCTGCGATCGGGAGGCCTTTGGCTAGTGGAAATGAGAGCCGGTCAAGGGGAAAAAGTAGCGCAAATGCTGGAAAATCAGGGCAATTATCGACAAATTCAGATTATTAACGACCTAGCAGCTTTCGATCGCTTTGTTTTGGCCGAGCGAATTTAGCGCAATGTCCCCGCTTCGCAGTCCCGCAGCCAGAGACGCACCGCTTGGCCGATGGTGCCTTGACTGGTTTCTAGGGGAGGTAAGGGGACTTGAGCGGGTTCTAGGGAAGCTAATTGACTGTAAATCGTCACTAATCGCCATCCTTCCCCAGTTTTAGTTAAAAATAACCAATGATAATTCTGGAGAGTGACAGAGCGATTTTTGCTATACTGACGCTCTAAAGTCGTAAAAAAAACCTGTTGAGTGTCATCGGCAATTTGACCAGAATATTGACTAGCAGTTAAAGGTAGGGGTGCAAATTCGGGACGACCGGCAATAATCACAAAAACCGGTGTAGATAATTCTTGATCGATTTGGGAGCGGGTAATAACTCGGTTAGCATAACCGGGTAAATCTGACAAGAGGCGATCGACTAAAAGATTTAAATCCTCTGGACAGCTAGAAAGAGGAAGACTAACGGCTGGGAAGTTAATCCCGAAAATAACCAGTAATACGGCTAAATATCGGCTAATTCTTGACAAATTTTTGCCCATGCTACCTTTGGCTCCTCGGCACCGGTGATCGGTCGTCCAATTACTAGATAATCAGCCCCAGCTTTAAGCGCTTGGGCCGGAGTCATCACCCGACTTTGATCCCCTTTGCTTGACCAGGAGGGACGAACTCCGGGACAAACTAAGAGAAAATCCTCTCCACAGACGCGCCGCAATTGCGCCACTTCTTGGGGAGAACAAACCGCCCCATCAATTCCCGATTCCTTGCCCAATAATGCCAGATTTAAGGCATATTCCGATAGCTCTAGGGGAATTTTGAGGTCGAGGGCTAATTCACGGGCGTTAAGGCTGGTTAAAACGGTGATAGCGAGAAGTTTTGGCGGGGATGGCAGGTCAGAGATTGCCCCTTTCGCCGCCGTCAGCGCTTGCCGTCCGGCCGTAGCGTGGAGGGTGAGTAAATCCACTTGATAGCGACTAGCTGAACGACAGGCCCCGGCAACCGTATTGGGAATATCATGAAATTTTAGATCGAGAAAGCTCTTTTTTTGTCTTTCTTGCAGAATCGCTAGAATTTCTGCACCGCTACTGACAAATAATTCTAGTCCCACTTTCCAAAAATTGACTTCCGGCAACAGATCGAGCATTGCGATCGCTGATTCTAAATCCGGCACATCGAGAGGAACAATAATTCGGTCTGAGTTGGTCATATTGGGGTGATAAATCAGAGAAAAATCCAATCGGCAAAAGTGGCAGCCTGTCCGCAATAAATGCCATCACGATCGATGATATTCCAAACGATCGCTTTTTCAATGCGAAATAGTTGACCGTTTTTCGTGATCCTTACCCCGTGATAATCGTTGATATAGCCCTGTTTTTTGACTAAATCCAGCATTTTTTGGCGTTCTTGGGCGATTTCCTCTCCCTCTACCGTCGATCGCGAAGGAGTTGCTAATAATTCTTGCCAAGTTAAACCCCAGAGATCGAGGGCGCCGCGATTACCATAATTGAAGATCGGATTAGTTTGTGTACCGTGGGAAACTAGGACAAAAGGGGCATAAAAGAGCATTTTACTCTGTTCTTTGCCAGTACCGATCCGGGGCAAAAGCGATCGCCCGATTAATTGTTCAAAACTATCCAGCAGCAATTCCGTCCAAGCCATAATAGCTAAATCTTCCCAAATTTCCATAAAATTATCTTGAAAAACCGGTTTAATCTTGCCGTTGCCAATATTTATAGGCCGCGTAGGCTAAAGTAATCACTCCCGTCAGAATTGCCGACTCATCCACTAAAAATTCCGGATGGTGAAGGGGGGGATTAAGGAGATTAGGAGAACCCACTCCCAGACGGAACATTGTCCCCGGGGCCTGTTGCAAATAAAGGGAAAAATCCTCGGCCCCCATGGAGGGTTCCGAGAGAATTAAAACCCGATCCTGTCCCCAAGCTTCTAAACCAGCTTCTTCCACCAAACGGGTTAAAAATTGGTCATTTTGCACCGATGGCACACCCCGACGATATTTTACTTGACATTTTGCGTTATATGTGCTGCAGACATTCGTGACCAAACTCTCGATCCATTCCGGGAGATGGGCGTGGGTTTCTGGGTGCAGCGATCGCACTGTTCCTGCCATGCGTACCTGATCGGCGATGACGTTGGGGGCGCGACCACCGCTAATCTGGCCGATGGTGAGAACAATGGGACGCAAAGGGTTCTGAGTCCGACTAATTGCCTGTTGCAAAGTGGTGATTACTTGCGAGGCGATCCAGATAGCATCGATCGCCTCGTGGGGACGGGCCCCGTGGCCAGATTCCCCTTGAATAAAAATCTCCAGATCGTCGGCAGCTGCAGTTAAGGCCCCGTAACGAACCCCGATCGATCGGGCCGGAATCGAGGGGAAAACGTGCAGCCCCAAAACGGCGCTGACATCCCGCATCACCCCCTCCCGGATCATCCAACTGGCCCCCTGGGCGATTTCCTCTGCTGGTTGAAAGAGAAAGCGTATTTTTCCCTCCAAAGGTTCCGAGAGACGGGAAAGCACCATCGCCACCCCTAAACCGACGGTAGCATGAACATCGTGACCGCAGGCGTGCATAATCCCCGGTTTACGGGAAGCAAAGTCTAAATCGGTTCTTTCTTGGATCGGCAGGGCATCCATATCGGCGCGGATAGCTAAAATTCTCCGATCACTGCCTTTTCCTGCCAATTCTCCCTTAACTCCCGTTTTTCCCACCGCTTCCTGCACCGATAGACCACAGGAAGACAAAACTCCGGCAATATAGGCGGCCGTTTGATATTCTTGCCCACTTAACTCTGGATTCGCGTGAATGTGGCGGCGAATCTCCACTAATCGGGGTGCGAGACTCTCGGCTATGTTTTTAATCTCGGAGAGCATGAAACCAGTTTTACAGTATCTTTAGACTTAATCATAGAGCATTTTTTACCTGAAAATTCGACTTGGCTGATTTTAAGTCTGCATTGTCTTCTCGGCATTCTTTCATCTGTTGATTCGGTAACGCCTCTCGAGAGAATATTCCAGCTATGATAGGAAACAGTGTCTAGTTAGGAAAAAACATGGTTCAGTCTTCCGAAAAAATTGAAGTTAAGTACGGGGAAAGAGAAATTGCCGAAGGAACATTAATTACTTTCCCCAATCCACGCCCGGGCAGAAATTACGATATTCAGATCACTCTGCCGGAATATACCTGTAAGTGTCCCTTTTCCGGTTATCCCGATTTTGCCACTATTTATCTTAGCTACGTTCCCGATCAAAAGGTGATGGAATTAAAGGCGATTAAACTTTATATTAATAGTTATCGCGATCGTTATATTTCCCACGAAGAAGCAATTAACCAAATTTTAGATGATTTGGTGGCCGCTTGCGAACCCTTGCAGATGAAAGTTAAGGGGGATTTTCATCCCAGAGGTAACGTACATACCGTGGTGGAGGTGATGTATAAAAAAGAATAGCCTAATTGTCTAGTTTGGGGATGGGGTTGCCTCCATCCCTTGCTTTTCTAGTTTTTGTTGTTCAAGTTTTTTGCTGTTCGAAGATCTGTAGCCAGTCAACAGGAGAAGATGCTCAAGCAGGTTATATCGCTATCTTGTCCTTTATCTGATAGGTTTTACTCATCGAATCTGTCCTCTCCTTTCTGTTGTTCGTGTCTCTATGGTTTATCCTTAACCCTTGGCACAACTCGACAGAATTGTAAAAGCTAGGGTCATTAAAAAAAGCTGGTATTATCATTAAAGTAGTCCGAAGCCTGATCCTGATTTTATGTCCCAGAAAAATGAAATTCTTCCCCTGCTGTTGACGGTTATGGTGACATCGGCACTTTTAGGAGGAATTGCTTGGTGGTTGCTCAACAAAACCTTTCCCAATTTCAATGATCGATCGAATTCTTCTTCCTCCTCCTCCTCGAATAATCAAATTTCCGAAACGTTAGCTGCGGTTAAAAATGTCCCGGAAGGATTATTTAACTACGGGGGAAGTACCACTTGGGCCCCGATTCGCAAGGAAGTGGACTTTATCATCCAGCAAGTCTGGCCGAAATTTCGCCTCGTCTATACCGATCCCACTACGGGAACCCCCGGCACCGGCAGCGGTATTCGGATGTTAATCGAGAATCAATTGGCTTTTTCCCAAGCATCTCGATCGCTCAAAGATGAGGAAATACAACGCGCTCAACAACGGCGATTGACTTTAAAAGAGGTTCCCGTGGCTATCGATGGAATTGCGATCGCAGTTCATCCCGATTTACCGGTTTCCGGTCTAACAATTACCCAGTTAAAAGATATTTATACAGGAAAAATTAGCAATTGGCGGCAAGTGGGCGGGCCTAATTTAGCCATTATTCCCTATTCCCGACGCAAGGAAGATGGGGGAACCGTGGAATTTTTTATCGATCAGGTTTTAGAAAAAGCCGATTTTGGGGATAATATTCAGTACGTTTATAGCACGACTCCTGCTCTTAGAAAAGTTTCCCAAAATCCGGGAGGAATTTACTATGCTTCTGCACCGGAAGTAGTTCCCCAGTGTAGAATTAAAACTTTACCCCTCGGTAAAAGTGAAAATAAATTAGTTGCCCCCTACCAAGAACCTTCGATCCCGTCTTCCCAATGTCCCCAGAAGCGTAATCAACTGAATGAATTAGCTTTTCAAAAGGGAGAATACCCGATCACCCGTCGTCTTTTTGTTATTATCAAACAAAATGGTCAATTAGACGAACAAGCGGGGGAAGCTTACGCTGATTTATTATTAACCGATCAAGGACAGAAATTAATTGAAAAAGCCGGTTTTGTTCCCTTGAGATAATTTAACCCAACTTCTACAAATCTAGGTTAAAGTGAATTTGAGGAATTTTCATCACTTTAACTCAAATTATACCAATACTACTTTTTCTAATGTACCTGCCAAAAGCTGTCATTATCTATCCTAATTGTAGCGTTTAGAAATGCCTAATTTTAACCAATTAACAGAGCGAGAAGGTGTGAGCAACTCTCCTCGCTTTATTATAACTAAACTAACACCTCCACAACTTCCGGAACCACTGCCGTCTCGGTCGTGGTATTTTCTCCTAGGTAAATTCCCAAAGAACGGGCTGTTTTCACAATGAAACCATGGGGATCCACGGGATAGGCACAGCGATTCTCTTGATGGCATTGTTTGATAATTTTGATCACTGGTTTCAGAGGCAAACTACGCACTTGTCCCCCGCGCCAAATCACCACGCGATCGAGTTTTCCCTGTTCAATTAATTCTACGGCCTTAATGCCGAAAGCCGTGGCTAACAGTCGATCCATGGCCAAAGGAGGACGACTTCTTTGCAGGTGTCCCAAAGACATGGCCCGCACATCCATGGAATTGAGATAACAGAAGACGGGATCGGTAACGCACAAAGAGCGAGTTTTGTCAACTATCAATTTTTGTAAATAATCGGCAATATACTTCTCTTTTTGGTTATCTTCGTTTTTAACACCCTCAGAAATTACAATGAGAGCGAATTGACGACCTTGAGCGCGTAATTGTGCCAAATGACGACAACAACCGTCGATAATTTCGGGAGTGATAGCAGGGGTTAATTCGGGAATAAAAATCGCATCGGCCCCCCCGGCAATTCCGGCATGAAGAGCTAAATGACCAGCATCTCTACCCATCACCTGCACAATCATCACCCTTTCGTGACTAGCGGCGGTAAAGGTGAGATCATACAAAGCTTGGGTGACGATATCGACGGCAGTGGTAAAACCGACGGCCCATTCCGTATAGGGAACGTCATTATCGATGGTTTTGGGAACCGCGATAATATTCCAATTGCCTTTCTGGGCGAGATCGTAGATGATATCGATGCTCCCATCGCCCCCGACGACGATCAGGGCATCTAATCCCAGCATTTCGTATCCTTGCAGGATTTTCGTGGCAATTTCTGGGTTTTCGGGATGTCCTTTGCTCAAAGAACCCAAGATACTACCACTAAGGAACTGCAAAACGTCTAATCCTTTCAAGACCCCTGGCAGGTTATAGCCATGCTGAGTCAGGATCAAATCTTGGGGGTGATATTTTCCCTCGGCAATCTGCATAAAACCGTCGGTCCCGTAGGGAATGCCGTACACATCCCAACCCTTGAGTTTTGATGCTTTCACCACGGCACGAATTACCGCATTTAACCCCGGGCAATCGCCACCACTGGTCAGAATACCAATTTTTTTCCTTTGATTCTCGCTCATGGTTATATCCTCCAGGATTTTTTTGTCAGGAGTCGGATGGGTGTTGGGGTGTTGGGGTGTTGGGGTGTTAGGGTGTTGGGGTTTTGGGGTTTTAGTTGAAATTCCCCACTTCCCTATCTCCCAACTCCCCATTCCCCAATTCATAATTCATAATTCATAATTCATAATTTCCCACTTCCCACTTTTATTTGCTGGTGGTTTGAAAACGTTTCCAAACAGGTTCGTAACTTTGTATGGCCCTCATGTACTGTACCCGTTCAAAAGCGCTAGGATCTGGGCAATTCATTTGACTCATACTGCCAATTAACTGCTCGATCGATTCATACTCATTTTCTTCCAACCAATGCAATAAACCCTGTTCGATCTTGATAATTTCCTCCAAACCGTGGCGTAATAAAACACTAACTAACATAGTCGCTTTTGCACCCACCATCATCATTTTGATCACGTCGATGGCGTTATGAATACCACTGGTAGCGGCAAAATCCGTCGGTACACGACCGTAAAGCATGGCAATCCAGCGCAGGGGTAAACGCATCGCTTGGGGATTACTGAGGATAATATTGGGGTGAACATCCAAGGTTTCTAAGTCGATATCCGGCTGATAGAAACGGTTAAATAATACCAACCCATCGGCCCCCGCTTCCGCTAATTGTTTAGCCATATTGGCCGTATTGCTAAAGTAGGGACTTAACTTCATCGAGACAGGAATTGATACCTCCGATTTGACAATTTTGAGGATATCAATATAGTTTTGTTCGACGTGATTTCCCGTTAATTCCAGGTCGTTAGGAACATAATAAACATTCAACTCCAAAGCATCAGCGCCCGCTTGTTGAATTTGAATGGCATACTCCAACCATCCCCCAGCGGTCTCACCGTTGAGACTGGCAATAATGGGAATATCGACCATTTCTTTGGCTTTGCGAATATGGTTGAGATATTCCTCGGAACCAACGTGAAAAACCTCCGGTTCGGGAAAATAAGTCAAAGCTTCCGCAAAACTCTCGGCTCCGTGGGTAAAATGATGGTGTAAAGCCAGTCTTTCCTGTTTAATCTGCTCCTCGAAAAAGGAGTGTAAAACCACGGCAGCGGCTCCGAAGTCTTCCATTTTCTTGATATTGTCGATATCCTCGCTCAAGGGTGCGGCCGCACCGATGACTAGCGGCGATCGCAATTGCAAACCCATGTAGGTAGTGTGTAGATTCATAACTATTCCTTGCTCCCTGTACCTTTTGCTGCTAGATACTGATACATTTGCCAGCGTGTGTCCACATCTGCTTGTGCTTCTTTGAGGAGACGTTTAGCTTCCTCCGGCTTACTGGTGGCCAACATCTTAAAGCGATTCTCCGAGTAGAGAGTTTGCGCTACGGTAAGCTTAGGCTCACGGCTGTCCAATTGCAGGGGATTTTTGCCTTCTTTAGCTAAATCGGGATGATAACGGTACATTAACCAGCGACCGCTTTCCACCACTTCTTTTTGATGGTTCATGGCGGTGGTCATGTTGATCCCGTGAGCAATACAGTGAGAATAGGCGATAATTAGCGATGGCCCGTTGTAAGCTTCCGCTTCTAGGAAAGCTTTGATAGTTTGCTCGTTTCTTGCCCCCATAGCCACGCTGGCCACATAGACGTTACCGTAGGTCATGGCCATTAAACCGAGGTCTTTTTTCGGTCCTGGTTTGCCACCAGAAGCAAATTTAGCTACGGCGGCGCGGGGAGTAGCTTTCGAGGCCTGGCCGCCCGTATTCGAGTAAACTTCCGTATCCATGACCAAAATATTCACATTGCGACCACTGGCTAAAACGTGATCTAAGCCACCGTAACCGATGTCGTAGGCCCAACCGTCACCCCCGACAATCCAGACGCTTTTCTTGACCAGATAATCGGCCACGGATAACAACATTTTCACCTGCGTGGTCGGGGTTAATTGCCCTAAACGGGATTTTAAGGCCTCTACCCGTTGCCGTTGTTCGTAAATTTCCGCTTCATCGACTTGGTGACAATTGAGAATATCTGCCGCTAGACTTTCTCCGATTTCACTAGCGAGGGTTGCTAACAGTTCGGCGGCAAATTCTGCCTGTTTATCGATGGAAACTCGGAATCCTAAGCCAAATTCGGCATTATCTTCAAAGAGGGAATTCGACCAAGCTGGACCGCGACCTTCAGCGTTAACTGCCCAGGGTGTTGTCGGTAAATTACCTCCGTAGATAGATGAACAACCGGTGGCATTAGCCACTATCATGCGATCGCCAAATAGCTGACTGACCAATTTAACGTAGGGAGTCTCACCACAACCGGCACAAGCACCGGAAAACTCAAAGAGAGGTTCCTGCATTTGCTGATGGTTAATTTTATTAAGATTTAGGCTTGAACGGTCTGGATTAGGCAAATTAAGGAAGAAATCCCAGTTAACTCGTTCCTGTTCCCGCAGGGGCAATTGGGGAGCCATATTAATCGCTCTTAGACGCGGTTGCGATTTGTTTTTAGCGGGGCAAACATCAACGCAGATACCGCAACCGGTACAATCTTCGGCGGCCACTTGGATGGTGAATTTTAGCCCTTTCCAGTCGTGATCCTTGGCATTAGCGACTTTAAAGGTTTCTGGGGCCGTGGCTAATTCGGCCTCATCATAGACTTTTGAGCGAATAACGGCGTGGGGACAAACGAGAACGCATTTACCGCACTGAACACAGACATCAGCGTCCCAAACGGGGATTTCTTGGGCAATATTGCGTTTTTCCCATTGGCTAGTGGCGGTGGGATAAGTACCATCGTTGGGAAGGGCGCTAACGGGCAATTCATCCCCGTGACGGGCGATAATTTTGCCGAGGACTTCTCGGACGAAAGCGGGTGCGGTGTCGGGGATTGGAGGTCTTAATTCAAAAGCTTCCGGGGTGACAGTGGCGGGAATTGGCACTTGATAGAGGTGTTCTAGGGCAGAATCCACAGCTTTGATGTTCATCTGCACGATTTCTTCGCCTTTCTTGCCGTAGGTCTTGCGGATAGCTTTTTTGATTTGTTCGATCGCATCTTCCCGAGACAAAACCCCCGCTAGGGCAAAGAAACACACCTGCATCACGGTATTAATCCGACTGCCCATCCCCGCTTCTTTGGCTACTTGAGTGGCATTAATCGTATAAACTTGCAGATTTTTATCGATGATAGTTTGCTGGAGATTGCGGGGTAAGTGACTAAACACCTCCTCCGGTGGATAGGGACTATTGAGGAGAAAAATTGAGTTCGATTTAGCGGTTTCTAGCAGGTCAAATTGTTCGACAAATTCCCACTGATGACAGGCGATAAAGTTAGCATCAGTGATTAAATAGGTAGAGCGAATCGGCTCCGGTCCAAAGCGTAGGTGAGAAACGGTGACGGAGCCAGATTTTTTGGAATCATAGACGAAATAACCCTGGGCATAATTATCAGTATCTTCACCGATAATTTTAATTGAATTTTTGTTAGCTCCCACCGTACCATCGGAACCTAAACCATAGAAAACCGCCCGCACTACTTCGTCCGGTTCAGTGGAGAAACTGCGGTCATATTCCAGACTGGAAAAGGTAAGATCGTCAACGATACCAATAGTGAAGTGATTTTTCGGTTTGTCGAGACTTAAGTTATCAAATATACCAGCAATCATGGCTGGAGTAAATTCTTTGGAAGATAAACCGTAGCGTCCTCCCACAATTTTCGGCAGCTTGCCTTCGTACTCTTCCATAAAGGCATTTACCACGTCTAAATATAGCGGATCGCCCCCGGCACCGGGTTCTTTACAGCGATCTAAAACGGCTATTTTTTTCACTGTGGTGGGCAAAGCTGCCAGTAATTTGTCGGCGGCAAAGGGACGATAGAGACGAACTTTTAAAACCCCAACTTTAGCCCCATTTTGATTGAGATAATCAACGGTTTCATGGACGGTTTCCCCTCCCGATCCCATTAACATAATCACTCTTTCGGCATCGGGCGCACCGTGGTATTCATAGAGATGGTATTGCCGTCCTGTTAATTGGGCAAAACGATCCATAATTTTTTGAGTGATATCGGGACAAGCATAATAGAAAGGATTGACGCTTTCCCTTGCCTGGAAATAAACATCGGGATTTTGTGCCGTGCCTCGTAAAACCGGTCGATCGGGAGTTAAAGCCCTTTGACGGTGGGCAATAATTAGGTCTTCATCGATCAGTTCTTTGAGAGTTTCATCGCTAATTAATTCGACTTTTTGCACCTCATGACTGGTACGAAAACCATCAAAAAAGTGCAGAAAAGGAATCCGCGTTTCTAGGGTGGTAGCTGTGGCGATAGCCGCCAGATCTTGAGCTTCTTGAACGGAATTAGCCGCTAACATAGCCCAACCCGTACTTCTGGCAGACATGACATCACTATGATCCCCAAAAATTGACAATCCTTGGGCTGCTAAAGCACGGGCCGCCACATGAACCACTGAAGAAGTTAATTCCCCCGCAATTTTGTAGAAGTTGGGGAGCATTAATAATAATCCCTGCGAGGAAGTGAAAGTAGTAGTTAAAGCTCCTGTTTGTAGCGCTCCGTGCAGGGTTCCCGCTGCCCCACCTTCGCTCTGCATTTCGATTACGGAAGGGATGGTTCCCCAGAGATTAGCTCTGCGTTCGGCCGCCCAACTATCGGACCATTCACCCATAGGCGAGGAGGGAGTGATAGGATAAATAGCGATCACTTCACTGAGACGATAGGCAACGCGCGCAACAGCTTCGTTACCGTCTATGGTTGCATAGGTTTTTTTGGTCATGTGTTCCCCTTAGTTTTTACGATATTTGTCGGGATTTTAAGTTTTTTTACGGCTCAATTTCGCACTAAATATCCTGTCGTTTCCCTGACAACCGAAGGATTTTCTTTGAGCGTCGCTTTTGACTCCCTATCTACTATTGGACGCTTACGGCAGACAGGCTTAAGTAGAGCAATTTTTCTGTCTCCACCTCGATCATTATCCAGATTCTCGGCTTTCTAGCAATTCGTTATTTTTTCTTAATACGCTGCTGAGTTTGCCAGCAACCGACTGGGATTAATTAATATTGAGAATTGAGATAAAAATTAATGATACTTTTTTAAAAAAAGTGCTAGGTCAGAAGATAAGCTGTTGACTATCTAAATTACTCATTAAGACTGTCTATGAGCAGGGAGAAGGAATTATGAATTATTAATTATGAAGTGGGGAAGTGGGGAAACTTTTCAGTTATCAGTGAACAGTAATCAGTAATCAGTGAACCGATACAGCCTTTCTCGTCAAGGTGAAGCACAGATTAACCCTTGCTAATCAAGTATTTTAGCCGCAAGAACGAACCTCATCTATCTGAGAAACGCTGTAACTCGCATCTGATAACTGATAACTGATAACTGATTCAAGGCTGACGACCGACTCCTAACCAACCACGACAATTTTTGATTTTTGCAAGAGATCTAATAACCAGTTGATTTAGTCAGCCGATGAAGTTAAGATGTACTAGGTTAAACACAAATGAACTAAAGTACAAATTATCTTAACCCAAGGATAGGAAAATAGATCATGACTAACCTCGAAACCCTTACTCAAGCGCAAAAGGAGTTGTACGACTGGCTAATTGAGTATATTCGCACTACTCAACACGCCCCTTCCATCCGGCAAATGATGCGAGCGATGAATTTACGCTCTCCCGCACCGATTCAAAGCCGTTTAGAACGTTTACGCGCCAAAGGCTATATTGATTGGACAGAAGGAAAAGCACGCACCCTGCGGATTCTCAAACAACCAGTGCAAGGTTTACCGGTTCTCGGTGCGATCGCGGCTGGTGGTTTAGTGGAACCCTTCACCGATGTGGAAGAAAAACTCGATCTTTCTAACCTGTTGCAACGCAGTCAAGACTGTTATGCTCTGCGCGTTTCTGGAGACAGTATGATCGAGGATCATATTGCCGATGGGGATCTGGTGATTATGCGTTCTCTGACGGGTAATGAAGCGGTGTCCAATGGGGAAATCGTCGCCGCTAGAGTCGAAGGCCACGGTACTACTTTAAAACGTTTCTACCAAGAAGGAGAAATCATCACCCTCCAACCCTCTAATCAAAAATATCAACCAATTACAGCCAATACTGAACAAGTACAAGTGCAAGGGGTTTTAGTGGGTGTTTGGCGCGGTTATTAGCCAAAACTGGGGCGCACTTAAGCGCCCCGATAATTTTTCCTCTCCTTGCTCCGGGAAAAGAATCGGGTTGGCAAACTAGGATAATATAAGGGTTTTAGCCTATCCCGCACTCAGGTGTTTTAACTTTTATGCCCAAAAAACAGAAATATCCCCATCTCTTGGGATCAAAATGGACGGCAAAACAAAAAACATGGGGCTGGCGACATTTTCAAGTGGTCAATCGTCAAAATCGCGGTCAATGGGTTTTTGCCGAATTAGTCGCTTCTTGCGATCCGACTGTCCGCTTCTGGATTAATGCTAAACAGTTGCAAGACGCGAATCTCTGGCAATCAGGTTGGCAAACCCTAGCGGAAATGAACCAACCCGACAGCGCCGACGAGATTATTGTAAATTAATATTAAGAAACCTTGTAATTTTTCACTCTTTGCCGATCAGCTACGCCGAGAGCTTTTTATGCAAGAGATCTAGTTTAAATG
The DNA here is from genome assembly GCA_002282935.1 of Microcystis sp. LSC13-02. Lineage (GTDB taxonomy): Bacteria > Cyanobacteriota > Cyanobacteriia > Cyanobacteriales > Microcystaceae > Microcystis. The sequence goes on along the minus strand of MTBT01000019.1, from coordinate 243 downwards.
CAGAACAGCCTATTTTCGGGGAGTTTTGGTTCTCGACGTATTTTTTTAGTTGTTCGACGGTAACGCCGCCACAACTAGCCACGAAATAAGCTCCCGTCCAAAAATAGGGTTTGTGGTAGAAATACTTTGCCGCTAAGTACGGAAATTCTTTTCTAATTAGGGCTTGCTGAATAATGGTAAAACCCTTTTAAAATAAAGCTTTTGACCTGTTAAAGTCCGATGTTAGTGCAAGAAAATAGGATT
>MTBT01000018.1 GCA_002282935.1 Microcystis sp. LSC13-02 | reverse complement strand
CAGGTGCGAAACCCCGCAAGGGAAAGAAGCAGAAACCTAAATCGTGAGGTTTGGGAATCACCGTCCGTTTACGGCGGTGAGGATGTCAATAGGTTGATTTTGCCAGGGCCAGCCAATGGAGGTGAAAGATTGCTTGATAGATGGGATTATGGACCCGCAGCCGGCCTTCGTCTTTGATCACTAACCCCGATAAAAGTAACTCTTTTTCTGGAGGGCTATCCTCGGCAATCACCTCTTTTTCCCTTAAAATCCGTTCATAGAGTCTCAGGAGCAACTGGGAGCGATGACTGTTGAGAAGCCGATCGCGAATAGTCCGCAGATGTTCCGGTTCATCCTGAGCTTCCCAATTGTCAATGATCTTCTTCTGTACCAAGTCCTCAATCCAGGGGGCCTCACCATTGGGGGGAATCGGTGCGGCAGCGGTGCGAATTAACTGACAGAGTTTTTGCGTTAGAAAAGGTTGACCGTTTGTCCAAGCAAAGACTTCTTTTAAGACAGTTTGCGGGTTACTAACTTTCTCGGCCAATCCGCGCAGTAAAGGCTGGGCTTCGTGTTCCTTAAAACCCTCCAATTGAATCGAATGACCGATATTAAAAGGAGTGATTTGGTGGTCGGTAATTAAATCGGAGGGGGTGACAACACCGAAGAAAGCGAAGGTCAAACGCCGATAGAGCGGGTTAAAACCACGCTGGTTATAGCAGGAACGAATCAGGGCAAAAAAGTCATTAACCGCGAAATTTAAGCCCAAAACGCTATCAATTTCATCGATAAAAATCGCGATCGGTTTCGGGGGAGAACCTTCCACTATCCCCACTTCCAGCAATAACACTTCTTCGATAAATTCGCCCAAGCGCTGTACTGCCGAGACATCTTCCCGTTCTTGCCACCAAGCTTTGAGATTGACCCTTTTGAGCAGGCCAAAACGTCGCCCTAACTCGAAGGCTATCCCCTTGTACCATTGGTCGGGAGTGACATTTTCACTGCCGATACGGGTTAAATCAATGGGAGCGCAACAGATGCCCTCGTGTTGGAGGTGATCGATCATGCGTACCATTAAACTAGACTTGCCCATTTGACGGGGATTGAGGACATAGCAAAAATCGCCGCGTTTGAGGGCTTTATAGAGATAACGGTCGGCGGCGCGGACCACGTAGGTGGGGGCATCCATGGGTAAACTGCCCCCCACTTGGTAGTCAAAGGTGCTAGATTCTTCGCTACTTCTGAGCAGTTCATTTTCAAACAGTAATTCTGCTTGGGTGGCCTTGAGAATTTCTAGGGTTTGGCTGAGTTCTAGGGTGCGCTCCTGCACTTTCTGTTCTAGGGTGCGGCTATACTCGGCTAATTCTTCGGTAAAGCGAATCCGTTCCGCTTCCGCCTGTTTTCGTTCGGTAATATCGGTAAAAGCGGTGATCGCATAGATAATTTCTCCTTTTTCGTCAAAAACGGGCGTGGCATACACTTCTAGGGGAATAATCTTCTCTCCTTGGTGAATTTCTAGATCATCCATCGTGTTTTTTTCCCCCCTTAAAGCTCGGACAATCGGATGGTATTCTGTGGGATACAATCGATCGGTTCCAGCTTGATATAACTGATAGGTTTCCCCCAACTCATTAGCCGTGGTGATATTAACTATCTCTTTTCCTAAAATCTCTTGGGCAGTTTGATTGGCATAATAGGGTTGACTGCCAGCATCGAGGACGAATACCCCCACCGGCATGGCTTCTAAAAATTGCGCTAGTTGTCTCTGTTTGGCTTTGATTTCGGTGTAGAGTTTGGCGTTAGTAATTGCGATCGCCGCTTGGCTGGAGAGCAGTTGCAGCACTTCCAATCTTTCTTGGGTAAAAGCCCCAACGGTGAGATTATTTTCTAGATAGACAATTCCCCGCAGTTGTCCTTGGTCGAGGAGGGGTGTGCAGAGCAGGGATTTGGTTTGATGGGTTTTAATATAGGAATCATTGCTAAAATTGCCCTCATGGGCAGCATCGTCATTAAGAACGGTTTGACCGCTCCGGGCTACATAGTTAATAATCGAGACGGGAAGATGTTCTTCGATGGCATTAGATTTAAAGACTGTCACCCCATCTTCCTGCACCGAACCGGAGGCTTCGATCAATAGTTGTCCGCCACTTTCTAGGATAAGATAGCCCAGCTGCGCCCCAGCATTTTCGATGAGAATTTTCATCAGGGTGGCGAGTAATTTATCTAAAACTATCTCGCTAGAAATGGCTTGGAAGGCCTTCATAATCGTGGCTAAATCTAACAGTTCTCCCGCATGACTAACTGAATTTTTTCTGGTGGGAGTTCTCCTAGTTTCGGTCAGGGAATTGGAACCATAATTATTGACCATTAACTGAGAATAACGGCTTTCTATCTCTTTGACTTTAGCTGTTGCTCCCCAAAGAGAATAGAGATAATAAGCTTCATTGATGTAGGTTTTGGCAATTTTTACTTTACCCCAATCTAGATAGAATTTCGCCGCTAGTTCGTTAGCTAGTGCTTCTTCATTAATGTATTCATTTTCCTTGGCTTTAGCGATGGCTAGTTCGTAGTTTTCTATGGCTTCTAGATAGGATTGCTGCACCCGGTCTTTTTCCGCTTGCACTAAATAAAATTTATGGAGATAGTTAGAGGGTGCTTGATTAGCCCATTCCCGCAGCTTTTTCTGATTATTCGTCACTCGTTCTAATATTTGCTTTTGTTGGTCATTGTCCAGATGACTATAAATAGCTAAATGGGCGAGGGAATCATAGAAATTATGCAGAGAAATCAAGAAAGTGGCGGTGGCTCCCCCCAGATATTTTTCGGCTTGTTTAGCGTTTTCAATGGCTTGTTCGTACTGTCCAAATAAATAACAAAGGTATAATTTATTAACAAATAAAGCACAGAGTCCGTAGAGATCATTAGCCTCTAGATGATACGGTAACATAAGAGTTTCTTGATAGTATTGTCCTTCTAAATTACCGGGATTTTCCGAGCGCCCCAGTAGATTTAAAACTGTTTGTCCGTAGATTTTTAGATAGTTGCGAGTATTTTCTTGTTTGAGCTTAACAAAAGCCAGATCATAATTAGCTATTTCCTGGGCTAATTCTGTTAATTCCTGTCCAATAAAGGCAGAATGAAAACAGTAAAGATAGGCGCAGGTTGTTCCGTAGTAGAGATCCCCAATGTCTAAACCAGTTTGATAGGAAGATTTTAACAAAGACAGGGAATTTTTAATTGGTTCTTTCCAGATACTAATAGTGGCGGAAAAGACGGCAATTATTTTCGGCATCAGGGCTTTGGCATGAAATTTATCGGTGATGTTTAAAGCCAGTTTTCCAAATTGATAACCCGTTTCCCAATCTTCTAAAATACCACAAAGAATTAAGCCATAATTGACATAAGTAAAAGCCGCTAGATAACTATTGCCGTATTCAATTGATAAGTTAACCTGTTTTGATACTAGGATGGGTAAGAGATGAGGGGCGGCAATAAAAACAGGAGGAAATATGGCAGTCGCCATCTTCATTATTGCTAATTTTTCTTCCTCATTTATCGGCGGTAAATTACTTAAATCCTCAATATTTTTACCTGCTAATCTTTGTCGAGTTTCAGTTAGTTCTTTTTGAATATCTGATGATTGTAAGGATTCGGGAATCTCGAAATCTAAGCTTTTGAGGACAGATAAACCAATTTGTACCGCTTTTAGTTCTTGATTTTGGGTGTGATAAGCTTCGATAATGACTTCATAAACTTTTATTTTATCTAGGGTTGTTTTTGCCTGTTTTAATACGAGATTAGCCCAGCACTGCATCGGCTCAAAATCCCCAGTTAAATAGGCGATTTCTGTGGCTTCAGAATAAACATTTAAAGTCAGTTGATAGTTATTTTTCCAACTTGATTTTTTAAGAAGTTTTTGAGCAATTTTAATATATTTTAAGGCTTCGATTTGGGCATTGGCAGCTTTGGCTTTTTGGGCTGCTAGTAAATTCAAGTTAGCCACTAACTCTCGTTCTTTTTCCTCGCTAATTAGTTGATAACCAAGATTGAGATGATCGACTATTTTAAAAATCTTTTCCGATAATTCATTGGCAGCAGTATTCCGCCAAAGTAGGCGACCAATTTTTAGATGAATTAAAGATTTTTTGCTGTCTTTGATGAGAGCGTAAGCTCCTTGTTGAATGCGATCATGAGCAAATTTATATTCTTGAATCAGTAATTGTTCATCTAATTCTGAGAGGGGAATAATCAAACCAGCTTCGCTACTATAATTTAAAATTGGTAAAAGTTCTGAAGGTGATTTTTCAGAGATTATTGCCAGACTATATAAATTAAACTCTGCTCCAAGGCAGGCCGCTAAACTTAAAACCTCCTGGGTTTCGGGGGGCAATTTCTGCATTTTGCCCATCATAAATTGAATCAGATTATCGGTACTGCCAATCCTTTGAATTTGGCCGAGATGCCATTGCCAATAGCCCCTATTATTGTCGATTTTAGTGGTTGTTTCCTGCCCTGGTTGGAAAAATAGCAAATTTTCCCGGTAGATAGTTTTGAGAAATTCATTGACAAAAAAAGGATTACCGTGGGTTTTTTGCCAGACTAAAGCGGCCAAAGATTGCACATATTCTGGTGAATGATTTAATGTCTCGGCAATTAACTGATTGACCTGTTCAAGTCCCAGAGGTTTTAAAATAACTTGATTGATAATTATGCCCCCCTGCTCTAATTTATCGAGAGTAGCGGTTAGGGGATGGGTGGAATTAATTTCATTACTGCGATAGGAGCCAATTAAAAATAAATAGTCGATATCGCCATCGAGCATAATTAATTCTATCAACTGAAGACTAGCCAAGTCTGCCCATTGCAAATCATCGAGAAAGATGACTAAGGGATGTTCTGGGGAACAAAAGACGCGAATAAAATTTTTAAAGACTAAATTAAAGCGATTTTGAGTAGCGATCGCTCCTAATTGTAACACCTCTGGTTGCGGACCGATAATTAATTCTAGTTCAGGAATCACATCAATAATAACCCGTGCATTCGTCCCCAAAGACTTTAGGAGTTTTTGTCGCCATAGTTCCAGTTGTGGTTGACTTTCCCCCAAAAGTTGCTTGACCAGATGAGTCAAAGCGCTAACCACGGCAGCGTAGGGAGTGTTGCGCTGAAACTGGTCAAATTTACCAGAGATAAAAAAGCCGCGTTTTTCAGTAATTGGCTGATAAATTTCCCCAACCAAGGTGGTTTTACCTATACCAGAATAACCCGTAACTAGCATCAGTTCGGTGTGAGAGGAGTTTTTATCCGCCGTGGCTACCCGTTGAAAAGCAGCGAGGAGAGTGGCGATTGCTGCCTCCCTGCCGTAGAGTTTCTGGGGAATTTGGAACTGATTAGCTAGATCTTGCCTAGCGATGACAAAATCCTCAATTTTACCCGTTTTTTCTAGTTGTCTTAAACATTCTTCTAAATCTGCCCGAATACCATAGGCACTTTGGTATCGTTCCTCGGGGGTTTTAGCCATCAGTTTCCTGATGATTGCCTCCACCACCGGGGGAATTTTCTCCCTGACGAGACTATTAATCTCCAAAGGTTGTTTAGCCAGATGACAGTGAACTAATTCCAAAGCATCTTTAGCTGGAAAAGGTAATTGTCCGGTGAGCAGTTCGTAGAAGCTAACGCCCAAGGAATAAAAATCCGTGCGGTAATCGAGACTGCGATTCATCCGTCCGGTTTGTTCGGGAGAAATATAGGCTAAAGTCCCCTCCAGGACGTTGGGATTTTTTAGCCCCGGATTTTCCCGCCGCAGGACGCTGGCAATGCCAAAATCGATGATTTTAATTTGTCCGGTTTCGGGGTTAAGAACTATATTGGCCGGATTAATATCTTTGTGAATAACCTTGGCGTTGTGAATTTTCTCTAAATTAGCCACTATTCGGGGTGCAAGGCTTAAAAAGTCCCTTAGGGCCAAGGGTTTACCCTCTAGCCATTTTTTTAAGGATATGCCCCCGAAATCTTCCAAAATAATCACGGGAGTTCTGCGGTAGGTTTCTAAACCATAAGCTTTAATCGCCCCCTCGAAGTTCAGGCCGCAGATGGTTTTATACTCCTGTTTGTAGTGGGTTAGTTCTTGGGTGGTAGGATATTCTTGCTTGAGGATTTTGAGGATAACGGGTTGATTATCGGCGGTGCGAATGGCCCGATAGACTTCTGAGTTAACACTTTCGTAGATTTGGGCAAGAATGTCGTATCCGTTGAGAAGAATCATCGAAAAATTGGGTTTGAAACCCCGTCCTTTTAGGACGGCTTGGCATTTAAGATGTTTCGCTATATGCTAGAGATACAGCGAAACAATCTTAACTATGTACGCCACTCAAAAGAACCAACTTAGACAACTTAATCAGCAGGAATTTAATGCCCTGACTGCTTTGTGTCGTTTGAGTAAGAATCTTTTTAATGTGGCGTTGTACGAATGTCGGCAATATTTCTTTGCTGAAAGAAAACGTTTGACCTACGAATCTAACTACCATATTTGCAAATCTAATGAAAACTATCGGCTTTTGAATACCGATATTGCTCAGCAAACGATGAAGGTAGTAGATAGAAGTATGCGGTCTTTCTTGGGACTGCTTAAGGCAATTAGTATAGGGAGATGTGACCAAAGACCACAACTGCCCCAATACTTGTCTAAAGAGGGATATTTCCCTTTGATTATTCCTCGAATTAAACTCAAAGATGGAATGTTGGCAATTCCCATGTCTAGAGAGTTTAAAAAAGAATATGGCGAAGTTAAAATCCAACTCCCAGAAAGACTGAAAGACAAGAATATTAAGGAGGTACGAATACATCCCAAATACTCGGCTCGATGGTTTGAAATCGAGTACATTTATGAGGATGAAGCAATAGAAACATCTGTGGACTCCGAAAAAGCAATAGCTATTGACTTGGGGGTTGATAACTTGGCAGCTTGTTTTGACACTGAGGGGCATCAATTTTTGATTGATGGAAAAAGACTTAAAAGCATTAATCAGTGGTACAACAAGCGTAATGCTGAACTTCAATCTGCCAAAGATAAGCAAGGCATTAAAGAGTTGACTAATCAACAAGCACAGCTTAATCAATGGCGTAATGATTCTATTCGAGATTATTTGAATAAATCCGCTCGAATAATAATTAACCATTGCTTGAACCATCAAATAGGCAAGTTGGTAGTTGGGTATAATCCAAGTATTAAACAAGAGATTAATATTGGACGTTCCAACAATCAAAACTTTGTTCAGATACCTTTTTGGCAACTTAGACAAAAGCTCAAAGCTTTGTGTTCTCGATACGGAATTGAGTATTGTGAACAAGAGGAGTCTTATTCGTCTAAAGCTAGTTTTTACGGTCAAGATGAGATTCCTATTTACAATGCCGATAACCCCATCAAACAGAATTTTTCTGGTAGAAGGGTTAAGCGGGGATTGTATCAAACAAAGAACAGACATCTTGTTTCAGCCGATATTAATGGTAGTGCCAATATTTTGGTTAAAAGTAAGCACAGACTCAATTTTGAGCGAGTGTCTAGCGGGTTTTTGGCTAACCCTTTAAGGATTTACGTCTCTTAAGAATCCCCGCTAGGCGCGGGAGTGTCAATTTTTTGCTTGGCGATTGTAAATGGCTGCGGGTCTCCCCAAGAAAAATTCTACGGGAACCAAGACAAGACTCCGCAAGGCCGAAAGAACTCGATTTACCTGTGAGACGGAAGGACGGGGAGAAGGCAGCACCTGCTCGAAATACTCGGAATGCAAGGTAAAACCAAAGTGAACATCTTCCGGTAAGCTCAGTTTAGCAATCGGTCCGTCCTTGAGATTGTCAGGGTTAAATAACCAAGCTTCTAATACTCTGGTCGGGGTTAAAACCGTCGTAAATAGATAGCCCTGTTCTTGGGGAATAAACTGAATGCTATCTAAAATATAGCCATCGGGACAAACATAAAAATCCAGTAGTTCCCGACCTAAATGTGATACATGAGTATCACTGGCATTTTTTTCTTGTCTAATCTGTTCAGTTAACTGATTCCAATCCTTATCGAGGGGAACCTTGGCTAATACCGAGGGCAAGTCATGACTGGGAAGTTCGGCATCGCTGAGGATGCGATTACTTTGGTCGCGAAAATCCATATACTGACGACGACAGATTAATTCGCGCACATAACCGGAATAAACCTGATAAATGGCGCTGTATCCCTGTTCCAATTCCCGTGGGTCGGCGGTGTAGAGACAGGTAAAGAACCAACCCGGATGGATGAAAGCTTGTTCGCTTATCACCCTGGCATCTTCGATAACCACTTTGCGTAGCACTCCGGGGTCAAAGGGAAACATCCAAGGAATGCCGTGGTATTCGGGGGGATAACTCTGACCAGTAAAATGTTGGATATCGTCTTTTTCGATCGCTTCGGTTAAACTAATAGTGGCGTTTTGGATGGCCACCAGCTGAATTTGACCGTTGATACTATGGTAATTACAAAGGAAGTGATAACTGTCGCCATTGAAGGTAATTAATTGCGAGGGAACGGTGGTTTCTTCTTCCTTGAGGTCTTGACGTTTAACCAGATAAATTTGAGTTTTCGGATAGGTTTCTTCTGGCTTGATTCTGATACCTAATAGTTTGGCTACTCCCATCTGAAAAGGCATATCGGGAATCATGATATAATCTTCGGTGACGATAACCGAATGGGGACTACCATCAAGGATAGTTCCCTGTAGTTTCCAAGGTTTAAGTTGTTTTTGTTGATCCCAAAGAACAATATACACCGAGTTATCTAAATCTTTTAACATACCTCCCGATACAAGTTTTAGCTTTAATTCACAGGTGATAAATTCTTGGGTTTTTTTATCGTAGAAGGGATGAGCGGTATTTTCTAGGACGGGGAAAAAAGACAAAGGCACGGAAACAAGATGTTGGTCAAAATAACCAATCGGAGTGATAGTATCAAGGGAAACGGGATCTACTTCCCAGTAACGTCCCGCATCGGCGGTGAGAATTAATCTGGTTTCTTCTAGTTGTTCATCTTCGGAAACTTTTTCTAGTTTAACCATAGCAGTATTCGCTATTTCCGAAGAACCCAAAATGCTGATCACGGCGGGAAAATTGGCTTTAATAATATTAAATATCGGTAAAATTTTTCGCCAAAAACTATCCCAAGTTTTCAGTTTTTTACTGTAAACGTTAACTTGATTATTTTTCCCTTGCAAGTCCCATTTAATAATTACACCTTCGCCAGAGAACAAATGACGGTCATTTTTTCTATGAAAAGGACAGACGATAAAAACGTATCCCGAAAGATTTTCCGGCCAATGTCCCTCGGTAATTGTGGCGACCGCTTTATATAAATTGTTCTCATCCGGTTGACCGAGTTGCGAGCGACTAAAATTACTAACGTTGACAGTATTTTGGACAGTATCTTTGATTGACATATTCATAGGATTCTCCCTTATCAGTTATCAGATGTGAGTTATCAGTTATCAGTTATCAGTTATCAGTTAAGTGGGTGGGTGGAATTAAATATAAGATGAACGTAGGTTGGGTTGAAGCATGAAACCCAACGTCCGATCATGTTACGAAGTGCGCTAACCCATCCTAAAAATAATTGTACCTCCCTACTTATCAGTTATCAGATGCGAGTTACAGCGTTTCTCATCAAGATGAAGTATGACTGGATTTGGCATCATCCCCAGACGACCGACTAATGTTGACCGTTCCTCAGTTTCGGCGTTCCCCAAAACCAGAGAATTTGCACCTCACTATTAGGATAACTGCTATATCAGTTCACTGATAACTGTTTACTTTTTACTGATAACTGATAGAGGATTTCACCTCTAAAAAATAGCGTCGATACAATTCATAGCCGGGTACTACTTTATCTCCTGATTGTTTGAGTAGTCCCATACTGCTGAGTTTGTAAGCGAGAATTGGGTCTAATTGTACGGGTTCCACCGCGCTCATCACTCTATCGAGGGCTTTCGCTAGTTCAGGCTGTTGTTCTAATACCGCCCAATGGCGTCGCAGGTGATGGGCATAAATCCCCGTGACGGAGGTGGCACTGGTTAGTATTTGCGCCATAGTTATTTCCTCCCGACTGAGATAGTAGAGGGCGGTTTGCACCAAAGCTGGGTGTCCTCCTACTAGCTCCATCAATTGTTTGACTTTTTCCTGATTTTCCCAGGTGAGTTGATAACGTTGGGCTAATTGCAATACCTCCTCAAGACTAAAATGACTTAGCTGTGCGGGGAATCCCACGTTAAAGGGGGATTGATTGAGTTGCAGGGGGACGTAAATTTCTGTGGAATGGACGACGATAAGACGGAGTTTTTGCCAGATAGGTAGGGTTTTGGCTTCTTCGTACCAAGAACGCAGCAGCGGTAAAAAATCCTTGGCCACTTGGGGATGTTCAAAAATCTGATTGAGTTCATCGAGAGCGAGGACAATGGGGGCGGTAATCGATTCCAGGAGATAGTCTTGAATGTAAACCGTACAGCTAATCTTGCTGCCTAAATCCTCATCCCAATACTCATCTAATTGTGGTTTTAACTGTAGTTGACGGGCAGCATTGGCACACAACCAGCGCAAAAATTGGTTTAAATCACCTAAAATCGCTTGGTCTACCTGTTCTAAGTTCAAACTCACCGTGCGGTAGCCTTGCTGTTTGGCAAAATCGAGCATTCTCAAAAGTAGGGAAGTTTTGCCCATTTCTTTCGGGGCTTTTATCCGCACTAAAGCCCCCGGTTTCTTGATTTCCTGCCTTATCTGTTCTTCCAGGGGAAGACGTTCTAAATAAAATGGGGAACCAAGGGGAACTGCCCCATTGGGATAGGGGGGTAATATGTCCAATTTTTCGCTCTTGGATGGAGAATTAACCGGAATTTTGTCTTGAGGGGGTGCTGTTAGCTGAAAATTCAGGGCGGCGATTTCTTGCCAGTCGAGGCATAATCGACGACAAATTTGGGCAAAAGTGGCTTGTTCTACTGGTTTCCCCGTCAGGAAGTTGCTGACAATAGCCAGACTAAATTCAGCTTCTTTAGCTAAGGATCGTTGACTGCTAAAGCCCTGCTTTTTCACGGCTAATTTAACTTGATTGAGGCAATGTTGTTGTACTCTTAGATGGCTCGATAGGGAATCTCTCATAAGAATTGGGGAATTGGGAAGAATAAATAAAAATAAATCTCCTTAATACTGAATCCTAACCCAATTGTAGATGTTCGATTTTGCAGGAGTTCTATTTTTTGTCAAAGATAAGCAAAAATTATCTATTGACTCCATAAGCTTGAGAATATTTAAATTAACATTCCGCAATATTTATAAATTCTTAACAATTAATTGAGAAATATTTTTATTTAACAACGATGTTGCAATGGTTACAGCGATTTGATAGAATTTCATAATGGGTTATTTTGTGCTTTTTTGGGCAGCAATGGTGGAAACCCTTGCCACACCTAGAAGGTAATCCTGATTAAGACGGGTAAATTAGTCAATTTCACCCGCAACGATGATCTTTTTTTTGTGTAGTTTTATTGCAAAGAAAAAGTTTTTTTGACAAAAAGCACAAAGTATGATAAGGAACCAACGTATTTCTGGCTGCCAGTAGTTATTGCAGAGTGGGAGTTGGGAAGTATTTTCAGTAATCAGTGAACAGTAACCAGTAATCAGTGAAAAGAAAGCTCAACTCTGATAAGCTGTTCGTAATTTAAATTGCTTGGGCCAGACGAGGCAAGAGGCAAGAGGCAAGAGGCAACAGTAAAGGGATTGGGGGAGATTCGGCTAATCTTAAGAATAAGCGCTTTAAATGCGTCTTAGCTTAACTGATAGCTGATAGCTGATAGCTGATAACTGATAACTGATAACTGATAACTGATAACTGATAACTGATAACTGATAACTGATAACTGATAACTGATAACTGATAACTGATAA
>MTBT01000017.1 GCA_002282935.1 Microcystis sp. LSC13-02 | reverse complement strand
ACAACCATCCCCTAACTGCACAAAGTCTCAACAATTTGGCATTACTTTACCAGTCTCAAGGAAGATACAGCGAAGCCGAACCCCTCTACAACAGGTCCTTAGCTATCAGGAAACAACAATTAGGAGACAACCATCCCGATACCGCCACCAGTCTCAACAATTTGGCAGCACTTTACCAGTCTCAAGGAAGATACAGCGAAGCCGAACCCCTCTACAAACAAGCCTTAGCTATCATCAAACAACAATTAGGAGACAACCATCCCGCTACCGCCGCCAGTCTCAACAATTTGGCAGAACTTTACAGAGTTCAAGGAAGATACAGCGAAGCCGAACCCCTCTACAACAGGTCCTTAGCTATCAGCAAACAACAATTAGGAGACAACCATCCCGATACCGCCACCAGTCTCAACAATTTGGCAGTACTTTACTATTCTCAAGATGATATTCCTCAAGCCATTAATTATCTCAGCCAAGCACTTGCAGTAGAAGAAGACAACCTCTCAGAAAATCTAAATATTGGGGATGAACGTCAAAAACAAGATTATATAGCAACGGTTTCAGGGACGACTGATGGGGTGATTTCCCTCAATCTTCAAGCTGCACCTAATAACCCACAAGCAACCCGTCTCGCCTTGAAAACCATCTTAGAACGTAAAGGACGAATTTTAGATGTTTCAACCAATAGCTTACAAATTCTCCGACAACGTACTGATGACCTCGAAAGTCAACAATTATTAACTCAACTGATTGAAGTTCGGACGCAAGTATCTAACCTGACTTTTAAAAAGCCTGAAGATTTTCCCTCACCAGAAATTTACCGTCAACAACTTAACGAAGTTACCGAAAAAGCAAAAGAAATAGAGGGTAAAATCGGTCGTCGTAGTGCCGAATTTCGTAGCCTATCCCAACCCATTACCCTCGAAGGCATTCAAAAGCTAATTCCTGCTGATGCTGCTTTAGTTGAAATAGTCCGCTATCGACCTCTTAATCCTAAAGCGCCTGAAAATCAACGCTTTGGCAATCCTCGTTATGCTGTTTATATTCTCTATCCCAATGGTGACATCAAAGCCAAGGATTTAGGGGAGGCTAAACCAATTGACGACAAATTAATTTACTTCCGTGACAATCTTGCAGACGCAGAAACTCGTCTCCCCCAACTGCAAAAATCAGCGCGTCAACTTGATGAGACATTGATGCAGCCTATCCGTCAATTATTAGGCGATACTAAAACAATTCTGCTTTCTCCTGATGCTGGACTTAATTTAATTCCCTTTGAAGCATTAGTGGATGAAAATAATCAATACTTAGTGGAAAATTATCATATTACCTATCTCACTTCTGGACGAGATTTACTGCGTCTAAAAGATAAATTTGCCAGTCAACAATCTCCCCTCATTGTAGCTGATCCTTTCTACGGCAAAGCAGGGGAAAAAGTCGCTCTCACTCGTTCCATCGACCTGTCTGAGTTTACTTTTCCCGGTCTTCCGGGTACAGAACAAGAAGCTAAAGCGATTAAAAATATCTTACCTCAAGCCACTGTTTTAACTGGTTCTCAAGCCACAGAAAACGCCGTCAAACAAGCGAAAAAACCGAATATTCTCCACATCGCCACTCATGGTTTTTTTAAACCGGAACGCAATGTGATTGAGAATCCTTTATTGCGTTCTGGGTTAGTTTTAGCAGGAGTAAAAATCGGTCAAAGTGCAGGAGATGATGGTGTTTTAACTGCTTTAGAAACTACCAATTTAAACTTAGTCGGAACCAAATTAGTTGTTCTTTCCGCTTGCGATACGGGGAAAGGAGATATTAATATCGGCCAGGGAGTTTATGGATTGCGCCGCGCTTTAGTTATTGCGGGTAGTGAAAGCCAATTAATTAGCCTTTGGAAAGTATCTGACGACGCAACTAAAGATTTAATGGTCGCCTATTATGGACGCTTGCAAAAAGGAGAAAGACGCAGTGAAGCTTTACGACAAATTCAACTAGGAATGCTCAAGAGTGAGAAGCAAAAACATCCTTTTTTCTGGGCAAGTTTTATTCCTTCTGGTGATGCAACTTCGATGAAATTTGACTGATGAAGGTTTAGGAGTTAAACTTAGTGGTAAGATTATTATAGCGTTTCTGATTCACAAGAGGTACATTGCCGAACCTGAGCAGCTTAATCAGCAAAGGTTTAAGTGTGCCGCACATATGCGAGAACCGCTATAGTATCACAAAAAATTACTAGCCATAGCTTCCACGAAAGAATAGGAGTTTCAGACTTTTGGCGATTAACTCCCGAACGATAGCGATCGCTCAAAGGTCATCAAAAAATCAGGTTAAAATACCTGAAACCCATACACCATATTCGGTCGGTCCTGTCAATGCCTAAGTCCTATAATTGTCAATATAGATTTACGAACTTTTTTGTCGAAACCGGATCTTAAACTTTAAAAATAGGCATGATGGGAATAGTTGGGATCGAGGGGGTGGAAAGATGGATAGAATGGTGGCTTTGTAGTTACATATACTTGGCGAGCTCAGGAATTCACGCTACCCTAGGTATCGGGTTCTTTACATTTTGTTACTTAACATCCGTAAAAAAACCTGGTTCATTCACTTTATTTTCTCAAAAAAGAATCTTAAAACAGTATTAAGGTTTTATAATTGAGCAGTGTTGTCAGGAGGAACATTGTGTTTAAACGACTTGCAGAACAGCATCGCCAACTGGTCAAAGACTTGGTCATGGATTTACAGGCCTTAGCGATCGCACTAGAAAATCAAGGTTATCTAGCATCTTGCTACACCTGTGGCGGTCAAATGAACAGCGCATCCTTTATGGTCGGATTGGGTGAAACCCATCTAATTCGGTTTCTCGTGTCCGATTACGGCATCACCTGGACAGAAATGCGCGATGATCGAGAGTTAATGAAACTCGAAGGTGCGGAAGCCATCAGCCAACTACAGGAATTAGCCAATCTGATTAAATATCAAATTTCGCCGGCGGAATTTATTGACAAAAAACCCTCCTCCGTGCTGCAACGGTTAGAGACGGTTTAACCCCAGATAGATGTTACCTAGACCTGTATGTTTAGTGAACTTTTTCCCTAACCTTTCAGCCAACTGTTAGCTAGATAGGCCATTCGTTTCATCTCTTTTCGTCCCCGGGAGACGGAATCGAGGATCATGCCACAGGTCAA
Organism: Microcystis sp. LSC13-02; assembly: GCA_002282935.1. GTDB lineage: Bacteria > Cyanobacteriota > Cyanobacteriia > Cyanobacteriales > Microcystaceae > Microcystis. The sequence continues at coordinate 3,865 of MTBT01000017.1, read as the reverse complement.
ACTTAAAAAGGCTAAAAGCATGATCGAGGCCGATAAAATAGCGGTGGGAAAACGTGGTACTAAGCCGGTTTCGAGGTATTCAAACAGGACGGGTATCGCTAAGAGGAGGGAAATAACCGCCAAAATTAGCGAGACAAGGCTAAAAAAGAGAAAAGGACGAATTTCTTTAAAAAGTAAGATAGCGGTTCCCAATACTCGCCAGCCATCTTGAAAGGTTTTTAACTTACTTTGGGAACCTTCAGGACGTTCTCCGTAGAGGGTTGGTTCTTCGGCGAAGGGAATTTTTAATTCTAAAGCGTGGATAGTTAACTCGGTTTCAATCTCGAAACCATTGGACAAAGCGGGAAAAGATTTGACGAAACGACGAGAAAAGACGCGATAACCGGAGAGCATATCGATTAAACGCGCTCCAAACAGAAATTTCACCAATCCTGTTAAAAATAGATTACCAGCGCGATGACCGGGACGATAAGCCTGGGAGGATTTTGCCGCTTCCCGACGAGCACCGACGACCATATCCAATTGTTCCCGCAGCATTCGTTCAATTAAGGGTCGTACTGCCGCAATTTCGTAGGTATCATCACCATCGATGAGAATATAGATATCGGCCTCGATATCGGCAAACATCCGCCGGACAACATTACCTTTTCCCGGTTGGATTTCCTGACGAACGATCGCCCCAGCTTTGAGTGCCTCCGTCACGGTATCATCGGTAGAGCGGTTGTTATAGACATAAATTGCCGCTTCTGGCAAAAAAGTTTGGAATTGGGAGACAACTTTAGCGATCGTTAGTTCTTCGTTGTAACAGGGAATAATCGCAGCGATACGGTAGTTTTGCAAGGAAATCGGCGGAATAGCGGTCATTTCGATCATGGCTGACGACAATGTTTAATGATGGTTAGGGTCTGCTGAAAAAGTTTTTCGGTGGGGGTTGGGGGTTGGGGGTTGGGGGTTGGGGGATGGGTTTTACCGTTTTCCCCCTGATCACTCCCATGCCTGGTACTTTTTGATTGACAAAAAGTCTAAAAGTCTTACCCAACAAGGTTTTTAGATTTATTCAGCAAACCCTAGTTAGGGGTGTTTCTTGACGTTGGACCGCATGAATTGTCGGACAATGGGGGAAAGCATAATAATCGGGGTCGGCGGCCTTTCCCCAAGGAAAGTCATCGGCATTTTGATCAAGCCATTCCATCCCCTCCTTGAGACTTAATCCCCAGTAATCGGTTTCCTGTTGACCCTGGGCCGCTTTTAAGTCCCAAAAATTAATGCTGCCAGCGGTTGAACGAGAGTTAAAAAGGGTTTGCAGGACTAGAGGGCAAGTTTTCAAAGGCTTTCCTATTGCTTGCCGGACTTTTCGGGTTTAACCTCCGTCACACGCCAACTGAGTTTTAAATTCATCCAGAAGTTCCAAACGGTAACTATAGCGATCGCTATTAAGTTAGCAATATAGCGATTAATATCTAAGACATTGAAGAAAAAGTTTAAGAGCAGGACGTTGAGGATCAAACCGGCCAAACAAATAAGATTAAATTTAAGAAAACGTTTGAAACGCTGCTGCCACTGATTTTGGCCCGTGGACAAATCGCCAAAAGTCCAGCGATCGTTCCAGAGAAAATTATTAATAATGGCCACCTCGGCGGCGATAATCTTACTGCGAGTTACTCCCCAAGCGAGGGTAGTGGGATCGCTGAGGAGATAAAAGATAGCCATATCGACGAATACGCCACTAAACCCGACTAAACTAAAGCGAAGAAAGCGATCGAGGGGGAATTGCCAACGTCTTTTCAGACGACCAACGCGACCACGAGAACGTAATTTCAGCAGATGCAGAATATACTCGATGTACTGTTTCCAAGTGACCTTACTCTCGCCGTCTTGACGCTCTTGGAAAACGTAACCCACTTCGGCGATCTCGTCAATATTGCCGCGGCCGATAACTTCGAGGAGAATTTTATAGCCCATCGGGTTTAAGATCGGGCCAGCGATCGCTTGTCGATTAACCATGAAATAGCCACTCATCGGATCCGATACCCGTCCCACCACGTTAGGCAGAATGACTAATCCCAACAGCTGCGCCCCCCGGGAGAGGAAGCGTCGAGTTAGACTCCATTCGCTGACTCCACCCCCTTCCACATGGCGACTAGCCAGGGCGAGATCGGCTCCGGCTCTGGTTTGCTCGAATAATTTTAATAACACTTCCGGGGGATGTTGTAAATCGGCATCGATTACCCCAAGTATGTCGCCCCGTGCCACTTGCCACCCCCGTACCACTGCCGAGGATAAACCTTTTTCTCCCTCCCGGCGCAGCACTCGCAGCTGGGGATATTCAGGGATTAAAGACGCGGCGACTTCCCAAGTGCGATCGGGACTATTATCATCGACAACGATCAGTTCGTAATCATCGGGCAGGGCTTCGTCCAGTATTTGACTGAGAATGTTGACTAATTGAACGATATTTTGCCGTTCATTGTAGGTGGGAATGACTAGAGACAGGCTGAGAGGATAATTTTTTTCTTCTTCTAGGTTGCCGTCGTCCGGGGGAGGAGGAGATAAAGGTACCTGCAGATCTCCTGTGGGGGGATTTAAGAAAAGATGAGACTGCTGTATCTTCATGAAAAATTTGACCTCACTCGCGGTTGATTTAGCTACAGACGCACTGACAACAGCAGAAGATTCTGAATACTTTTGGCCCTTTGGAACCTAACCTATTGAACCATACCTTTGTCGTCTCTTGGGCGGACACAAGCATTGATTAACCGGTACTATCGGCCATGACTCGTAAACCCAAGACACTGTGGTGTTGATCGGGAAGGCAAAAGGTGCGATTGGCACTGCGTAGGTGCCTAGCTTCATCCCCCCAACTGCCCCCTCGCACTAAACGGGCGGAAGGATAACGGGGCTGCAAGCGATTATCCCTGTCTAACCAAGCACTACCATCTAGGGGCGGGGTTCCCTCGTAATTCCGGTGCCAGCTATCGGCGCACCATTCGCCCACGTTGCCGTGCATATCGTAGAGACCGAAATTATTGGGGGCGAAACTGCCCACTGGGGTAGTCCTGGCCAGATAGGTGGTGTTAGGTTCTTCGGCGTAGGGATCATAGACGGCAAAGTAATTGGCGCGCTCGCTGGTGAGGGTTTCCCCGCAGTAAAAGGGGGTGGTTGTACCGGCGCGACAGGCGTATTCCCAGCGTGATTCACTCGCTAGTAGGTAATCTTTGCCGGTGGAGCGGGAGAGTCTTTGACAAAATTCGATCGCCTCGTACCAGGAGACTCTCTCTACGGGTAAGTTATCGCCTTGGAAAAAGGAGGGCGCCGGGTTGAGTTCGAGATTAATTTTGGGCAGTTGGGCGATCGCTCGCCACTGTGCTTGGGTGATCGGGTATTTGCTCAGAAAAAAGGCCGCCGTCGTCAGGGAATTTTCTGGTTTTTCACTGCTAGTATGATCGCCTCTTTCCTCATTTTTTGAGCCTCGTAGAAAACTGCCCCCCGGAATAGCCACCATCTCTAGTTCGCTGCCGTTGCCTAGGAGTTCGCGCCAGGAACGAGCGCCCCAGCTTTGAGTGCCTCCGTCACGGTATCATCGGTAGAGCGGTTGTTATAGACATAAATTGCCGCTTCGGGCAAAAAAGTTTGGAATTGGGAGACCACTTTTGCGATCATTAGTTCTTCATCGAAAATTTTGGGTCTGAAACCCGGTCGTTCTAGGTTGGCTTTACTGTTAAATATTAACACATTTACGGAATATATGCTTAAATGTGAGACATGGAAAAAGCTTATTCTTACCGATTTTACCCCACACCAGAACAAGAGTCGCTATTGCGGCGCACTTTGGGCTGTGTAAGATTAGTTTACAATAAAGCTCTCC
>MTBT01000016.1:18942-29934 GCA_002282935.1 Microcystis sp. LSC13-02 | reverse complement strand
GTGCGGATAACTTAGTTTACTTGTACTAAATATTTCCCTCAATTTAATTTTTTATTCAGTACCTCTCGATCGCCTGGTCGATTTTGGGGTATGGTTCCTTGAGAATCTATCTTCTGAAAGGAAAGCCCTCATGTCTCGCCGCGCTGCTTTACAATCCTATCTACTGGTGCGTTTACTCCTAGCTCCCTTGATGTTATGGACGATCGTGACGGTGGTTTTTCTGCTGATGCGTGTTGCCCCCGGTGATCCCACGGATGCGATTTTAGGCAACCGCGCCCCTGAAAGTGCCAAAAATGCCCTAAGAGAACAATTAGGACTGAATAAACCCCTATTTTTCCAGTACCTAGACTATATTTTCCACCTAATGCGTCTCAATTTAGGAGACTCTTTAACCAGTAAGGGGGTGACGGTATGGGAGATTATCGCTAAACATTTTCCAGCGACGGTGGAACTAACTTTTTATGGAATGCTAATTGCGGTGATAGTGGGGGTCGGATTGGGAATTATCACCGCTTCCCGTCCGAATACCCCCTTAGATGCTGGGGGACGTTTATTTGGACTGATAACCTATTCCTTGCCGATTTTTTGGGTGGGAATGCTCTTACAGCTAATTTTTGCGGTACAGTTGCGCTGGTTTCCCTTGGGGACTCGTTTTCCTTTGAGTGAAACTCCACCCCAGACAATTACGGGTTTATATACCTTTGATAGTCTGATGACTCTACAACTAGATAAGTTGCCTACAGCTTTGTATTATCTAGCCTTACCTAGTTTTACTCTCGGCATTCTTTTGAGTGGGATTTTTGAACGGATGGTGCGAGTTAATCTGAAACAAACTTTGCAAGCGGACTATGTGGATGCGGCAAAAGCGAGAGGAATACCAGAAAAAACGATTATGATCGCCCATGCGCTGAAAAATGCCCTAATTCCCGTAATTACTGTCTTAGGATTAACTTTTGCGGCTCTTTTAGGGGGTGCAGTCTTGACGGAAGTTACTTTTTCTTGGCCAGGTTTGGGAAATCAGTTATATCGGGCGATTTCTCTGCGGGATTACCCAACAGTGCAGGGATTAATGGCTTTTTTGGCGACAATAGTGGTTTTTGCCAGTATTTTGATCGATCTAATCAATGCTTGCATTGATCCTCGCATCCGTTATTAATCAGGGAGAGGGGTTGGGGGAGAAGGGAGTCAGTCCCGATGCCAAATTAGGTTATACTCCATCTTTATGAGAAAGGCTGTAATAAAAAAATGGATCAGGATTGCTTTTTATCTCTAGGTTGTTGTTAGGTGATTGCTGACTGATTAATAATGGTTGAATGTTAATCGGCTTTTCCTTTTAGGGAGACGAAATCGTCCCTATGGGAATTACTATTGTCACCATTTTGCGGGGGATGAAAACGATTTCTAACTTCGGGGGGGGTGGGTAAACCCTGTTTCATTTCTGCTACTTTTAAGAGGATCAAATACTCATAAAAAGCTTGTAGAGTACACCAAGCAAAACCAGCTTTACCATCGAGAATTCCTGCCAAGATAAAATACATATAAAACCAACGAAGCAAGGGACGAAAAGGCAATCGTAGAGATAAATCTTTTAAAGCTCTCCGTCTTTCGACTTCGGTTTTACCAAAAAATAATTTTTTCCAACTAACACCACCGTTAGCCAACTGATGTAGGGTTTCTGCCGCTTCATCGGTAGAATAACGATTATGTTTTTCAATCCAACGACTTAAACCTTTACTACAGGTATAGTGGGGATAGGTTTCTTTTAAAAAAGAGGTTTTTCCCAGACATTCTTCTCTTTCCGTGTGACCATAATCGCTAAACCAGACTTGATCTTTTCTAAATAGACGCATTTGATAACGGGGATACTGGGTGCTGCGACGGATCCAAGTTCCCATAAACATAACTCTTTCGGCCACATAAAAACCAGTAAAATCTTTCTGTTGAGTGGCGCTCAGACATTCTGCGTAGAGTTGGGGTGTCATCCTTTCATCTGCTTCGAGAATATAAACCCAATCGTATTTAGTCTCGATATTTTCTAACATCCAAGTTCTTTGTTTACCATGGCTCTCGAATTGATGCTGAATCACGCGCACTGGATAACGAGAAGCAATCTCTACTGTGCGATCGCTACTGTAGGAGTCAACCACAATCACATCATCGGACAGAAGTGCCGATTCCACACAGGCGGCAATATCAATTTCTTCGTTATGAGTGAGAATGTAAATGGAAAACATAGATATAATATAGTGTTTGATTATACGAAACCCGATCGGGCAGTAGTCCTATTTTGTACCGGAAAAAGCGGAATAAAAACCCCTATCATACCAGAAATTTTCTTAAAACTGCCAGACTGAGCCTATTCTAACCTCGATCGCCTTTTTGTCAATATTTCTTAAGTATTACTTGAAAAATTCTTTACCTGAGCTTGCGGCGACCGGCAGTGAGCTATTCCCTACCATGAGATAATAGACAGTGCTTTATGTCTTCAGTAATTTTCGATGACTGCTGTTTCCGAGTGTTTTCGTTCTCTCCGTTCCCAGGGGAATTGTGCCTTAATTCCCTTTATTACTGCTGGTGATCCCGATTTATCTACTACTGCCCAAGCTTTACGCATTTTAGACCGGGCAGGGGCCGATCTGATCGAGTTGGGGGTTCCCTATTCCGATCCTCTTGCGGATGGTCCGGTTATTCAAGCGGCAGCCACGCGCGCTTTAAATCGGGGTGTCAAGTTGGAAGATGTGCTAGAAATCGTCAAAAATGCTCAGGGAGAGGTGAAAGCTCCCATTATTCTCTTTACTTACTATAATCCTATCTATCATCGCGGGATAGATGTCTTTTTAGACCAAATAAAAGCAGCCGGGGTGAGTGGTTTGGTGGTTCCTGATTTACCCCTAGAGGAAGCGGAAAGTCTGCTGCAACCGGCTGCCGCTAAGGGAATTGAAGTGATTTTATTGGTAGCGCCTACCAGTCCCCCGGAACGAATACAAGCGATCGCCAGGCAATCCCAAGGTTTTATTTATCTGGTGAGTGTCACGGGAGTGACGGGAATGCGGAACCAAGTGGCCACCAGAGTGGAGGAATTGCTCGATTCTATCCGTTCTGTCACCGATAAACCCGTGGGGGTAGGATTTGGCATTTCTGACGCGACACAGGCACTACAGGTGAAAAACTGGGGTGCTGATGCGGTAATTGTGGGCAGTGCCATGGTTAAACGTCTGGCTGATAATTCCCCCAGCGATGGGTTAAAATCCCTCGAAGAATTCTGTCGTAGTTTAAAACAGGCGATTCAGTAAAATAATCCGTAGGTTGGGTTAAACGAAGTGCAACCCAACACATAACATGAAGAATAATAGGGGGATGATGTTGGGTTTCCGTTGTCAACCCCACCTTGCAAGATAGGCGTACTTGCTACGCAGTGCCTTCGGCATCGCACTTGATACCTTAATAGCTAGGGTTTGCTGAATAATGGTAAAACCCTTTTAAAATAAAGCTTTTGACCTGTTAAAGTCCGATGTTAGTGCAAGAAAATAGGAAAACAAGGGCAACAAAGCCTGAAACTCCTGACTCCTGACTCCTGACTCCTGACTCCTACCACCACCGAAAAACTTTTTCAGCAGACCCTAGCTAAGTTGCTTGTTTGCCAAATTCAGGAACAACCAGATTGACTTCCTTCGAGTTGTAACCAAATGCTTCTACCTGAGACTTGATAAGATCAAGAGCATCATAATAAGCAAGGCTTTGTCCTTTATAAAAAGAAGAGTCCTCTCCTTTTATATCAGCTTCGTTAATTTTTGCGAGGGATTCATTGTACTTCTCTTTAAGAAGAAGTGCATGATCTTTGATAAAGTTAACAGATTCTGTGTTCATAGTCTTCTCTCCCTGAGGATGCCTTCTAGTATAGTCTTTTGCTCGATCTGTCGATTTATGTCACTTTGCCATATACGGGGAAGAGCTTTTTGCCGTCTAATATCAAGATTATCAAAATCAGGTATGAATTTTTGGGGATATTCAATCTTATTTTGATGTTCAGAAATTTCCTTGTTTATGTTTGGAAGCCCTCGTTATAGCAGGATTTTGTATCAAATGGCTATTCTCTCGTTTAAGAGATTGCCGAAAAGTCCTTAACCCAAACTCAGGTTAATTATTTTATTGTGAATAAGCAAGATGCTCACACTCCTGGGTCTCAAACTTATTTCAAACGACTATATTTCTATTCTGAACCTAAAGACTTAATTGTAGGATAAGCCAAAATTGCTCGATCTTCAGTTATCATAATTAAATCATATTGTAAAGCTTGAGAAATTAAAAGCCGGTCAAATGGATCGCCGTGAAGTGAGGGAAGATTAATCAATTGAGCAATGCTATTTTCATCAACGACAAGACTTTTAATTAAGTGTTCCCTTCTTTGCTCGGGCAGATAAATTTCAGGAGAATGAGGAAAAGAAATTTTCCCCAATTGGTATTTAATGACACATTCCCAGATAGAGACAACGCTCAAAAATCTTTGATTTTTAGGATTTCTGATCTCCTGGCGAAATTTAACTGACAAACGCTCATCGTCATCAATCAGCCAGAGAAAAATATGAGTATCTAACAAGAGCTTCATTGGGGTTCAAACAAATCTAAAATCTCATCTGGTAAGGGATCGTTAAAATCATCAGGAACGACAAATTCACCTTTAGCTAGTCCAATAGGTAGCAATTTATTTTGCTGGCGATAAGACTCAACTATCCTGTCAATTTCTTCATTTGTTATCGGAGTTTCTATTTCGATAGGACTGTTTTGATTTTCTAAAGATTCAACCAACTGCCACACTGAATTAAGCTGTGTGCTAGATAATTTGTCTAACTTTTCATGTAAGCAGGCGCGAAGATTACCTACAGCATTGTGCAAGCTTTCTTTTTGAGAAGAATTGTCTGTTATTTTAGTATTCATGTATTTACTCTTTATCATAACTCAACTAAACTGTATATCAAATAAGTTACAGTTATAAGATGAATGCTTGAGATCCTCCTATAATTATATTATAGCAAGCTCCTTCAAAGGACGCTTACTTGGATGCTGAAAACCTACAACAGTCTCTAATGTTTGTGCTAGAGTGTCCATAAAATCTCCATACTATCCATTACTTTCAAGCTTAACATCAAAGTTGGAAAAGTGCGATCGCCGACTTGTAGGGTGCATTGATGTTTTGAAGCGACGATTTTGTATTATTGAGTTTTCGGGAAGTTTTGGGGGGAGTGTTGGGTTTCCTTGCGTCAACCCAACCTACTAACTAATTCCACAGAAAAAGTTTAGGATCAGATGTTTTATATGAGCCTAGCACTTCGCTTGGTAGCAGGTTCCCTTTACCTAGTACATCGACCGAAGATCCATCTTGAATAATGATCTTGAATTGAGGCTGATCATTAACTAGGATTGCTGCCTCTAAATCGATTACCTGACCATCTTCTGTTAAGATAGCCAAAAAGTCGGGATAGGGCAAGTACAGTTTCTCTTCATCGTTTAGTTGGAAGGTTAATTTTCCACCCCATTTCCCTGTCGCATCTAATTCTAATATCTGCCATTGACTATCTTTATAAGTTTTTCCAAGATAATCTGCAATTAGAGCTACTCTATCCTCAAGACGTTCTTCGGAAGCTTGGCTCAAAGTAATTGCCCATAAACTGGTTTTCATTGATCAATCCTCCCTTACAGTGGTTCTGGTTTTTTACTTCGACTTGGAGTGCCTCCTGTAGGATTAGGCAACCATCGATGCTGATGCGGCGGCGGAAGATGGTCAGGTCGAGGCGCACCATTTGGATAAGTTGGACTGGTAAAGTCAATGTCTCTCACGGGCTGCCCTTTGCCATCAAATTCCCGCCCCTGATAAACTCGTTGGTTAATATTATCCCATCTTAAGAGGGTATGCGCTCCTTGTGCCTGGGGATCAGGCTTTGCTTCACCCAGTCGAGGTGGTTCCTCTCCCTTGTAGACAGGAGTTCCATCTTTATACCGCGAATGTACACCCTTAGCAGCATCACCCACTTCATCAACAGCTTTAGCCGCTTCCCCCATTTTACCAGCAGCCTTAGCAGTATCACCAATTTCTTCACCCACTTTAGCCGCATCACTAACTTTGTTAACAGCCTTAGCAATATCGCTAACATCATCAACAGCCTTAGCAGCAGTTCTAGCTCCCTTACCACCCGGTACAAGATTCAATGCTCTTTGCCACCAAGCCAACTTGTCACCAGTCAAAATATCTCTACCTGTAATTGCCTCAAGTAAGCCTTTCCAATAGCCAATAGGGGAAAAATCAAGCAATAAACTCAACAAAAGAGCAATTAAAGCAGCCGCGAGAGCCGCTAACTTGGATTGCTGATAACAATCTTGAAGTCCACTACAGTTATGAGCCATTGCTGGCTCTGAATAAAAGAGCAGAAATCCAAAACAAAATAATGCAATAATAGAGCTTTTTTTGATCATGGATTCCTCTCTTCCAATACTTTTTGTTTTGGGTTAGGCATCAGTAAAGCAAAAATCATAATTCCAACCATTGTAGAGATAACGATTGATATAAAAGAATCACCTCTCCACATTAGTTCGATAATCATTGAAGCCAAAAAATAACTCAACCATGTCGCAGCAATTAGACGCAATAAAATAGGACAACGACAAACTATATTTGCCCATCCCATTAACTTTTTCGGCGTGCTATCTCGAAGTAACATCACTCCAGTGATAGATAATCCTAGAATGATTGCCTCAAACCAGTTAGATAACATTCCTGAAAGCATGGCAGTAGAACAAATAGCTTTGATAAATACTCCAATTACAGGAGGTAGAGAATTATTAGGCATCTTCCTACTGAGGAGAACCTCTCGAAGTTTTTCCCCTCGCTCTTTTACTTGGGAATCCGATGAACTTTTGAACTCCAAGAAAATTCTCACAGCACCTAATATTCCTGCCAATAAAGCTAACATTTGCCCATTGTATTGAAGAGGCTGAATTGCCTCTACTGGTGGTGTAATGCCTTGCCATGTATATACCGGACGAATCAATATCGGTACTGCCTGTGTCCAGACAAATACAAGGGTACTTTGTATTACTGCTTGGAGTAATCCCTCAGTAACTAAGCCAATTGTTCCTAAAGTCTTGAGACGAGGAACTGTTTGCAAACGCAACCCTTGACTTGTTAGGGGTATTGATATTAAGAGAATCGATAAAAGAGCATAAGAGAGTAGCAGAGGAATCTGAACGACAAAAAAAGTCTGAAATATATTGCCTATTTTTGGGTGTTGAAACAGAAAAAAATCACCGAAGGCATAACCTACAAGAAGATAGCTTCCAAGTCCAGTTCCAAAACTGCTGATTGTTATCAAAAGTGCCATCACACCAATCGAAAAGGTAAAAGTTTGCCCTGGAGCAAAATGAAACCAACCTATTAGTAAACCTAACACCAATGATACAACAGGAGCATAAGCGGCAACTTTTGACCAGTGTGTCAGATAAATTCCATCAGCTAGAATAACAGAAAGAAATCCAGAAACTCTACTAGCTGCTACAGGTAAATCACGCCACCAAAAATTAATTAACTTAGTTTCCATAACTTCCCCCAATATTAATTTTTAAGAACCTATTGCAGAATAAACCTAAAACAGATCCATATACCAAATGTCCAGAAATTGAAACAATAGTAAATTCTTGCATCACCGCTTGTAAGTGAAGCCAAGATGGATAAATACTGAACATAGCAATTTCAAGGCACATTGCCCAGGCAATGCCCCACTTCCAGTTTCGATTACCAAATAAAAAACAGTAGGCTACTGCAAATAATATTCCATTGAGTAGATGATATAAAATCCCCCAGATTAAGACAGCAGCTCCAGAAGAATTAGCACCTAGAATTAGCTGTCCAAAGACAGGAATTGCCTTAAATGGATTGAGGGGAATATTAAACAATTTGACAATTAATAGTCTTGATAGGTCATAAGCACCTGTAGCAATAACACCAGCGGACATACCAGTTATAGTTTTAGCTCGAATGATCTTACGTTCAGTACGCGATGAACGTAGCCATTTTGAAACAGCTAAAAACCCGGAAAAAGCTCCTAAGTAAATAAGTATCGTTGCCAGAGATGCGTTAGTTATAACTGAAACCACTAAAGCTGCACCACTAGCCATTGAAGCGGCTCCAAGAACAAATTGTGGTTTTAAGTGTATTTGCTGGTTCATTGATACAACTTTGGTAAACGTTCAGTCCAGTAGGGTGAATTAGCAAAGTGTAATCCACTAACCAGCATTATAAGACAATAGCCATCGATGATTCAATAGGTTGTGCTGGGAATTAGTTCGGTAATACAAGATCGGCGATCACACTAATTCGTCAGAGCAGAGGTTAAGAGCAGAGGTTATAAAGAACGATCACCATATAAAGCCTCCAAAAGTTCCGATTGAGAAATATACCTATAACCGTCCCTTAAATTAGGTGAATATCCATATTGTTTTGAGACATCAGGTGAATAATAAAAATCATAGGATATACCCCAACTATCATGGCAAATCCCCCAATATAATTCATATTCAGGTATGGCAACCATACTAACGAAAGTACCTGGTCCAAGATATTCAAGACGCATATCATAATTTTGAGACTTATCGGTATTATCAAGGGGATTGGAATAAACCATCCAAGGGTTTTGTGTTGAACATTGAATCCACACTTTTCGTCTTTCTCGATATTCTTGCTGTCCTTGCTCTTTTCTTAGTAATCTTTTCTGAATTTCATATATTGTCCTTGGAGAACCTTCTAGATTATCCCTTTTGAATACTCTAATACTATCAATCCATTCCTCCGCATAAAAATTTATCCCTTGTCGTGTAAATTCACCTTTATATAATAGTCTAGGAAGTCCAAGCTTAGCTTTGGCTTGTTTTTCTAATTCGAGTAAACCTTGTTCACGTTCTGGCGAAGGATTGAATAGGCAGCTATTACCATTGTTCGGTTTCCAAATTTTGTGATACTCTCGCCATCCCAACTTTTTATAAGTGTCCACATCCCATGTTATATGCAATCCACTAAAATCACCTTTACCTATAAATTTACCTATAGACGTAAAGAAATAGGAATCCGTCGCATTGGAACCATAGGCATCGGGTGTTCCGGCTGCTGGTCCATGGGTGATTAATCTACCATTCTCATCGTAAGTACATTGCTGACCTGGCCTTAATGGGTATAAATCCTTCCTTCCTTCTGGTCGATATTCCTCAGAGGCAGCAGAACGATAAAAACCTTTAGCTCCCGGATGATAAGACATTTCAAGTTGACGCTCGGCTGCATTTGATGGGGTCAATGGATAGGATTTCGCGTTAATCTTCCTTTGTTGAATAATCTCGTCTTCAGTACAAGGACAGGCAAAAAGTTTATCTTGCCAACCCGGATAATCTTCTTGTAGTCTGCGTACTACTTCTTCGGGTTGCAAATCTATAGGTTCTTTTTTGGCGATTTGATTGGATATAATGACACTCACAGTTGTGACCACTGGTACTCCTACCAATAAAAGTAGGATTAGTTTCGAAGCATGGCTAACTAAAAAGCTTTTAAGATAACTGAACATTACCAAAATCCTCAATTTTCATAGGTTCGTTACTGCAAGCTAACGGCTGAATTGATCGGCAGGAGATCGCCTCTAATGGTCAATTCAAACCCAAAATATCACATCTGTCCGCTCCAATGATGTGTTACCTATTATCACTCCGTCAGGCGATCGCATAAATCCTTGACCAGCATGGTGTGTTGTTTCCGTACACAGCTTTTATTTATTCTCCCCCGCAACGCGCACGAAGTGGTCTCCCAACTTCCCACCCCAACACCCAACCAACGGTCAACTACTCAAAATCGTTATGACTATGATATATTTGTTAAGGAATGTAAAAATAGTTGCATTTTCCCAGAAACTAGATTAAGGAGATTAAGAGTATGACCGCCGAAGGTTGCTTAAGAGTCGGACAAGCAGCGCCGGATTTCAGCGCCACCGCCGTTTTCGATCAAGAGTTCAAAACCATCAAATTGTCGGATTATCGGGGTAAATACGTCGTTTTATTCTTCTATCCCCTCGATTTTACCTTTGTTTGCCCCACGGAAATTACCGCTTTCAGCGATCGAGTTAGCGAATTTGGCAGTATCAACACCGAGATTTTAGGGGTGTCCGTCGATAGCGAATTTGCTCACCTAGCATGGATTCAAACCGAGAGAAAATCTGGTGGTGTCGGTGATGTGGCCTATCCGTTGGTGTCGGATCTAAAAAAAGAAATCAGCACCGCTTACAATGTTCTTGACCCAGATGCGGGGGTGTCCCTGCGCGGTCTCTTTATCATCGATAAAGAAGGTGTTATCCAACACGCTACTATTAATAATCTTTCTTTCGGTCGCAGTGTCGATGAAACCCTCCGCACTCTGAAAGCGATTCAATACGTCCAATCCCACCCGGATGAAGTTTGTCCCGCCGGTTGGCAAGAAGGGGATGCTACCATGGTTCCCGACCCTGTGAAGTCGAAAGTTTACTTCGCAGCAGTTTAGTTAAAGGTCGTCAGCAGTCCCTCAGCTATAGATGCAAGGAGACTTTTAAGGGGGGTGAAATAATTCACCCCTCATTTTAATCGGAAAATTTTCTGGAAAATTTGCCCTATTAGCCATGATCTCATTCCAATAGAGCGATCGCTAAAGATAGAGATATGTGTCACCCGAATATTCGTCTTGATCGCTATCAAAGCAGTCCTCTACCAATCAGGTGGTGTTTGCACCTCTCAATAATTGTCACCTAACCGCTCAAAATTGTCTTTATTCCTGGGATTTTTTCGGCCACTGCTGACGGCGATAACTGCTATACTGCCCATGAACATTGACTAGATAGGGAACTAGTTGACATCCTCGCCGCCGTAAAACGGACGGCGATTCCTCACCACGCCACTTTTTTAGGGTGGTCGCTGAATGGGGTTGACGCTTCACCG
>MTBT01000016.1:0-18930 GCA_002282935.1 Microcystis sp. LSC13-02 | reverse complement strand
AGTCTTTTCTGAACGAAACCCCCTACTATCTGTTGTCAAGGTTCAGTTTTTAGCTTGGTTATCGCTTTTTCCATTTTAGCTTAAAGCCGTCGTAAAACGACGGGGTTTTAACCCAAATTTTCGATAAGTCAGTAATGCCGCCAGCCAGCGATCGCTTGTCATGCGGCCAGAAATTATAGCATAACCGTGGTTAATTGTCAATAAAATTGTACCCACTATTACAGCCACTTTTATCCCAGTGGGGGCAAATTGGGGGGAAAATAAAGCATGAAAATAGCCGATAATTCCTTTCATTGTCTATAAATCGCACTCTATCAGGCGAGTAAAACAAAAAGTCACCATTTTTAACCCGTAGGGAGACTTCCACCAGAGAGCGGGAAAACAGCCTTGAGGAGCTGCGAGACTAAAATCCCAGTGATCATAATCATCGATACGCCACTCATCTTTGTCGCGCCATCCTACCAATTCCCCAAATTTTCTAATCGTTTCCGCGTCTTGGGTACGCAGGGTATTAATACTACCCCCAACGGCAAAATATAACTTCACCTGATTGCTAAAACCGAAATGATCGCCGCTATAATTTTTCCAAAGGCGATCGAGTACCCGAATCACATTAACTGGAAACCGCATCATATCCTCTGGGGTTAAAGTATCGCGGGTTCTGCCGGCAGCTTCGAGGATAACTCGGAGAGTTTCTGCGTCTGCCTCCCTAAAGTTCCCCTCAGCTAGGAATTGCTGTAATTTACTATAGCGCTCGATGTCCGGAACTAACATCTGACGCGCTTCGATCAGGGCAACCCGTTCGGTTAAAGATTGCAATTGAACTAAAATATCCTGAAGTTGGACGTTAATATCTGACATAAATGTAAAGGGGTTTGTTGACTGCAAAAATTAGCGATTTATCGGCAGAATAATTATTGATTTACCGCTTCTAATCTTGACTTAACAAAGCGATTCATCCATGCTTCTAGATAGATGCGATTGGCTTTTTGCTCTTTTAAATCTGTGGTAGTTAAAGGGTAAGGTGCTAATCCTTGAATGGCTGCCGTTGTTACACAAAACATCGACTTTTGAAAAGTTTCGCAGATCTGGACTAATAAATCTTCTTCTTGACGAAAACTCTTTTTATAAATGTCGTGCAGATAATCTGGTAAAAAGTGACGCATATCCTGCATTAATAGTGTGGGAGGAATCCCTGCACCTCCGATGGGTAAAGGATCCGCATACAAAGCACCATAGGCAAACATTCCTTGATCGTAGGGAATTTGATAGGCTTGGGCATTATAGGAAATTGTACCGGGGAAAGGTGTTCCGCGAAAGAAAACCGCCTCAACGTAGGGGATTGCCGTATCCGCAAGAAAGGTTAATCCTGCCGATTTGGGGATAAGATCATAGGTTTGTCCTTTGATTTTTACCTGATAGACAATTGCTTGACTAGCATTATCGACTAAATTTTTCTTAATGTGTGCCACCACTGCGGGAATACTGCTAATTTTTCCGGCATCGTAGAGATCGGATAAACTTAAAAAAGTATCGGCCATAATTCGCCAAAATTGACCTAAACCGCTATAGTAGGCCATCATCCGCATTTGTTCTGGCAAAAATTCAGGAAAGACTTTATTTAAAATTAAAACTAGCGGATTATTCCTAAATTTGGCTTGAATAACCTTGGCTGTTACTTCCCGAAAAGCGACACTATCTACATAACTATCTAAACCACCCCCACCATGCCAAAACATGGCTTTCATACAGTATTCAGCATACTCAAAATTAATGCGATCGTGCCACCAGTGTTGGAGTAATTTCTGCCAAGATACTTGACCATTAAAATATTTAAAGAAGGGGAAAAAAACCAAAAACTGATTTTCTGCAATATAAATTAAATTTTTGGAATAAGCATCTAACACCACTCCATAACTTTTCAGGATACCCACTACCTCGATCAAATTCTGGGGAGTATCTTTTAACAATGCTTCCCCAGCAGTGAGACGATCAATATAGGATGCTAGGGGATGAGAGGAGGACTTGACAGGGATAGTGACCATGCTAGAAGCTTGATAAAATAACTTTCCTCATCTATTTTAACGCATAAAAGCACAACCAATTAGCGGCGGTGGCACGGCGAGTCATGCGGGGATTGAATTCGCCAATTTTATAACCAGTAAACCCCAATTTATCTTTTAATAATTGTTTATTTTCTGGCAAGATCGATCGAGTTAATTTTACTGTTGGGGGACGATTGCCAATAAAATCCGGGGGTTGAGGATATTCACCTCGCCAATCTTCCTCTACTTGACTATTATCCCATTTTCCTTGACTTTCATCGTAGCGATAACCTAAACTTTGCCAGACCAATTTATTAACGGTTTCGTCGTCAATTTCATCGTTAATAATCGCCCAAATTGTCTCTATATTTAATTCTGGTAGTTCCATAGATTAAGTAAATAGGAGATGGGGAGATGGGGGATGGGGAAGTGGGGTGATGAGAAGAATAAATAAAAATAATCTCCTGAATCCTGACTCCCGACTCCTGAATCCTGAATCCTGATCACTGATTACTGATTACTGATCACTGATCACTGACAATGGTAAACAACATCATTGATCATCACGCAAGCGTAGCCCATTTTGCCTCCTTCCAACGCCAAAATTATTTTTATTTTAACTATCGGTGTAGTGTCGGTTTCTGCATCGGCAATTTTTATCCGGTTAGCGATCGAAGCGGTAGGTAATGCTACGATCGCATTTAGTTTATTTTTAGCCACTTCTCGTCTGATATTGGCTTCTGTTGTCCTAATTCCGAACTGGTTTACCTTATCACGCCAAAAAGTCCCTGTTCAAGCCTATTATTACGCAGTGGGAGCGGGATTTTGTTTAGCTCTCCATTTTGCTACTTGGATTACTTCTCTATCTTACACATCGATCGCCGCTTCTACCACTTTAGTCACCACTAATCCCCTCTGGGTTTCTCTGTTGGGTTGGTGGTGGTTTCGAGAAAAACCGAGCAAATTAACCTTTATCGGCATTTTTGTGGCTCTAACGGGGGGATTATTCATTGTTTTAGCCGATCAATCTCTCAGTAGTTCTTATCCTAACCCTTTATTGGGCAATAGCTTGGCTTTAATTGGGGCAATTCTCGTTAGTGGTTATATTCTCCTCGGACGGGAAGCACAAAGAAAGGGCTTAAATATTAAGAATTATATAACTGTAGCCTACACTACCGCAGGATTAGTTTTATTACCTTCTATTTTTTTATTCGGTCAAGGTTACGAAAGCTATCCCTTATCCGTGTATGTTTATGTGTTAATGATGGCGATTTTTCCGCAATTAATCGGTCATACTAGCTTTAACTGGGCTTTGCGATGGATAGCACCGACAATAGTAACCATGGTAATTTTATTAGAGCCAATCGCCGCTAGTCTGTTAGGAGTGTTCATTTTTGGTGAAATACCAGCCCAAGAAGTCATTTATGGCGGATTAATTCTGTTAATCGGCGTAGGCATTGCTATTTTAGGCGGATAAGCTTGTTAGTGTATCTAAATTACTGGTTAAGTGTAATCTCGATCGCCGACAAAGAAAGAATAGATTAGTGTACAATGCTAACTGCATGAGAGTTCAGACAATCTGACTCACTTGAGCAATAGGGTTTTCGGGGAATTAATTCCCTGACTAGAGTTATCTGGGTACTCTGTAGTTGAGAGCTAAAAAAAGCCAGTAGTTTTCAGGAAAAACGGGGGGGGTTGATAAGTGAAATCAAAAGGAAAGGGGATACAGTTGAAACTGCCGTCGTCCGAGTCGGGTTTCTCGATGTTAGAAGTGATCATTGCCATTTTAACTATTACCGCTTTCTTAACAGGAACCTTACAGTTAATGGCAGTGAATGCCTTATATAAAGTTCGGGCAGAAAGACAAGCTAGAGCTAACTTTTGGATTCAAGAAGACTTCGAGTCTGTTAAAGCTTTAGCTTCGAGTTTAGATGTGAACTCCAGTCCTGCCAACCCCAATGTCAGTAAGGATGTGTGTACAGGAACGGAGGGTTATGCCACAGCTTTAAGAAGACAACTAACGAATACTCCCCTCCCCACCACCGCTATACCGACGGAAAAATTAGTAGAGACAAGACCAATTGTCGGTAAAAAAAACTATTCTCTCTATCGAACTTTTAATATTACTAACCAATCGGCTAATCCCCATCGTCTCCGTATTGATTATCAAGTTAAATTAGCAACAGATAAAACTCCTAAAGATTACCCCAACCAAGAAAATGTTATTGCTGAAAGTTCTGTCGAGGTGATTCCCGATGCGTCGTTTAAATGTCCATCATAAAAATCAGGGTTTTACCCTGTTAGAAATTTTGATAGCTTTGGCAATTACGGGAATTCTTGCCGCCTTAACCCTACCTAATTTATTAGCTTGGTTGAATAGGAATAAAGTCCAAGAAGCCACCGATTCTATACAATCAGCCCTACAGGATGCCCAAAAACAAGCTATGCGTCGAGGGAGAATTTGCACGATTAATTTTACTAACGGGACTGGCACTAATCCCACGGTTTACTCGCAAATAACTGCCAGTGAAGCGGGTTGTTTAGTGGCGAATAATGATAAGGCGAATCCCTTGATTCTGCCACTGCCAGAGAATGCTAACGAGCTTTCCTTAAGTCTGCCGCAGGAAGTATTTATGGTGGTGAGTAATTTTCCCACCCTAGGCGGCAGTCCGGGGGTGCAGTTTTCCTTTCGGGGTCATGTACCGGGGTTAACCTTTACTCCGCCGGAAAACCAAGCGATAATCGTATTATATCCCGCCGCCAATGCCTCCGCCGCGCCCTATCCCAACCAAGAAAGAAAATGTATAGTTATGGCTTCTCTGCTAGGAATAGTTAAACAAGGTACTTATAACGGCGATCCTCTAGATACGCTCGATGCCAATGATTGTCAAATCCGTCTGGATGGAACTGAACCCTAATCAGCTTCTCAAGGCAACACTCCCCTCTCCCCACACCCCACTCCTGTGCAGTTAATCACCCGCTGCAGGATCGCAGAATCCAACCCAGTAAGACTCCGATACCACCAAAGCGGACAATTTGCCAAAAAACTTCCCCCAGCAGTCCGCGACGGATTCCTTCCCAGAATAGGCGCTTTAATTCCCCTTCTTTGAGTAAATTGCTTTCTAAAATTACCTCTAATTCTTGAATCTGTTCGCGAATTTGTACCAATTCCTTTTCTAGTTCAGGTAGGGGATTTTCCCGCCATTGGGGTTCTATTTGACTAAATTGTGCCTCTAGGTCTTTTTTTTGCTGTTCTGCTTCGCTGATCTGTCGATAACGGTCTTTTAGTGATGCGATCGCCGCTTCGACTTCTTCAATCGCTTGGGTAAATTCTGCCGATTCATCGCTAGGGTATGGGTTTTCTTCTAAGGACATGGACTCGATCCGATTACCTGCGTCTAAACTATAGTTATAGACGATTTTACGGTTTTACGAAACCTTTTGATTATGATTCCATCCCCTGTCTCCTCCTCATCTCAGACTGTTGATCATCTATCTACCCTGGAATTGGCGCGGATTTTGGCGGAACGTTTGGCGATCGCACCGATTGACTGGCATCGTCTGAAAGCCCATCGTAATGCTCGGGCTGCCGAACAATTAGGGACGGCTTTGGTGTTTTTATTAGATAATCAGCCAGAAGAAGCACTTCCTCGGCTACAACAGGCTACAGGCTGGCTCGATCGCTCAATTTCTGCTCCTCCCTGTCCTTCTCACGGTCATGGTCATTAGGTGAACCCGCGTTCCTGTTTAATTTGTTTACAAAGTTTCAGTTGGGTTCCTTTTTGATTCCAGTCAACTTGGTCGAAGATTTGATATAATATACACAGTCCTCGGCCATTTTCCGCTTCTTCGGGGGGAAAATTGGGACAATCGCAACTACAGCCATGATGGTGACAACGGGGGGTAAATCCACAACCTTCGTCGGTAATTACCCAAGAATACTCGTCTTTACTGCTGGAAAAGTGAACGACCACGGTTTTGCCCGGATCGAGATGATTGCCGTGTTTAGCGGCATTAACTAAAGCTTCTTGCAATCCTAATCTAATTTCTGGTTCTAATTCTTCGGGAATACTAGCGGTCAATAAATCTAAAATCGGACAAAGATACAAGGTGGAAGCGAAACTCATGGTGTTCCAGCTTCGTTTGCTTGTTGGCAGTGAAATAGCAATCACGCGCTTTACCTCTAGCTTTTATTCAATGACTATTCTCTTACAGAAAGATTAAGGTCTCTTAACCGTCGATCTAGATGATTGCCATACCTAATAAGTCATATTCTGCCCCTTTTCTGTCTCTGAGATGGATTAGATATTTTTTTGATTGATCTACACACCAATCGAGAATCAAGGCAGCTTTGAGCGAGTAGTTAATCAAAAAAGTAGTTGACTGGAACGGGGCTTAATATGCTATTATCCTTAACCATTGACTTTTCAGCCATAAACGGCTAAAGGATCGGGTTTTTCCCCTTGTTTCATCCTACCATATTCGCTGTTTTTTGTCTAAGAAAAGCAGCGCATTCGACGTGGG
This sequence comes from Microcystis sp. LSC13-02, assembly GCA_002282935.1. GTDB lineage: Bacteria > Cyanobacteriota > Cyanobacteriia > Cyanobacteriales > Microcystaceae > Microcystis. The sequence goes on along the minus strand of MTBT01000016.1, from coordinate 12,361 downwards.
GAGTTTGGGGAAAGAAATCGGCGGTTTGCACTTCTAGTAGTTGATAATCGCCTGTTTGACAGAGATATTGCAAGTCTCTGGCTAAAGTTGCACTTTGACAACTGATATAAACAATGCGTTGACTTTGCAGCTGTAACAGACTATCGAGGACAGATCGATCGCAACCTTTGCGGGGCGGATCGAGTAGAATAATGTCGGGTTTAACTGTCAGTTGCGGTAAAGTTTTTTCTACTGCCCCCAAAATAAAAGTTGTGTTGGTAATATTATTTAATTGGGCGTTAATCTTGGCTCGATCGAGGGAAAAGCTATAGGATTCTAGTCCAATCACCTCTTTAACCCGTTTAGCGAGGGGTAAAGTAAAAGTACCGATGCCACAGTAGGCATCAATAAGCATTTCTTCACCCTTAAGGTCTAATTTCTGACAAATAACCGCAAATAAGGCTTCAGCAGCCTCTGTATTAACCTGAAAAAAGGTATCGGCAGCCAATTGATAGGTTAATCCGGCGAACTTTTCGGTAATATAGTCCCTTCCGGCGATAGTTGTGGTCTGACTGCCAAAAATAGCATTACCTCGATCGGGGTTATAATTGACGGTTACACCGACTAAATTGGCGTATTTTGCCAGCCATTGCTGCGCCTGTGCCTCAATTCCCTGTAAATTATTATCGGTACTAATCAGGGTTAATAAAATTTCTCCCGTGTGGCGGCCAATTCTTAGGGATAAATGGCGTAATTGTCCTTGATGGGTCTTTTCATCGTAAATTGACCAGCCTTGCTCCTGAATGTCCTGTTTTATCTCTGCTAGAAACGGATTTAAAGCCTGATCTTGAATCGGACATTGATTGAGATTAATCAGATGATGGCTGCTGCGACGATAATAACCCGCTTGCACATTGCCGGTGGGGGAAAATCCGAGGGGATAGGTAGCTTTATTGCGATAAGCGAGGGGAGAATTACCGGTGAGGGGAGGATAAACCAAAGGCTCGGTAAAACCGCCAATTCTGGTTAATACCTCTTGTACTTGCTCTTTTTTGACCAGGCGCTGAAATTGATCCTCGATGTGTTGCCATTGACAGCCACCACATTTATCGGCGACAATGCAGCGAGGCCGGATACGATGGGGAGAAGCCTGTAGAATAGTTTGTAGTTTGCCGATCGCATGACTTTTTTTGATATAGGTGATGCGAGTTTGAATGCGATCGCCAATGACCGTATCTGGCACAAAAATCACCTGTCCTCGGTATTTTCCCACACCTTCGCCCGTATGGTTGAGGTCGGTAATCTCGATCTCGATTAAATCACCTTGTTGCATAGTTAGGGAAACCAGTTTTCATCCAGGGTTTCTGCTGGGGTAATAATGACTTCTATAGGAATTTCTTGCTTGCTCAATTTCGAGACTATTTGCCTAGCTTTTCCATAACAAGAATCGAAAATTTCGAGGAGATAAGGTTTTAAACTAGGACTGTCTTCCAGCAGATCGGCAATTTGAACTCGGAAATTAATAATTGCCGCTTCCCATTTATTCGCATTATACTCTCTTTCCGTCTGCCAATAAACTAACTTGAGCAGATGAGCTAATAATTGAATTAACAAACTTTTGAGAGCGTGTCGATTATTTTTTCCCATGCTTGCCAATTCCTCGATCAGATTAGTCCAGTCAACCGAGGCAAAATCCTCCTGTCGTAATTGGTTAACGGTTGTCTCGATCCATAGCTGAAAATCTCGATCGTATAAGCTTATCTTCGAGATCGGTATTTGAGCGGTCATGGGAGGTAAACAGTAAAAACAATCCAACTCTATTCTACAATCAAAAATTAATTTTTCTAAAATCCTAGATCGGCTTTAGCAATTTTGGCTGCCGCTAATACTTCCTCATCGGGTAATTCTCGCCAGTCGGTCGCACCTATTTCAGCATAGAATTTTTGATCGTAGGCGCGAGTACGAATTACTACCGGCATAGGGACCGCATGACCTAAAACTAAAGCTTGTTGTTTTGAGTCTAATTTCGCTAAAACCGAACGCAAACTTCCCCCCCCAGAAACCCCTGTAAATATGGCTTCTATGTCCTTTTCATCGTTTAATAAACAGGTGATTCTTGTCCCTACCTGAGACATGACTTCGTTATCAATTCCTGAAGGTCTTTGGTCAACAATTAAGAGAGTAACAAAGTATTTTCGCATCTCTCTGGCGATGGTTCCAAAAATAGTTTGATGTACCACGGCAGAATCGAGAAATCGATGAGCTTCTTCAATGGTAATCACTAACTGTTGCGGCCGATCAACGGGGTTTTTGGTTTGTAAAAAATATTCAGCTTTTTTAACATAATTAGCATGAATCCGACGGGTGATCATATTGGTGGCTAACATATAGGAAAGCATATTACTTTGGGAGCCAAATTCAATGACAACGTGCTTACCTGCATCTAAAGCTTGTAAAACCTGATCGATATAATTGTGGGGACAAACAGTTTTTAAATATTTCAAACTATCTAGACGCATTAATTTTCTCTGGAGGGACATAATTGATCCCGCATGGCCCTGTTTTTCGGTACAGAAGATTTTAATGTCCTCGTTACTCATATTTAATAACTGAACGATCCAAGATTCTCCATACTCGTTATAGAGAATATTGGCATTATCTAAACTAGCTTCCGAGATGCCTAATTCCCGACCGATTAAACGAATATCCTCGATTTCAATCTGATTATAACTTAAGAATAATTCCTGCGATCCTCGTACTCCCCGGCGTTTGGTAGAATCGGGATCGAGGGTATAAATTTCTACCTGTCCGGGGAATAATTGAGATAATCCTTTCACCGTAGAAACATCCTTCCCTTCTTTCATCGCTTCCCAACCGTATTCCGAGTGCATATCAAACATGAGGTTAACCCCTGCTTGTTTGCGAATAATGCCCGAAATTAGTAATCTGGTTAAAAAGGATTTTCCTGTCCCCGATTTGCCAAAAACACCGTTACTACGTTCCACAAAGCGATCGAGATTAATACATATTGGCACGTCCATGTCAAGGGGTTGACCAATGGCAAAATTCTTTCTGGTGGGGTCATCTTCCCAACCGAAAACCATGCGAAAATCCTGCTCACAAGCTTCATAAACTTGGCTAAAATGGGACGGAATAGTTTTAACTGGCAGTAATTCTAAATCGGCGCTAGTTTGGGGTTGAAAAGAGCCTAAAGAAGTGTCGGAAACTGCGGGAGAATTACCTCCAGTCGGAGTAAACATGAGCATAGGTGATAGTTCAATAGTACCATAAGTACCGCTACCCGCCAAAACATCGCGCATAAAACTATCATCGGGATGGGGAGGATTCGCGATAATCCGGGGACTAGAGTTACCCAGGGAGACATCGGTGAGGAGACAGAAAAAACGCGAGCGAGTGCCTTGCACAACCAAAAACTTACCGACGCGCATATCTTCCACGGAAATATCCGGATAAAGACGGATTTCTAAACCTTCACTCAGGGAACCTTGAATAACCGATCCGAGGGGTTGTTCACTCATGCTAACCTTGATTTGTGGCGATTAATTATGAATTATGAATGATGAATGAGGAAGTGGGAAGTGTTTTCTGTGAACAGTAAACAGTAATCAGTGAACTTAAAACTCAAATCTGATAACTGATAACTGATTCAAGTCGGTTAATTTTTTTTCGGTCTATCCCGCCTAAAAATGAGGGGTTCGCAGGCAGGCACGGATTTCCATTATGAATACAAGTATAGGTCAAGTGGCGGGGTTTTGTCAAGGGGTTTAAGAAAAAAAATCTGGTTTATAAACGGGAAGAAAGGAAATAGCCAAGGGAGAAGAGAATGCCACTAAAAAAGTGAAGATTAACCGCTATAAACTTGCAGTTACTGACTAGCTGAGGTTGGTCGTGATTTTGGTTAACGTGGCGGACTAATTGCCAAGCGAAAGGGAGACTAAGGAAGATTAAAAGAGTGAGAGGGGGATAAACTTGCAGCAGGACAAAAACTACCGTTAAAACATAAACGAGAACCGTCACTACGGTTAAAACTCTAGAACCTTTTAAAGTACCCAAACGGGCAATAGGTGATTTTTTACCTGCTTTGAGATCATCGGCGACTTGATGGAAATGGGAACAAAAAAGGATGATAGAAGTGGTAATCCCGATAATAATTGAAGCCGCTAGACTAGAGATAGAAAAAGCACCGACTTGGGAATAGTAGGCAGCGGCAATCGCCAAGGGTCCAAAAGTAAAGAAACAGATAATTTCACCTAATCCTTGATAACCGAGACGGAAGGGAGGACCTTGATAGGTATAGCCCAAAAAACAGCAGAGGGCGATTAATTCTAGGATAGTCCAATCGCCTCGCCAATAACTAATGGCAAAAATACCGGCGATGCCTAATAATAGAAAAAGATTACTCAGCCAGAAAATCAAAGATTTGTTACCGGTTAAATTAACGATCGAATGGGCCTTATTGACATCGATCCCGGTATCGGCATCAAAAACATCATTGCTGAGATTTAACCAAGCGAGAATTAAAATAGCTGAGAGGATAAAAGTGGCAAAAATCGGGGCAGAAAATAGACCTGTTTCCTGATAAGCGATCGATGTTCCCAGAATAATCGGTATAATTGCCACACTATACATTGGTGGTTTAATGGCTGCTAACCAGAGTTTTTTGGGCGAGGGAGTGGTGACAGTATCGGTGGTCATAGTTAAATAGGGTTTGCGGCAAAAAGTTTTTCCTAGGAGTAGGGTGTAGGGTGTGGGTTTATACCCATTTTTAGGTGGTCAATTACCTAATTTTCAGGGAAAAAGTCCTTGAATTTCCCCCCCGATAACTCCAATGGCCGGCACTTTTTGATTTCAAAAAGGACTAAAGATATTATCCAACAAGGTTTTTAGATTTATTCAGCAGACCCTAGATAGTTCCTCAAAATTGAGATGCGTCCAACCGGACAGGGTCCGTTTTAGTGTTAAACCGAAATTTTCGCTAATCTCGCCCTGAGCTTAGTCGAAGGGTTAGACTTTGGTTTTGGCTTTTTCTGGCAGTTTACCACGGGTAGCGGCACCAGCTAAACCCAGACCTGATCAACCGATAGCAGTCATAGTTCCGGGTTCAGAGGGGTCAAAAACGGCAAAAACAAGGATTAAATTGCCTAAAATCTGTAAATAGACCATTTAATTGATTATTATTGATTCTTAATTCTCCTGACTACTGACTACTGACGACTGACGACCGACTCCTATTTTGATTTTTACAAGAGGTCTGATCATACCTCGGTTTTAAGGATATTTTACTCAAAAATAGAGATAAATAGACTAAAACCGGGTAAGACATCCTCCCCGCTTAAATTAGCGGGGAGTTCTATAATTTCTACGGGTTGCTGAGGACGATAAATTTCCACTTGTTGTTGTTGAGGATTAACTAGCCAACCTAATCGCAAACCACTGTGGAGATATTCCCGCATTTTAGCTTGAATTTCCGGGAGGGAATCGCTACGGGAGCGCAGTTCAATAACGAAATCGGGGCAAATAGGCGGGAATTTCTCCTGTTCTTCTCGACTCAGAGCTTGCCAACGGGTTAAACTCACCCAAGCGGCATCGGGAGCGCGATCTCCGCCATTCGGTAAACGAAAAATCGTCGCTGAACTAAAGACTTTACCCAATCGGGTTTGATGATTCCACAACCAAAGTAAACCAATAAAATCGGCCTCTCGGTTGCCGCTAATTCCCCCAACAGGTGGCATCACGATTAATTCTCCTTGAACGTTTCTTTCCAGTTGCCAATCTGGGTTAACTTGACAGAGACGGTAAAACTGCTCATCGCTGAGATTGACTGTATCTAAGTTTAAAATCACTGCTGCCATAGCTATATTTCGCCCTAGAAAACACTCTAGTCTTAATTATAGTCAATTAGATTCCCCGCCACATTGCGATCGCACCGTCTTGATCTCCAGTGACTAACCAACGACCATCTTGACTGGCAACCATCCTTAAGATGACGTTTCCCTTCAGGGTATTCAAGTGCCGACGGGTATTAACATCCCAAAATTTGACGGTTCCATCCCCGGAGGTGCTGGCCAAAACTTTGCCCCCATCGAGCAGGGCCATATCGGTAACAGCGTCGTTATGGGCGAGAATAGTAGTGGTGCCGATGCCGCTTTTCACTTGCCAACCGCGGATCGAACCGTCTTGACTAGCAGTACCGGCGGTATTACCATCCTTGGAAAAAAGCACCCGATAAACGGGGAATAAATTACCCGCATAGGCACGAATAAAGCGACCAGTACTCACTTTCCAGAGTTTAACGAAGCCATCGTAATCGGCGCTAACAATTCCTTTACCATCGGGACTAAATGCGATCGCTTGAATGGGATGATTATGGCCGCGCAGGGTTTTTAACAGTTTCCCCGTCTGAAAATCCCAGAGTTTGACTGTACGATCCCAGCTACCCGTGGCCAAGGTTTTACCATCGGGAGAAATAGCGGCATCAGTAACGAGAAAAGCATGGCCGGGATAGGTCATTTCTAATTTTCCCGTACGCGTATTCCAGCGTTGCACTTTTCCCCCCGCATCGGCAGTTACGAAACTCTCACCATCGGGACTAAATTGGATAGCGTTAACGGTATCACCTAGTTGCCACGTCCTGAGAGGTTTTTGGGTTTTTAGGTCCCATTCCCTAACAGTACCGTCAAAACTACCACTAAGTAGTAAAGAGTTATCGGGACTAATGGCCAAAGCATAGATGGGATCCTGATCGGCTTTTAAAATAGTAACCCGTTCGACCGTCTGCCAAGGCAGGATTTCTGCTAGGGGAGACGCTTGCGGAGTGGTGATTTTCTCTTTTTCCTGATTGACTGCACAACCACTGGATAGCAACAGCAGCAATAATAACGATAACGTCGGTTGATAAAGGGTTATTTTCATAGAATTTTGCCGTTGTCAAAATCAACTTAAACTACTTTAAACTTGAATGGGTAAAATTTGAATAGAATAACGACAACGAGGAACAAGATAAATGACAAATTCTTGATTGGTTGTGTTGGCTTGTTCCAGAACATTCTGTAAATTTTCACCGTGAGCAATCACCCCTTTTTCATTATAAGCGATGTATTTATTCTTATATAAATCAAGCACGGTGTCACGATTTTTGTTTAACCAACGTAACATTTCTTGGGCTTGTTCTTGAGAGATTGAGTCTGTCATAATCTTTCTAGGGAGAGAAGGTTTTGATTAAAAGGAAAGCATCGCTAATCAGTTTATTTTTGTCAATTATAGCTTCAATTTGCTCCGATTGATAACGACCCGCTTCGACTTCTAAAGAAGCGGCATCCAAAGCATTAAGATAAGCATCGTTTAAAGTGTCTGTTAATTCCTCATCACTTAAATAATATCCTGCCGCATTTCGGCATTTATTTTGGCGTTGAATTTCTCGGACACTATTGCGAATGGAGACATCCCAAGAACGATTAGTTCGTTTTTCTGCCTGTTGTTTAATTAAATGAAGTAATAAGATAACAGCATAACTACGAATGGTGCTAATAATACCATTTTTGCTCATATCTTCAAGGTCTTCTACAATCGCCAGTGAACCTTTAATATCACCTTTTAAGAGCAAAGCTTTTAATTCTAAAAGTTCTTCCATAATCCAATTTATTCCCCGAAATATACCTTAATTATATCTTGCCACAAGTCTCTCTATCTAAAAGCTCATCCCTGACTGGGTAGGTGGGTTGGGTTAAATATTCAGATAGACTTAAATTAGATTGAAGGGAAAAACCGAATACCCCCATGGGGTTATGGTGATAAAAAAAATTTATCAATCATTGTAGGATGGGTTAGACGGCACTAAGTATTAACAACGAAGGATGGGTGATCAATCCGTCGTAACCCATCTTCCCAGAATTTGTAACAACCATAAACATTTTGCTCCCAATATCCAAGAAAACCAAGCGAATACTTATCAAACAAAGAATAAGAGAGCCAAAAATTTAATTATTTCTTAATCTATTTTAAGCTTTTCTGTGCTATGCTTTCAATTATTTTTCTAAGAATGGAATTTTCAAAAATGACTCAAAGATTAGCAAAACTAATGATTTTCGGGGGGGGTAAGCATAGCTTATTAAAACTCTCCATTGCTTCGTCTGTCTTTGCGGTGAGTGCTTTGATAGTCACCCCTGTACAAGCAGCAAATTTGATTCAAAATGGCAGTTTTGAGACGGCTACCGTCAACCCTGGTTCTTTTCTACAACTTGATGCTGTTTCCACAGCAATTACAGGATGGACGGTTAGCCAAGGAACAATCGATTATATAGGCACATTTTGGCAAGCTTCTGAGGGTGCTAGAAGTCTTGATCTACAGGGACTTGCGAGTGGTGGAATTCAGCAAACATTCAACACAACCATCGGTGCTACCTATCGGGTTACTTTTGACCTGGCGGGTAATCCAACCGGAAATCCTACTATTAAAGAGATGAGAGTGAGTGCAGGAGGAAATTCTGCTGACTTTTCTTTTGATATAACAGGAAAAAGCCCTTCAAATATGGGATGGGTATCAAAATCCTGGGATTTTACCGCTAACAGCATAACCACTACCCTTGAGTTTACCGGTTTAGGCAACTCAACTACGGGAGCTGCTTTGGATAATGTCTCAGTGATAGCTCTTTCCTCTCCTTCTATTCCCGAACCTTCATCAATGCTAGGATTATTAGGGTTAGGAGTATTAGGAATTGGTTCTGCTTTCAAACGTCAATCTTAATCTCTTTTTATCAATTTAACCCATCTAAACTAGGTGGGTTAAATTGAATATTCAGATAGGCTTAAAATCGGTGAATAATTTTGAATTTTGCGGCACCTTTTTAACAATATGCTAGGATAGTATTGAGGTTTTAAGCGGTAACAACCTATGCAGTTAGAAGATTATTTTGAATTTGTGGCAGTAGATAATATTCAATTAAAAGGACATCGTATTGTTGGACTTTTGACCATCAAACAGGAAGTCATCACATTTGGTATTCATCCAAGAGAGTCCGTCGATCTATTCAACCGACAAAAAACGTTGAAGCGAAAGCTTATCAAGTTAAACAATTTTTAAAGATACAGGAGGAAGAAAATGAATCCAACAACCGAGGATTTTAACGGTTTTAGCATTAATATCTTCCAAGATGAGGAGGGAGATTGGATAGCATACTTAGTAGAAATTCCTAGCGTTTCCGCTTTTGCTGATAGCCCCCAAACAGCACTCAACCAATTAATTTTAGCTTGGGAAGGCGTTAAAGAAAGTTATCGTCAACATGGTGAAGAAATTCCTCATTTAGCTATGATAAAAAATTAGACAAACTGTTGTGTATTTAGGGTCTGCTGAATAAATCTAAAAACCTTGTTGGGTAAGACTTTTAGACTTTTGGGAAATCAAAAAGTACCGGACATGGGAGTGATCGGGGGGAAAATTCAGGGACTTTTTCCCTGAATTTTAGGTAATTGACCCCCTCAAAATGGTTAAAACCCCACACCCCACACCCTACACCCCACACCCTACCCCCACGAAAAACTTTTTGCCGCAAACCCTACTTAGATTCAGGTTTCTTAGCGTCTTTTTCTGGGGTATTAGCGGCGGGATTTGGGGCTATTGTCGCAATTTGGGCGGCCATTCTTGTCATTGCTTGACCTTGGGCGAATTCCTGCTGTAGTTGTTCGCTAGAAGAAACCAAACGACTTAAACCCTGAATTAAGCGGATAATTTCCTGTCGCAGTTGCGGATTACCGGTAATTTCATCCACATCCGAGGTGATTTTCTGAAGATTGGCAAAAGCAGCGCGAGAGGAGTCGAGGAGTTGCTGTAGGGTGACAACAGTGGCAGGATCGGAGAGATAAGCGGTAAAGTTGCCTAAATTTTCGCTTAATTTAACAGCATTTGCCGAAATAGTGTTTAAATTCTCGATAATTTGGCTTTTCTGCACTTGCGTCAGGATGGGATCTAAAGCAGCGAGAGTAGTTTGTAGGCGATCGCTAGTAGTTTTGATACTATCGAGAGTGGCAATTAAACGATTTTGATTAGCTGCCAAAAAAACCCGCAGTTCTTCGGTAGTTTGGCCCACCAAAAGCAGCGTTTTTCGAGCCTCCACTAGAGTAGCGTCTAAATTTCTCAGGCCGCCACTTCCCTGTAAACTTCTCAGTAAAGTAGTCGCTTCCTGACTCAATCCCCCGACACCGGAAAGATCACTAGAAAGGCGATCGAGGGAACCGGATACTTGGGGTAAGGATTCTAGAGATCTCATCCCCGAATTAAGTTTACCTAGAGTACCGCTGCGACGAACCTCGCTTAAAGCTGTGGTTGCCTCACCACTAAAGCGATCGAGTCCCCCCAAGGCATTAGCAGCGCGTTGGGTAAAGGAACGAAATCCGGCCACCATATCGGGATCACTAACTAGATTAGAAATTCTCAGTAAAGATCTGATCAAGGTATTGACATTTAGCGCCGATTGCCCTTGTAAACGGGAACCGTTACAGATAATCACTTCCCCATTGCAGTTAGGACTCAAAGGGGGTTCTTTGATACCACCGACGGGTAAAGCTTGCAGGGGAGTAATATCGATCGTGGTTTCACCCACTAAACCGGATTGAATGGCTTCGATGAGGGAATTACTGGGAATTAGGCGATCTGCGGGCGAAATCTCCACTTCTACGGCGACTCCCTCCGGTTCTGGGGTAATTGCCGTCACTTGTCCGATTCTCACTCCCCGATAACCGACGCGGGTTCCCACCATCATGCCACCCACATTAGGAAAAAGGAAGGTGACTCGATAACTGCGTCCCCCGAAGCTAAAATTACTTAACCAGGCGATAAACCAGATTAATATTCCCCCCGATGCCAGTAACATTAAACCGATACCACTTTGCCGCAGAGTTGGGGAAATCCCTCGTTGTGAACCGCCAGCTTCCATAAATAATTACTCCTCATCTCTAAAAAGTATCTCACTTTAAAAGGCACAATTCTTAAAAGTCCTCGAAGCCTTACGATTAAGGTGCAAGCTAACGCTTGAAATCATATTAAAAGGCACTCTCGGACTAGGATTAGGTTTAGACCCTAACCCCATTCCCCCCGCAATAGCGGGTAGGATGCGATTAGGCTAAATAGGAATATCGTCATCAACCAGATCAAAGTTTGCAAAGTTTGGTTCCCAGTCTTCCAGGTAGAATTCGCTGTTGCTCGCTTCTACCTCCTCCCTGGTGGGAACATCTTCATGGTTCGCTTGTCGTCCCTAAACTCATCTTCCCAGTTTAAAGTCTGACTCCAAAGAACCTGTTTTAGCGCGATTATATCATCGCCTTCAACCGCAATGACATAATCGCCTAACATTTTCAGAATTAATCTGTTTTCTTCTGGATTAACAAAATAAACATGATTTAAATTAATCCAGTAATTTTGACCTGAATCACTTCCATAATAAAAATTAGCCATTGCCTACCTCAACAGTAGTAAATTCAACGATTTCTTGCTGTCCGTCTAAAACGATAATGTGAATTTTAGCTTGTCTTAAATAGGCTAATATTGCTGCTTTATGTAGCTCGCTTAAGCGTCCAAACTCGATTAAGTCAATCATGGCATCTAAACTATTCTCGATGCCATAATCGCCTATTGTTTCCTTAAGTTGATTACTCATGATAAAATTGCTAAATTGGTTTAACCGAATCCCCGATTTTAGGATTCTCAAATGTCTTTAGGTAATCGGATTCAATCGTAGCTTTATTTTCCTCTACGCTGATAACCCGTCCACTCCCCTTGAGAATTTCTAGATATTCCCATCGACCTTGAATTTTTTCCATGGTTGGTTCCTACACTAACATTCGCCGTCCTACTTGGATGTTGTTTCGTTTTCCCTGGTTCATGACTAACTGATAGGGACTAATAATATCAATTATTTGAGCGGGGAAAGTGCCTTTAGGCGATAATAATACTGTCATCGCTACACCCGTCAATAAGGAACCCAGTCATCGACATTAACTAACTTGCCATTGTCGAAAAAATATAATAGGACTTACGCATTGACAGAATTTCTGTAGTATGCCTTTGAACTTCAGACTATGGCTTCCAAGTTATTGAGGTCAAGGAAGTTGGATGCTAAATTATTGACAATAAAAGAGCGGATGACCTCAGTAAATAACTCCCTTTGTCAGGAATACCAATTTCGTAACAATAACCAATAACCAGTTTTTTATCCTTTGCATATTGCCAAATTTCCGTATCCCTTGGACTTCTACCTAAAACCGAAACATGAATGATCGGTAAAGATGGAGTAAACAGGATTTTAGCTGGTAAATTTTCATCAAAGAAAAAACCATTCATGCAATTTTTCTGACTTCATAGTGATTCGCC
>MTBT01000015.1:39734-42687 GCA_002282935.1 Microcystis sp. LSC13-02 | reverse complement strand
GTGCAACCCTGGAAGTTCTTAAGTGCTATATTAAAGATCAAGAAAAGCCGTCGTAAAACGACGGGGTTTTAACCCAAATTTTCGATAAAAATCCTCTTAATTCTCCACTTCACTTTTTTCGGGAAATCTCGCCTCATCTTCCAATTTATCACTGATTTCCGGCAGTTTTAGCAATATTCCGGCGAATAACCAATAGTAAACAGAAACGGGATCGACGGAGAGAGGATAATAGTAGGGGTTATAGCTAATAAAAAGTAGGAAAATCCAGATACAGAGACCCCAATGCTTTAAAGCAGCATTTTTTACCTTTAAATAGGCTTTAAAGGTGAGAATACAGAGAATTGTCACCAGTGCCATAAAAGCGATAAAACCGACGATACCGATTTCGTAGAGGAGTTTAGCGTAGTAGGTTTCAATTAGTCTTATCCCTTCTTTTCCCGCTAGATGACGAGCGCCACTACTGGCTGTGCCTAAACCAAAACCAAAAAGCTGTACATAATTGAACATCCACTGCATTTGATTGCCTACAAAGTCAATTGGAGACGAATATAGCCAGCGATCGAGAAAATTTAGTCCTCTTTCCTGAATAAAGGGATTTAACGTCACCGCGAGCAGGGAAATCAGCCCCAAGATTCCCAATTTTAATGGTAACTTTTGTTTATGTTTGCTAGTAGCAATAAAAAGAACCAAGTAAAACAAAGGTACTAGCAAGAAAGGTATTCTTTGTCCAGAAACCAGAGTCGCAAGGAAGACTAAAACCATTGCTACCCAACCAGCGACGCGCCATCTTTTTTGCGGATCACTAAAACTGGCCGCGTAACTGATGACGCTACTAGATACTAAAAACCAACCCCATTGCCAAGGATCAGAAAATGTGCCGGGGAGACGAATTAAGCCTCGATCGGGATTATACAACACTGAACCCCCGACAAAACATTGAGCTTTCAAGCTGGCTTTTTCGGTAATATTCGGATAAAATTCGGTGTCGGATTTCGGGACAAGAACTTCCAGTTGATTGAGGAATTCATTATCAGGACAGATACCTTGGACGAGTAAGAAGTATTGAATTAGATTTAAAACGCAACAGACTAAGATCATCACGATTAAAAGCCGATTAACCACGAATAAATCCCGTTTTTGCTCGATTAGATAGTAGCCACAGAGAACTAGGGGAATATAACTTAGGAGGATTTTTAATCCCACAATTCCCACAGCAATTGATCCTTGGGGCAGATTGACAAAAAGAAAAGTTATCAGGCTGCTGGCAAGTAAAATCAAAGTTGTGATGATAAAAGGCTTGATTTGGGGGCGTAATTGCTTAAAAGTTTTGGTTTTAATTAAAATTGCCGCTAAAGCGGGGAAATAAAAGGCATCCTTGGCGATTTTGTAGAGAAGATGGGATTGATCGTAGCGCACTAGGTTGCCCAATACCTGAAAAACTCTCACCACGGCAAAAGTGACGGTACTACTGAGGGGAAGATAGATGATTAGGGCTAATAATCCCAGACGGGGATGGATAAAAGAAGCGACCATGGCGGGAACTGCCAAAATTCCTAATAAGGCTGCTTTTTTGTCAAATACAATCCCTAAAACTAGACTAATTAGTATAGTGGCGATCGCTAATATAATTAGTAACAGAGAGTTCCTCTCTTTCATTTCGTGCAGATTGAACAGGTTTAGCAGAAAGTGTACCGGATTTTTGCCGAGATTCTCATTCTCAATGGCGGAGGTGGGGAGCTTTTCAGTGATCAGTAAACAGTGAACAGTAAACAGTAATCAGTGAGGTCTTCGGTTTGTGTTAGGCAATAGACGGGGTTATAAGAGATGAAACCCTTATATAGAAAGACATTTGGCGATTTTTGTCAATTGTTTTCCATCTATAACGAACTAATCAATTAAGTCTCTTGCCAGATAAGGATGTAGTCTATTTATGCCACCCGATCGAACCATACCAAGTAACGAAGAACCATCAGGAACTGAAAACTCACATCTGATACTGATCAAAGTTTCCTTTTGCTTCTTAGCTCTTGCTATACTTATGTAAAATTTTATTTATCTCGATCTTGACTCCGTGGCCGAAAATCCTTCTTTTCAAGACCTTTATCAAGCTGGCATCAGTGCCTTTGAGCGTGGACAATATCGTCTTAGTATACAGCAATTAAATGCGGCTTTAGCCTTAATTTCCTTAGGATCCCGAGCAGGGGGTGAGATCCAAATTTGGTTAATTTCTGCCCATCAAGGGTTAGGAGAGGGGGAGAAAGCTAGTGAAATCTGTAAGCAACTTATTACCCATCCTATCTATCAAATTCGCGAACAGGCCAAGCGTCTGCTTTATATTATCGAAGCTCCCCGTCTCAAACGTCCAGATGAGTGGATGACGAAGATTCCCGATTTGGAGAAACTTCCCGATAGTACACCACAATTTAAAAAGGGGACAAATAAACAGAAAAAAGAAGAACCACCCGCACCCATGCAGTTAGAGCAGCATAAAAATACTGTTTTTAGCGGACTGGCGATCGCTATTGTTCTATTGATGCTCTGGTTTTTTGCTAAAAATAGCTAAATTAGTTGACAATAAGCTTCTAATATGCTAATGCAGTTAGCTATGGCTCCTAAATGGGCGATTTCATAACCGTGGGTGTTTTGGGTGGGAAAACCTAAGCAAGCGGCCTTAGCTATAACTGGCAATGTAGTCTTTTAGTCGAAAGGGTTGTTTTCGGTGTTTTCCCACCACGACTCGACTACCGGCGCGCACCCCGCAAGCGTCTAATTCTTCTGGAGTCAATTTCGTCTCTATCCATGCGGATTCCTAGGTGACGGGAGTGTTTTCCTGCTGCACTTTTTGCGGGGATTGATGGGAAATTTGACATCCTCGCCGCCCTAAAAGTGCGGCGATTCCTAAACCTCACGATTTAAGTTTCTGCTTCAACCACCGTTGCATACCACGGTTAAA
>MTBT01000015.1:11892-39700 GCA_002282935.1 Microcystis sp. LSC13-02 | reverse complement strand
TCCGCCCACTTGGTTTTCGAGACGGTCTTTTTAATTCTAACGTAAAGCCAACCTAGAACGGCGGGGTTTCCCACCCAAAATTTTCGATGACGGGAACCAAAGGAGAGAATCCCCGATCTGGTTTCTTGATCACCGATAATATCCACCACTCCCTCTCCGTAAATACAAGGAAAAGCTCCCCCGAGTTGGCGAATTTGCAGAGTACCATCGGGATTAATTGCTTTGATAATAGCACCAATTTCGTCTTTATGACCAGTAATAGCAATTTTTTGGGTCGAATCTCGTCCTCTAATTTTGCCGATGACATTTCCCGCTTGATCTTGCCATGTTTCTAATCCTAACTCTTGAAAGCGTTCTAGTAACAGGCGCTCGATTTCCGTTTCCATTCCACTAGGAGAATGATGGAGGACAAGAGTGGCAATAGTGTCAAAGAGGTGATCAAAATCCATATTTGTCTTGATTTGTGGGTCGAAAGAGAATTATTATCGAAACAGGAAATCGAGAAGGTTTTACAGGAACAATATTGGCGCAGCCATGGCTCTTGGGTGATTGCCAGTTAGCATTTAATGATTAATCAGAGGTGCAGAATTAGCCTGAAAACCCGCAACTTTCAGAGACTCTAGCACCGAATTGTCATCCTCTACCCAATAGTTTTGTCCTAAACGCACAAATTGACGCTGAGTTCCCGCACCAATGGTGGCAATAACGGGAACTTTTGCCTTTTGTTTGTCTCCCGATTGCAGAATACTTTTAAGAAGATTTTGACGATTTTGGTTGACGACATCTTGCAGCGATAAATTAACCATCACCATTTTAATGGTTTCGATCGGTTCCGCATCTTCGATAATTAATTGTACCCGATCATCTCGGCGATCAACTTTTCCCCACACCATTAAAGTTGCTTCCTCCACTAATAATTTTTGCAGACGTTCATAGGTATCGGAAAAAACCACCGCTTCCGACTGTCCCGAGGCATCTTCTAGGGTTAAAAAAGCCATGGGAGTCCCTTTTTTGGTCAGAATTTTCTTAACGGCATTTAATAGGACAATTGCACTGACTTTTTTTCTGGTTTTGTGTTCTTCTAAGTCGGCTAAATTGATAGGAGATAGGACTTGAGCGGCTCTTTGTAAAGCTTTTAAAGGATGTTCGGAAACATAAAAACCCAAATGTTCTTTTTCCAGTCTTAACTTTTCCTGTAGGGAAAAATCTTCCACTGCCGGCGCACTGGGAGACTGTTCAAACTCGGATTCTTGTTTATTTTCTGTGCTACCTCCTAGCATATCAAAAATATTCATTTGACCACTTTCTTTCTCTTTGGTGCGTTTTTGCGCCCAGGCAACTACTAATTCTAAATCTTCAATTAATTGATGGCGATTGGGTTGAATTTTATCAAAAGCACCACAATAAATTAGCGTTTCTAAAGCTCTTTTGTTGACCAATCGCAAATCAACACGCTCGCAAAAATCACCTAAGGAAGTAAACTTTCCTCCTGTTGCTTCCCGCGCTTTTAAAATAGCCTCGATCGCATTTTCGCCCAGATTTCTAACTGCGGACAAACCAAAGAGAATTTTGCGTCCAATCGGGGTAAAATGTTTTTGCGATCGATTGATGTCGGGAGGTTCGACATCGATATTCATTTTCTGACAGTTTTCTCGATACTTTTCCACCTTATCCTGATTATCGCTACTAGCAGTTAGTAACGCTGTCATATATTCCACAGGATAATTAGCTTTTAAATAAGCGGTTTGATAGGTGACGTAAGCATAAGCGGTAGAGTGAGATTTATTAAAACAATTGGAGGCAATTAACCCGTTGCCCAGCAAAAAATTATGATCTTTCTCCACACCAATATCGTAAACGGGTTTTCTTCCCAAGGATTGACGACCGATAATTTTCACCATATTAGTAACTCAACTCTCCAGAGATTTTGGCAAGGGTGCTAATAGAAATATAGCATTTCTTTGCTCCATCAGGCTCCCCAGGACAAAAAAATTACCATATTAATAACTAAAGTGTATATTCTACCTACAATAGGTTACGATCAAATTAAACAACATCATCGAAAATTTTGGTCTGAAACCCCGTCGTTTCAGGTTGGCTTTACTATTAAATACTAGCGCATTTACACCATATATGCTAGAATGTGAGGCGTGGAGAAAGCCTATTAGTTTCGATTTTACCCAACACCCGAACAAGAGTCGCTATTGCGGCACACCTTGGGCTGTGTAAGATTAGTTTACAATCAAGCTCTCTATGTCAGAACACAAGCTGGGTACGAAAGACAAGAAAGAGTAGGATACAGTCAAACTTCTTCAATGTTAACCCAGGAGAAAAAACAAGAAGAATTAGACTTCTTGAATGAGGTTAGCTGTGGCCCTTTGCCACAAGGTTTAAGACACTTCACGGGTAAGAATTACAGGTATTTTGGCTAATTCGCTCTAATCCATACTGGGTAATGATTTTGGGAAAGATACCAAATGGACTCTATAAACAGCTTTTACTAATTTCTTTGCTGGTCCTACTAAATTTGGTTAAAGGGTAGCAACGCAAAGCGGGACAAAATGCAGCAGTTGAGATAGCAAAGAAACCTGGCAACTGAGGGCAAGGGCATATCTTGACGAGAGGTCAGCACTGGGTAGTTCACGGATTGTGTTATAATTCTGGCCAAGCCATCAAGGTATTTGAAAAGGAGTAACACCATGAATCTATCTTCAGAAGCCTATCGCCAAGCCCTCGTGCGCGATGGAGAACGGCGCTATCGCGAATGGCACCAAAATTATCACAACGACTGCCGTCAATCAACGGCTGAATACCAAGCTCGTTCGGCCCAACAACGTCCAACAAAGCCTTGGATTTCCTCGGAAGCCTACCGCCAATTTTTAGTCAGAGATGGGGAGCGGCGTTTTGCGGAATGGCATGGCGAGTTTTTAGACTATCAAAGACAATTTCTGGCCGGTCAATCCACCTAAACGGATGTCAACAAATCCGCATTACAGCAATCTCTGAAAATAGTGGCTAGAGTCCAGGAAAAAATGGCTAATACCAATTCTCAATAGTCGTGACTAACATCCCAAAGTGCAATTCCTTTCTCAGAGAGGGATTGCACTTTGAAATGATCAACTAAGTCTGTCATTCTTTCGTACCTATCCCTATGCCCTAATCTATCACCAAGCCCTAGATAGCCCCAAGACCAAGGAGACTATAAGACTCGTTGGGACTCGTCTCAAAAAGCAGCTTACTGTGAAGCAAGAATCTCCCATCACACATCTTCGCAGTGTGATGGCTAGATTGTCAAGTCTGTCCACCCCTCAGCCCCACAAATAACACCTAAGATAGCGACCATTAAAACTGAAATTTCCATACATTTGTAATTTAAGCACCTAAAAGCCTTGCAAAGCAAGGCTTTTGCTATTAGTTTATTTGTTCTATGTCCATGGCAGCTCTTGGCTAGAGCCAGCGATCGCTTGATAAGGAAAGCATAGGTGCGATCAATCAAAACAGGCTCCAGTTAACCTTCCGAGTCGATTGTAGCCAGTCAAGGGTAGTCCATCGATCGCCAAGACTACCTTGCGGTAAGGGTTTCATTATTTTTCTTGGGGGGAAGTCCAGTTATCCCTGCAAGGTTCTTGTATTTGTATTGTTTTTAGGTGCGCTCGCCCTGCCGTTCAAATGGGGAGTTTTGCTCAGAAAAAAGGGTACCAGCAACGACCTTAACCCGCCTTTTCTGAGAGTTTTGCTCAGAAAAAAGGGTACCAGCAACGACCTTAACCCGCCTTTTCTGAGAATTGACTGCATTTCTTAAGCACAAAAATGAGAATTGACTGCATTTCTTAAGCACAAAAATGAGAATTGATTGCATTTCTTAAGCACAAAACTGAGAAATGACTACACACTTCTTAACGAAAAAAATCGAGATTAGATATTGACAACGACAAAATAAAGGTGTTATTCTTCAAATTGCGGAAGTGATGAAGGCAGAAAAACCGAATGAATTTCTGAATCCTCCATGATTTCAGCACTGTACAATTTCTATGAAAACAACAAAAAGGTCTATTACCATGGCAGTTGAAAAAACCAACTCTTCCTCTAGCTTGGCTGAAGTTATTGATCGTATCCTTGACAAAGGTATCGTTATTGATGCCTGGGTTCCAGCGGTTCCTGCTTAAGGATTGATCCCAGATTCTCCCATCGGCTGAGTTAAAACCCTACCGGGTTTTCCAGATTCTCGGCTTTTCTTTAATCCCTGTTGAGTTTAGTTACCCGTCTCTTGGGGCGCAATAGTCTGTAATTGATAGGGTTGGCACGGCAACGGATAGCAAAAACAAAGCTAGACGCATACAAATTATTTTTGTCACCGTGATTTTGTCCCTTGTAGCTAGGTTTACCCCCAATCACCAGAGTGTAAGGCTCGCTGTTTTTCGGAATAGAAAGCAATTCTTTGGGTAGGAAGCCGCGCCCCTTGGTCTGGGGTAGTTTGCCATCTCAACTTTTGGATCAGCGCTGTACACTCTCTATAAAACTAACAAAAAGGTCTATTACCATGGCAGTTGAAAAAACTAACTCTTCCTCTAGCTTGGCTGAAGTTATCGATCGTATCCTTGACAAAGGTATCGTTATTGATGCTTGGGTTCGCGTCTCTCTGGTGGGAATCGAATTATTACAGCGGTTCCTGCTTAAGGATTGATCCCAGATTCTCCCATCGGCTGAGTTAAAACCCTACCGGGTTTTCCAGATTCTCGGCTTTTCTTTAAATCCCTATTGAGTTTAGTTACCCCTCTCTTGGGGCGCAATAGTCTATAATTGATAGGGCTGGCACGGCAACGGATAGCGGAAACAAAGCTAGACGCATACAAATTATTTTTGTTACCGTGATTTTGTCCCTTGTAGCTAGGTTTACCGCCTATCGCCAGAATGTAAAGCTCGCTGTTTTTCGGAATAGAAAGCAATTCTTTGGGTAGGAAGCCGCGCACCTTGATCTGTGGTAGTTCGCTATCTCAACTTTTGGATAATAAGAAAAGTCGGAATCTACTGTCTCTCCCCCCAGTCCCCGTGAATGTTTTTTTCAACGGGTGATTGGCTCTAGTCCATTCCATAGTATTTAGTAGTTGAGGACAACCCCATGCCTGCTCTCATGGAAAAGTTCCGCCAGGAGCGTTTATCGATTGCTGAAGAAGTAGCTGAACTCTCGCGAGGAGTCCAATCTTTTCTGTTGGATGTCAAAACTGAAAGACAAAAACAAGCGCAAGAACAGGCAACTGCTTTGCGCGAGTCTTTCCAAAAAGTTCAACAAGACAGCCGCGTGTTTTTAACAGCTACCCAAAAACAGCGTTTAGCTCAAGCGGAAAAGCAAAAAGAGGATTTACGTCAATTTCAAGAACAGCGTTTAGCGGAAGCGAAACAGCTAGCTGACGACCTACGTCAACAGCGTCTAGAACGAGCCAAACAGCTAAAAGAGGATTTAAGTCAATTTCAAGAACAGCGTTTAGCGGAAGCGAAACAGCTAGAGGACGACTTACGCCAACTTCATCTAGATCGAGCCAAACAGGTGAAGGATGATTTAAGTCAATTTCAAGAACGACGTTTAGCGGAAGCGAAACAGCTAAAAGACGATTTGCGTCAATTTCGTCAAGAGTTGTCTATCTACGTTTTTGGCAAATAAATCTCTAGGTTAATTCCAACCCACTTAAGCCTAGGGCTAGAGTAAAAACCCTCTAGTCCCTTTTCATGGCTAAACTAGAGGACTATCTGAAAATACCACAATGAGCCTTTGGTTTTAAACCTACCATTCTGACCCTGCTTTTTTAAGTTTCTAGACTCAACGTAGGAGTGGTGGGTTCCCCTTCAGGCTGCTCTAGGGCTCTGGTAAATTAAGAAGTATCATAAAACTTCACTTAGTTTATAGTTAATTTTCTCATTAGTAGTCTTTATATTGACAAAGGAGGTAAGGGAAAAGGACTGCATCTGGGCTTGTCAATGTTTAAGTCTTGAAAAGTAATCTAGACAAGAATTTTAGACCCTTAGTCCCTTGACTAATGAATATCCTGAAATACCTTCAGAATCAAGGTTCTAGATCTAAATGACAGTTCCTAGTTTTTTGTGATATTATTATGAGGTAAGCCTTAAAAGCCAAAGACGATTAAACTTGCCGTAAAATTCGGGTAACACAAGCGTTCTTGCCTACTCGGTTATTAAGGGGAAACCTAAACGGGCAGTTGTTAGCTCAAGAATACCCGTCGGCTTAAGGCGGGGATTATCAATGGTATTTACTAGATTTCAACTATGACAGTTACTGAAACTCAAACGAGAAGAGCCGTCCTCTGCCTTCGCCCCGGTCAATTCGTTGTTACGCCTTCGATTGATCAAATTGCCACCCGCGCCTTACGTTATCTAAACTCTGGTTTTTCCATTCATCTATGTGGCCCAGCGGGAACGGGAAAAACCACATTGGCAATGCATCTGGCCAATTGTTTAGCCAGACCTGTGATGCTGATCTTTGGCGATGATGACTTTACCAGTTCGGATTTAATTGGTAGCCAGTCTGGTTATACCCATAAAAAACTGACGGATAACTATATCCACAGCGTTCTCAAAGTTGAAGACGAGCTAAAACACAATTGGGTGGATTCTCGGTTAACAATGGCCTGTCGCGAGGGGTTTACCCTAGTTTATGATGAGTTCAATCGTTCTCGACCTGAAGTCAACAACGTTTTACTCTCTGCCTTGGAAGAAAAAATTCTCACCCTGCCGCCAACTAGCCATCAACCCGATTACCTACAAGTCAATTCTCAATTTCGGGCAATTTTCACCTCCAACCCAGAAGAATATTGTGGGGTTCATGCTACCCAAGATGCTTTAATGGATCGGTTGGTAACCATTAATATGCCTGAACCAGATCAACTGACTCAGACTGAAATTCTTACCCAAAAAACGGGGATTGGTCGAGAAGATGCTTTATTTATTGTCAACCTCGTCAAAAACTTTCGTTTGAAAACTGCGACTGAAAAAACGTCAGGTTTGCGCTCTTGTTTAATGATTGCTAAAGTCTGCGCCTCTCACGATATTGTGGCCCACTCCGATGATGCCGACTTCCGTGATATCTGCGCCGATGTTCTCTTGTCCCGCACAAGCTTACCTATTGATAGCTCAAGAGCTATTTTATGGGAAATCCTCGACGACAATCTGGTAGAATCCTTATCCGTTGGAGAGGAAGAGGAGCCTTCCGATGCCCCAGCGTCAACTTCTGAGCCTTCCACAGGAAATCAATCGATCAAAGCCATTCAATCTTTACTGCGAACGAACTTGCTGAAGCAAAAAGACTAGATTTTATACTCTTATTGGGTGAAACCAACCGTGACTTCTTCCACTTTTGCTGGCTCGCTCAAAACCCAATCAAACAACTCCCTGAAAACAGCAACTCAAGGTTCGAGTTTGGCGGATATCCTTGAACGAGTTTTAGATAAAGGAATTGTGATTGCTGGCGATATTTCAGTTTCGATCGCCTCCACTGAACTTCTAAATATCCGCATTCGTTTGTTAATTGCCTCTGTTGATAAAGCAAGGGAAATGGGAATCAACTGGTGGGAAGGGGATCCCTACCTCCATAGCCAATCCCAAGCTTTACTAACAGAAAATCGGGAACTTTCACTCCGACTCCAAACCCTAGAAACCGAGCTTGAAACCTTAAAATCCTTAACCCAATTGAGTGCAATGGAGAGCCATGATCCCAGTCCGAACGATGAAGCACATTCCTCAGATGCGTGAAATTCCTCACTTGAATCCTCAAAGGTTAGGAAATTTACACGAGACGATTGCCCCCCTTGATAAAGCAAGGGAAACGGCGATTAACGGCTTGCAAGGTTATCCCTACCTCCCTAGCCAATGCCAAGCTTTATTCGCAGAAAACCTGGAACTTTCACGCCGACTTCAAGCCTTAAAATCCTTAGCCAAATTGAGTGTAATGGAGAGCCGTGATAGCAGTCCGAACGAGCAGGCACATTCCTTATATACATTGAAATTCCTCCGGTAAGGAAGTTTATACCAGTTAACGATTGCCTCTGTTGATAGAGCAAGGGAGATGGCAATTAATGGGTGGGAAAGCGACCCCTACCTCCCTAGCCAATCCCAAGCTTTATTGGCAGAAAATCTGGAACTTTCACGCCGACTTCAAACCTTAAAATCTTTAACCAAATTGAGTGCAGAGGAAAGTTGACATTGTTTAATTACATCATTATTTTCCCTCAGATAAAATTTCTTGGCCAAGCTCCCCACTAGAGACTCACCGTCAAAAACTGCTCATTTACCAATTCCAACCATGACACTTGCTTGCACACCTTACGATTCTGATAATCAAGCCTTGCTGACCCGTCCAGAAAGTAACAGCCAAGCCGGTTTAGCCCCTTTACTGTTAACTGTCGTGGAACTGGTACGCCAATTGCTCGAAGCCCAAATCATTCGCCGGATGGAAAAAGGGGTTCTCAGTGAGTCTGATTTAGACAGAGCTGCCGAAAGTATCCAAAAATTGCAAGAACAAATTCTCCATTTGTGTGAAATTTTTGAGGTTGAGCCAGAAGAGTTAAATGTCCACCTAGGAGAGTTTGGAACTCTTTTACCTGAAGCAGGGAGTTATTACCCCGGAGAGGAGGGTATTAAGCCTTCTGTGTTAGAATTAGTGGATCGACTCCTCAATACGGGAGTTGTTGTGGAAGGAAATGTTGATCTGGGTTTAGCTCAACTAGATCTAATTCATCTAAAGCTTCGTTTGGTTTTAACTTCTCAGCCGGTTTAATTTGGGAGAATACTGATGACAGTGGGTCTTTATTTATATGGAATATTTCCCGAACCAGTTCCTGACGAACTAGGTTTGCAAGGGATTGATAATGAGCCAGTTCACAGTGAGATGATTGAGGGTTTTAGTTTTCTCTACTCCCTTGCTCATAAGGAAAAGTATTTGGCATCCCGTCGCTATTTAATTTGCCATGAAAAAGTATTAGAAACTGCCATGGAAGCAGGGTTTACAACCTTGTTACCACTGCGGTTTGGGTTAGTTATAAAAAACTGGGAATCCGTCACCGAACAATTAATTAATCCGTATAAAGACCAACTGAAAGAATTATTTGCTAAACTGTCAGGCCAACGAGAAGTTAGCATTAAGATTTTTTGGGATAATCAGTGGGAATTACAAGCGGCTTTGGAGTCTAATCCTAAGTTAAAGCAAGAACGGGATGCGATGATGGGGAAAAACTTAAATATGGAAGAAATTATCCATATAGGTCAAATGATTGAAGGCACTGTATTTCAACGGAAACAAGACGTTATTCAAGTCTTTAGAGATAAATTAAATCATCGCGCCCAAGAGGTGATTGAAAGCGATCCGATGACGGATGACATGATTTACAATGCAGCTTATTTAATTCCCTGGGAGCAAGAGCCGGAATTTAGCCAAAACGTTGAAGCGATCGATCAGCAGTTTGGTGATCGCCTAAGAATTCGCTATAACAATTTAACCGCACCCTATACCTTTGCCCAACTTATCTAAGGAGAGTATTAGTTATGTTTCTCGATCTTTTATTTCTTCCTGTTACCGGTCCTATTGGGGGTCTGATCTGGATTGGGGAAAAAATTCAAGAGCGTGCAGATATAGAATATGATGAGTCTGAAAACTTGCACAAATTATTATTATCCTTACAACTAGATTACGATATGGGCAACATTTCCGAGGAAGAGTTTGAAATTCAGGAAGAAGAACTTTTATTAAAAATTCAAGCCTTAGAAGAAGAAGAGGCGGCAGAAGACCAATCTGAATCTTCTCTCTAAAATTTTTCTATACGTCCCACGTTCAGAACTGACAATCTTTCCCACCCTGTAGGCCATGAACAAAATCACAAATTGTAGCGGCGCTTAGTAAGGGCGGCTTTGACAAGCTCAAGAACTCTTTGAAGCTTGGTCAGAACTAGCCCTTGATTAAGCCTTAATATTCTAGGTAAAAAGCTTGGAAATTACTAGAATTATTAGAGGAGTGGGCAACAGTTTTGGGGGAATCAGGTTTTTTAGCTAAACTAGGAGGATTGACTGTACGCAAATTTTGAATACTTTGTTCTGTAGTCTCAATTTGATCTGTCACAAACGTCAGACGACTTTTTAACTGCTGAATCTGCCGCTCCATTATTTCTAATTTTTCTTGGATACGTTGTTTTTCAGTAATTAACTTATAAAGCTCAAGTTGCTGATCTGCTTCAGATTGTTTCCGAGGCATAGTGCTAATTTTAGATCTAATTGATCTGGGTGAACGAGTGGTTGTCATAACAATCCCTGAATAACTTAGAATATCCTAGCATATCAACGCCCCAATATAAAAACTTGTAAAAAATCGTAAATTTTCTTTTGGTAAACCCTATGAAATTGTACAATCTATATACTTACGCTTTTTTGAAAACCCCAATAGAAAGCCTAACATTACCCGTTGGAATGGCTAACCCATTGTTACTGATAACTGGTGGAGACCTCTCGGCCGTAGTCGAACCCGAAGTTTGTTTAGACACTTTACAAAATGATGATGAACGCTTGATTCAATCCGTTTTATGCCATGATCGAGTCATCTGTGAATTATTTCAACAAACCACTATTTTACCCTTACGTTTTGGCACATCTTTTTTAGAGGCAGAAAATTTACTGACTCATCTTTGTTCTCATGCCCAAGAATATCAAGAAAAAATTGAAGAAGTTGAGGGAAAAGGAGAATATCTTTTAAAATGTATTCCCCGTAAGCTAGAGGAGCCTGTACTCTTTTCTGAAAGCAGGGGCAGACAATATTTTTTAGCCAAAAAACAGCTTTATGAAGCCCAACAAGATTTTTATACTTTGCAAGGTTCAGAATGGCAAAATCTCGTGCATTTAGTGACCCAAAGCTATCCGTCAACGAGGATTATTACTGCTCCAGGTACAGAATCACGAATTTATCTTTTAGTTAATTTTCAAGAAGAACCTTTACTAATCGAGCAAGTCTTGCATTGGCAGAAAGTCTGCCCCCGTTGGCAATTACAATTAGAACAAGTTTCTCCCCCCTATCACTTTACTTAACTTGATTTTTCTATGACTAACTTTAACTTGGTAAATAACTCTCTAAGTCGTTATGACACTCGACATTTAGTTATGTTTAGTGGCAAAGGAGGAGTGGGAAAAACTACTCTTTCCTGTGGATTTGCTCGCCGTTGGGCTAAATTATTTCCCGAGGAACAAATCCTATTAATCTCAACCGATCCGGCTCATTCTTTAGGGGATGTATTGCAAACAGAAGTTAGCGATCAAGCATCACCTGTAAAAGACTTATCCAACTTAAAAGTTAGGGCATTAGATGCGGAAAAATTGCTCTTAGAATTTAAAGAAAAATACGGAAAATTTTTAGAAATTTTAGTAGAACGGGGCAGTTTTGTTGAAGGAGAAGATTTAACTCCTGTTTGGGATTTAGACTGGCCAGGTTTAGATGAAATTATGGGTCTATTAGAAATTCAACGATTACTTATTGACAATGTTGTAGATCGAATTGTTGTTGATATGGCTCCCTCTGGTCATACCTTGAATTTATTGGGAATTAAAGACTTTTTAGAGATTATTTTAAATTCTCTAGAGTTGTTTCAAGAAAAACATCGTGTTATTTCGCAAACTTTTTCAAAAACCTACAATGCCGATGATGTGGATGACTTTTTAGTGAAAACACAAGCAGAATTAACCGAAGGCAAACGAATCCTACAAGATCGGGATTTTACCCTTTGTTTAATTGTGGCAATTGCCGAACCGATGAGTTTAGTAGAAACCGAACGATTGCTCAATAGTTTGCATCACTTAAATATTCCCTGCGGCAGCTTATTTATTAATCGAATTCTAACGGATCCTAAGCAAAATTTAGATCGCTATAGTGAGCAACAGCAACTCCTCGATAAATTCCTAAAAATCCAAGGTCAAGAGACAATTTTCACCCTGCCCCAACAATCAAAAGAACCACTAGGAGGTGAAGCATTAGATCAGATCATGAGTCAAATTAAAATCATCGAAAAAGTAGAATTTACTCCCCCACCTCCTATTCAATGGCCGCAAAAAATTCTGCCGAGTTTTAGTGATTTTATTGACGACAAACGCCAACTCATTATCATTGGTGGCAAGGGGGGGGTGGGAAAAACAACCGTTGCCGCGGCCATTGGTTGGGCGTTAGCTAATCGTCATCCCGAGCAAAAAATTAGAATTATTTCTATTGATCCAGCGCATTCTTTGGGAGATGCCTTTGGGACAAAGTTAGGACATCAATCCACACAATTAACTGATAATTTAAGTGGTCAAGAAGTTGATGCTGATATCATTTTAGAAAAATTTCGGGATGATTATTTATGGGAACTGGCAGAAATGATTAGTGGTGAAGGTAACGAAGAAGGAAACATCAAACTAGCTTATACTCCAGAAGCTTGGCGACAAATTGTAGCTCAATCTCTGCCAGGAATTGATGAAATGTTATCCCTAGTAACAGTGATGGATTTATTAGACCAGAAACAACAAGATTTGATTATTTTAGATACGGCTCCTACCGGTCATCTCCTGCGATTTTTGGAAATGCCAACGGCTTTAGGAGATTGGTTAAGTTGGATTTTTAAGCTTTGGATGAAGTATCAAAATGTCTTAGGGCGTGTAGATTTAATGGGACGATTGCGAACCTTAAGACAACAAGTGATGTCTGCCCAGAAAAAACTAAAAGACCCCCAACATACAGAATTTATTGGAATTTTACAAGCCCAAGATGCGATCGTTGCCGAACAACTGCGATTGACAGCATCTTTGAAAAAAATGGGAATCTATCAACGTTATGTCGTGCAGAATCGTTATCATGCTAATGAGGAAATTGATCGGGATTTATTCCCAGATCAAACTTTGATCCGCTTACCCAGTTTACCCCGGTCAGTAGAACCTCTAGCCCGGGTAAAAGGCGCAGCAGATCTGTTATTTTAAAGGTAATTAGTCTTATCAAGTCGGACTTCTTAACCCCATCTATCACCCAGTCCCCATCCTTCAATTGATTCAGGAGAAATTTTATGGCAGAATTATTCAAAGGCTTTGAGCAATTAGTCGAACTGGCGAAAATCTTAGAAGAAAAACTGGAAAAAGGGGAAATTAAAACCGAAATGCAATTTAATTCTCGTCCCTTGAGTAATATTCCCCGTTCTGGCGGTATTCCCCGTTCAGGGGGGGTTTCTCGTCCGAGCAATTCTGGCGGGGATGATTTTGAGGTCAATCGCCATCGCTCATCCTCCACTGATTCAGAGGTTAAAGACAATATGACACAGCCAGAAGAACCCACCACTGCTTCCCTTAAAGATGTTGGTGGATTGACGGAAGTGATTAAAGAACTCAAAGAACTAATTGCCATTCCTCTGAAACGCCCTGACTTGTTGGCTAAGTTAGGACTTGAACCCACTCGCGGCGTTCTCTTAGTCGGACCCCCTGGAACCGGTAAAACCCTGACCGCCCGTGCTTTGGCCGAAGAACTCGGTGTTAATTATATTGCCTTAGTAGGACCAGAGGTGATCAGCAAATATTATGGGGAAGCCGAGCAAAGACTGAGGGGAATTTTTGAGAAAGCCAGTAAGAATGCGCCTTGTATCGTTTTTATTGACGAAATTGATAGCATGGCACCCGACCGCAGTAAAGTTGAAGGGGAAGTAGAAAAAAGACTGGTGGCCCAATTGCTGGGTTTAATGGATGGCTTTGCCCAAAGCCGAGGGGTGATTGTTCTAGCTGCGACAAACCGTCCCGACCATCTTGACCCTGCCCTCCGTCGCCCTGGACGGTTTGACAGAGAAGTCCTCTTTCGGGTGCCTGACCGCAAAGGCCGTTTAGAAATCCTCAATATTCTCACCCGTTCCATGCCCCTAGATGAGTCAGTTTCCTTAGCTCTGATTGCCGATAATGCGGTGGGATTTGTCGGGTCAGATTTAAAAGCCGTTTGCCAGAAAGCGGCCTATAGTGCTTTGCGACGCCAGGTTCCTACGATTGACTCCCAAATTCCAGAAACAATGACTGTAGGCCAAGCCGACTTTTTGCAAGCCCTTAAAGAAGTTAAACCGGCGGTATTGCGGTCTGTGGAAGTGGAATCTCCCCATGTGGACTGGGACAATATTGGCGGACTTGAACAGATTAAACAAACCCTACAGGAGTCCGTGGAAGGGGCATTACTCCATCCTCAATTATATACGCAAACCAAAGCCCAAGCTCCCAAAGGTATTTTACTTTGGGGGCCACCCGGAACGGGAAAAACCTTATTGGCCAAAGCGGTTGCATCTCAGGCGCGAGCTAATTTTATTAGTATTAATGGACCTGAGCTTTTGAGTAAATGGGTGGGTGCGAGTGAACAAGCGGTGCGTGAGTTGTTTGCCAAAGCTCGTCAGGCAGCACCTTGTGTAGTTTTTATTGATGAAATTGATACTTTAGCACCAGCAAGAGGTCGTTATAGTGGGGATTCAGGAGTGAGTGACCGGGTTGTGGGACAAATCCTCACGGAGTTGGATGGGTTGCAAACGGGGGCAACGATTTTAGTGATTGGAGCCACTAATCGCCCAGATGCGTTAGACCCAGCCTTATTGCGAGCGGGACGGTTGGATTTACAGTTAAAAGTTGATTTACCGAATGCCTCTAGTCGTTTAGCAATTCTCGGTGTCCATAATGATGAACGTCCTTTACAAGATGTGGATTTAGGCTATTGGGCCGAGGCAACCGAAGGCTGGAATGGCGCAGATTTAGCGTTATTATGTAACCAAGCGGCACTGATGGCAATTCGTCGTTATCGCCATCAGGGAATGACTGACCCGGCTGAGATTCGCATTACAACGGCTGATTTTAATCATGCTTACCAACTGTTGGTTGAACAGCGTGCCAATTGATTTTTTTTCCCCCTTACTTAAAGTAAGGGGGGAGAATCTCAACTCAGGAAAACCATCCTAAAAAGGAAAATTTGCCAAAATGTCTGCAATAATGGGTCTAATACTAAATCCGGTTATTAAAAACTGATTATTTATTCTCCGTTTTGCCTCTTGCCTCTTGCATGAGTGCCTATCCTCATAAGTAGCCTATACTCAACGGATTTAGTATAACTTTGTCTTGATAATTTACAAAACGATTGGAACCTGAAGAAGAAAAATTATTACGGGGTTTAACTGACAGTGTTTCTCAAAAAACTTATGTTTACTTTTCCTCTTGTCTTCTTGTTGCTAATTGGTCTAAAATTTCGGCGTGAACTTGGCGAGTAATTGGATAAAAATAGGCAAGAATTAAGCTAATGATCAGAAAAAATGCCGGTAAAGGAGCAATTGCTAGGCGAATTGCTATTAAAGCACTATCTGGCTGCAGGGGAATTGCTTCTCCTGGGATTCTTGGTTTAAAACCCGATGTTTCTAGAGCAATACCGACAAGAAATAACCCCAAAGCTAAACCAATTTTTTGCAAAAGTACCATGAAAGCATAAAAAATACCTTCTCGACGTTTTCCTGTTTCTAATTCGTCTAATTCAATCACATCGGGAACCATTGACCAAGGAATTAAATAGGCCACAGATACGCCAAATCCTGCCAAAACTGCCAAAGCATACATTAAAGTTATTTGTCCGGGTTGGAGCAAAAATAAACCAATTTGGGCAATAATCCAGAATGTCATCCCTAAAAAATAGACTATCTTTTTGTCTAATTTCTGACTAACTGCTTGCCAAAAAAATAACATCACTAAAGCTGTTCCCTGTACTGCCAAAGCGACTAAACCCGATGCTGCTTCCGATAGTCTCATGTAGCTGACGACGTAGTAAACCAAAATCGAGGCGGTTAATTGTACTCCTAACCAAGCACAAAGATAGATGCCAATAACGTATAAAAAGGGACGATTACCAAAAACTATTTTTAATTGTTCTTTCAGGGGAATAGTTTCGGTATTATTATCCACTTCTCTCTGTTTAATTGCCGCGCTATCCTTGAGATGATTTTCAGTTTTGCCATAGTAAAGGGTTAACCCCGAAACTATCCCTTGTATTCCTAATAAAATTGTGGAAATAGCGATAAAGTCTCTGGGATTCACCCCAATTTTTCCTAGTCCATAGACCAAGGAAAGCGCACCGATAACTATAAAAGCAATTGCCAAAACTTTTTTCTGGGGAGAATTGAGAATCGCTTTTGCTCCTCGTTCTTGTAAAGCTAAAGCGCACCAAATAACTGCTATAATCGACATTAAAGCACAAACTACAGCTAACAATAAAAAAGCTTGATGGAGATCGTTTGCATAGGACGATGAGACGATAATATAGAGAATTAATGAGAGAATGCTGCCCCCGATGGAAAAGGCAAAACGAAAACTATTTAAGCGGGTTCTCTCATTATAATCATGGGTTAATTCAGGGGTGAGTGCCTGGTAGGGAAGATTGACTACTGTATAGGTTAAATTAAAGATAATACCGATAAAAATATAATATAAAAATAGCCATAATTGGTTATTAGTCGGGATTAACCACAGTAAAAAATAGCTAATTCCGAAGGGAATTGACCCCAATAACATCCATGGTAAGCGACGACCCCAAATGGTACGAGTTCGATCGCTCCACATTCCAATAATCGGATCGTTAATAGCGTCGAAAATTCTCACCACCATCAGCACACTACCAGCTAATCCTGCTGGTAATCCTGCCACATCAGTGAGGAAAAATAGCAGGTAAAATACCGAAATATTGGCAGTGATAGCCGGTCCCAAATCGCCAGCACCATAGGCGATTTTTGTGGTTAAATTGAGTCTTTCAGAAGTCAAATGAGCCATAAAAGCAATTACAGAGATTAAAATAAGCTTAACCGTTCTGGGGGCATTTGTAACCTTTGTCAGAGCAGTTGAGGAACTTTAATTTTTTTTGTCTCTAGTAATTCCTGAAAATATCTAGGGTCTGCTGAAAAAGTTTTTCGGTGGGGGTAGGAGTCAGGAGTCAGGAGTCAGGAGTCAGGAGTTTCCAATCCTATTTTCTTGCACTAACATCGGACTTTAACAGGTCAAAAGCTTTATTTTAAAAGGGTTTTACCATTATTCAGCAGACCCTATCTAGCGTTAAAAGGGGAAGATTCCCCGATGACACTGGGGACAAAGAAATGGCTTTATCTTTGGCATCCGGGAAAATTCTGACTATTTCCCCGTCCTTCACTTTTTATCTATCGCCTTGACCAGCATTATGAGCTAAACTGACCAATATCAGTTATTTTAGCTATCAGCATCGGAATTCTCCTTATTCTAGCAGTTACAAGCGAGAAGATCGGCCAGATTGTTCTTTTTCGGACTGTTAGCGGCTAGGATCTATTACTTGGGGGACGATCGAAATAGATCAAGAAAGTGTGATAGTACAGATAAGAGATCGGGGAAAATTTTTTCGCCAAACCTAAAACTTTTTGACGCTGACGTTCTATGATGCCTCATATCTTCCTATTTTTAGAGATTTTTTCCCAAGAAGGCGGTATTCAATCATATATCAAGGATGTCCTGCAAGCTTATCTCACTTTGCCCGATTGCGAGGCTGCCGAGGTTTTTTTACTGCGGGATGCCCCTGATTGTCCTAATCCTTTCAAAAATCAAGGTATTACCTTTCATTACCTGAAAAATAAATCAGCAACTCTCGGACGCATTCAATTAGCCCTTAAGTTTCTAGTTTCTCTCCTCCGGAAACGTCCCCAACGGGTTTTTTGTGGTCATATAAATTTAGCCCCCCTCACCCGTCTTTACTGTCAAGCTTTAGGCATACCCTACACCGTCCTCACCTACGGCAAAGAAGTCTGGGAACCTTTACCAAATTCCCAAAAACAGGCCCTGCAAGCGGCCGAATCGATCTGGACAATTAGCCGTTACACTCGCGATCTTATGTGTAAGGCTAACGCTATCGATCCCAAAAAAGTAGCAATTCTCCCCTGTGTGGTGGATGAGGAAAAGTTTAATTTAGGCGAAAAGTCCTTGACATTAATCAAGAAATATGATATAGAAAATGCCAAAGTTTTATTAACAGTGGCCCGGTTGAGGTCGGGGGATATCTATAAAGGGGTAGATGTAATAATTCGGGCTTTGCCGACAATTCTAGAGACTTATCCCGAAGTAAAATATCTAGTCATTGGACGTGGGGACGACCACCCCAGGTTAGAAGCTTTAACCAAGCAGTTAGGAGTGGATAAACAGGTAATTTTCGCGGGTTTTGTCCCAACGGAGGAATTAGCCGACCATTATCGTTTAGCCGATGCTTACGTTATGCCCTCCCGGGAAGGATTCGGGATTGTTTACCTAGAAGCGATGGCCTGTGGTATTCCCGTGATTTCTGGAGATGAGGACGGTTCAGTAGAACCGATGCAGGATGGTTTGGTGGGGTGGCGCGTTCCCTATCGAGATGCCGAAAAGGTGGCTCAAGCTTGTTTAGAAATTTTGGCAGGTCACGATCAACGTTGTCACCCCCAATGGTTGCGTCAACAAACTCTAACTAAATTCGGCAAAAAGACTTTACAAGCAAAATTACGGCAGTTAATCTAATTATATTCCTGAATTAGCCCTAGCAGCTCCACAATGGTTTGGTATTTCGGTAATTACCACTGACGTTGACGCTCCCCGCTCCCTGCTCCGGCGCTCATAAACAGTCTTAACCAGTAATTTACTGTGATAGCTGTCCCCCGCAAGAGCGCCTACCGGCCCTGGGAAATTAATTTGGCCAGAGGTCTGTGGAAAAAATTTCGTAAACCTCTTGACAAAAGCAGCAGGTTGTGTGTAATATAAATATCGTGTGAGGAGTATAAGTTCAGCATAAGAAAAACCTTTGGGGTCGAAACACGGCAAGACTCCCAGAGGTTCTTCTTTTTCACTTCCTTATTTGCTCAAAGTCAGCAATAAAATCAGGTTTTGCCCGATCGCTAGTTTTTTCTCAAGTTATCCCTTCTAGGTCTGTTTTTGCTTGCCAAGAGCAACAGTCCAAAATTTTTGCCGAAGAAACTGCACAAGAGAAGTGTAATTCCTCGTAAAATTGGGAATTAAGTACAAGGGCAATCCTATGGCAGATAAAAATAACGGTAACGGTGGCTTATTCGTCGTCGGGGTTTTAGTGGGCAGTGCGATCGGGGCAGTGGCGGGTTTATTAGTAGCGCCGAGATCTGGAAAAGAAACCCGTCGAATTCTGCAAAAATCCGCGCGGGCTTTGCCAGAATTAGCCGAAGATCTGACCACGACGGTGCAATTGCAGGCCGATCGCCTATCGGAATCGGCCCGGCGTAATTGGGATGATACTTTAATTAGATTAAAAGAGGCGGTGACAGCCGGAATCGAAGCTAGTCAAAGTCTAGCCACGGACAATCCTTTCCCCGACTCGGAAGAATCCCCCCAAGGCGATAATCATCCCTCGAATGAGCATTAAATGACCGAACCTATTTTCTGGCTAGGATGTTCTTTACTGCTAGTCGCCGTTAGTTTAACGGCGGTTTTCATCGCTGCTTTGCCTGCCCTGCAAGAGTTAGCCCGGGCTGCCCGCAGTGCCGAAAAATTATTTGATACCCTCCATCGGGAATTTCCCCCGACTCTAGAAGCAATTCGCCTGACAGGGGCAGAAATCAGCGAATTAACCGAAAATATCGATGAAGGGGTTAAAAGTACCCGCCAAGTTGTCCAGGGAGTCGAGCGCAGTCTCGGTAGTGCTAAAGCTGGTCTTAGCAAGCTCGATCGTGGCAGCCGTCGCCTCTTGATCGGTTTTAAAGTCGCTTGGAATACTTGGAAACGCAGTTAAGCAGATGGGGAAGTGGGAGGCTTTTTTCAGTGACCAGTAAACAGTAAACAGTAACCAGTGAACTGAAAACTCACGGTTCTTCGGTTTGTGTTATGCAATGGACGGGAGTTATAAGGGGTGAAACCCGAACGAGCTAATCAATTAAGTCCCTTGCCAGATAAGGATTTAGCCGATTTCTGCCCCCTGATCGAACCATACCAAGTAACGAAGAACCAAACTCACATCTGATAACTGATAACTGAGTGACTAAAGTTGAGAATTCCCTTAAGATAAAGTAAATAAGTGTAAAGAAACTGAAAGTTAGCCTACACCCGTGCTTAAAAAATTCTCATTGTCTAGAAGTGCTATGCTCAATCGTTTTTGCCGAGGAATCTCGATCGCTCTTGTCATTGCTGTCATTAGCTGTCTGGGTTGGATTATCTCACCGGATCAAGCTCTAGCGGTGAATAATCCCGAATTACTGCCCAATCAAGCCACTCCGATCGTTGATTTAGCCAATTATCTACCCGCAAAACAGGAAGAAGCATTGATCCGAGATATCGAGACATTTCAAGGGGAAACGGGCTGGAAAATGCGAGTTTTAACCCAATATGACCGCAGCCCCGGCCGGGCAGTGATTAATTTCTGGGGATTGGATGATAAAAGTATTCTCTTAGTGGCCGATGGTCGGGGCGGTAATTTACTATCTTTTAGTATTGGCGATGCCGTCTATGAATTTTTACCCCGCACTTTTTGGATCGAATTACAGGCCCGTTTCGGTAATATGTATTTTGTCCGGGAAAATGGCGAAAATAACGCGATCGTACAATCTTTAGACACGGTAAAAGGCTGTTTAGTTAAAGGTGGTTGTGCGGTAGTCCCCGGCCTACCGAAGGAACAGTGGATTTTAACTTTAATTACCTCAATTGTCGGCGGTTTAGTCTTCGGTTTTGCCGGTATTCCTCGCAAAGAAGGACAGGTTTTCGCTTGGCAATGGGTTTTAATTGTCTCTCCCCTCTGGTTTATCCTCTTTGTTGCTTTTGGCATCGGACCGGTGGTTACTCGCACTGCTGAATTACTGCCCCTTTTCCGCAATTTAATCGGTTTTGCCCTCGGAGTTTTAGTCGCCTATCTTTCCCCTCGTTTTAATTCCCTCAACGCCTCAAAAACCTAAGAATTATGGGCTTTTCAGTGATCAGTGATCAGTAATCAGTAATCAGTAATCAGTAATCAGTAATCAGTGAAAAGAAAGTACCGAAGTTTTCACCTAAGCTGTATTGGATTTAAACTGCGTATTGGATATTTTAGTACAAATCCTCAAACTCCCGCTCCCTGCTCCCTTTTTCAGTGATCAGTAATCAGTAAACAGTAAACAGTGAAAAGAAAGTAGGGAGGTTTTCAGCTATAACTGATAGCTGACGGCAGCCCTTCAGGGTTTGATCGATCTAGCTCTGTTACAATTAGAAACATTGTGGAGTGAGTGAGATAACGTTTATGTGGGTCAATACTCAAAGTGAGATTATTAGTAAGGTTTTGCCGCCAGCAGTACGTCTGTTCTTGCGATCACAAGTAGAACAGATAGAAGATTTAGAAATGCAGCTGCACGGTCATGATCGGCAAATTTTGCGCGGTTATATCCCTGGGGTATTTTTGGCCGTAGGAAAAGCGATTTATCAAGGTTTACATCTAGGTAAAGCGCAATTAAGAGGGGAAAATATTCGTCTTAATATCGGGCAGGTTTTGCGAGGGAAACCCCTAAAAATTTTGGAACCTATTCGGGTTAGCGGTGAGGTGGAAATTAACGAGCAGGATTTAAATAATTCGATCGCCTCGACTATTTTAGTTAATGCTTTTGCGGATTTACTAATTTTTTCCCTAGAAAATAACGGAGTTGTTAACGCCAGAGAAATTATCTCACAACAGCGTTTTAACTGGAAAAATGTTCTCCTAAATCAGGGTTATTTCTGTCTTCTCGGCCATAGAGAAACAGGTGCAGAAGTAATTTTTAGCGCCGATATTGCCTTAGAAGATGCCCGCACTTTAGGGATTAGTCCCCGACAATGGCAGGGTTTAGCCCCAGATTTATCTGTTGATTTGCAACCTTTTACCGTCGATTTAGGCAAAGATGTGGAGATTAAATCTTTTATTCTCGACGATCAAACTCTTTTCTGTCAGGGAAGTTTTTTGATTTTACCTTAAAAATAAACGCAATGATTCCGGGGGGTTAACTTAGTTTAACCCCCCAATTATTACCCCGGATTCTGTGCGATTAAAATAATTGTTTGCATTAGTCCAACTAGAAGACCGAGAATACCACCAAGATTAACAATTCCCTGTAATTCTTGTTTAACAATGCCTTGAATAGCATTTTCCAGATCGGCGGGGGAAGTGGCATTTACCCGATCGCGGATCACCTGATCGATGTTGAGAATCGGGATAATTTGGGCGACTAATTTCTCTAAATCTTCCTCTAAATAACGCTCTAAAATTAACGCTAACTCTTGACTAATTACCCCTAATGATGTAGTCATTGACACCGAGGATTGCAGACGATTAATAATTAAATTAGCGATTTGATCCCAGTCGATCGTTTGTCCAAAATCTTGCAGAAATTGTTCGCCACTTTCTTGAATATAAATTCGCACCGTATCCCTGGTGGTTTTACGCAATTGTCTGACGGTGGAGATAGGTAAATTTTGTAAAGAGATACTTTGTAACCAGTTTTTCAGACGATTACGCATCTCTAAAGATAGTAATAATTCTTTGATTCTGGTATTAGCTAAATCCTTTTCATCAAGGCAAAAAGTGCGTAAGCGGGCGAGGGCATTGCGTAAACCGAATAAATTGGCTACTACCCAATAGGTTCCACTGGTTTTTTCCCGAAATCCTTCATCGATAACTTGAATATTGCGATCGGTTAAAAAATCGATTAAAGCTAGACGGATAACATCCGCAGGTAGGACAGTTTCTAATAGCCAATCGGAGAATTGTCGGGCCTGTTGTTCACTGAGAGAAAATTCTAAGACTAGGCGATCAAAAATTTGATTGATCTGTTTTTCTAAAAAGTCCTGCCGTCGGGCTAAAACTTTTAGTAATCTCGCTAAAGATTCCCCGAATAAATCGTGAAGAATCGCCGCCAAAATCTCGGCTGTTTTTGCTTGCCGATCGCCTTTTATTTGTTTTAAAGCTAATTGTAACAGCCAGAGTATCGCCCCCTGTACCCTTTCGGTGTCGAGGAGTCGTTTAGCCAGTTTTTGTAATTCCTCGGGAGTTAACAGGGAACCCATGATCGTATCCGACACCCGCAGAGCTAATCGATCTTGATTGCGAGGAATTAGCCCCGGGGTGAAGGGAAGAGGACGCTTACCGATATAAATAGCTTTGTAGGGACGAAACAGCATTTTTATGGCTATATCGTTGGTGAAATAGCCAATAATTGCCCCCGCGATCGGCGGTAAGATCCATGTCCAAAGAGTAGCGAGATTCAATTTAGCAGCAAAAAATAAACGCAAATGTGAGTAAGTTATTTCTTTAAGACTAACACTCCCATCAGTCCTGCTAGGAGTGGATAGTGGACGGCACCGGAAAATCCCGACCGATAGCCTAATTTTACCTGTTCTCGGCCCTGGGGAAAGCGATCGATACTAGGACTAATATAAGCGTACTGGTCAGTTAAGCCGTAGCGCTCGGCGGCGGGAACGACGATATGATCGAGATACCAGTTTTGCAATAGTTTGGCCATGGTTTCGGTGGGTTGATGGAAGTCAAGAATCGCCGCTTTAGCACCCGGTTTCAGGACTCGGTATAATTCCCCCAGACATTGGGTAATATCGACCACATTGCGTAATCCATAGCCGATAGTGGCACAATCAAACCTAGAATCGGCAAAGGGTAAATTGAGGGCATCCCCTTCCATCCAGTGAATATTAGTGGCGCTAAAACGTTGACGGGCGATTTTTAATTGTTGTGGGGAAAAATCTAGTCCGATCACTTGGCCAGTTTTACCCACTTGTTTTGATAATAGATTAGTCAGGTCGCCGCTACCACAACAGATATCGAGGGCAAAATCCCCTTTTTTGGGTTGACACCATTTGACTGTCATTAATTTCCAGACGTGGTGTAATCCTAAACTTAATTCTTGATTGAGTCGGTCATATTCGGGAGCGATCTGATCAAAAATTGCTTGTATTTCCCTAGAGTTAGGTGAGGATTGATTGGACATTTCTTTCACGGGTAAGAATTACAGGTATTTTGGCTAATTCGCTCTAATCCATACTGGGTAATGATTTTGGGAAAGATACCAAATGGACTCTATAATATAGCACCAGAGAAAATCCCAGATGATGTTATGTCATTCTATCTTATCTGCGCTCACGGGGATAAGCTGTTGAGCATCTACAGCAGTTATCTTCATAGTGGGGAACAGTGACTTAGATTACACTTCATCTATCTGATCATCTCCCGGTCGCAGTTCGATCGAGAGGCCTTCCCGGGCGAGAATAGTTTCAGGGAAAACCCTTCTTACCTGTTCCCCAATGCAATCGAGAAAATCGTCATTATGGGCGGGATCGTGATGAAATAGAACTAACTGCTTAACTTGCGCTGTCTTAGCGATTTTGACTGCCTGCTGCCAAGTGGAATGACCCCAACCCACCTTAGAATACTTAGGATCGTTGTATTCCTCATCGGTGTAGGTAGCATCAATGATCATGACATCCGCTTGCCGAGCCAAAGCCAGAACGTTATCATCAAGGCGATCGGGAAAATGTTCGGTATCAGTAATATAAGCTACCGATAAACCCTGCCAATTTACCCGATAACCCACCGCGTCTCCTGGATGATTTAAAGGACGGGTTTCGACGGTGACATTCCCACAGTGGAGGGTTTCGCCCATTTCTAGATCATAAAATTCTAAATCGGCCCGCATAATCTGCAAAGGCACGGGAAAATTAGGATGTAACATCTGATCTTGTAATTTTTGCTTGATGGTTGCCCCGTTGGGGGAGGGAACCCCATAGATTTTAAAAGTATTGCCCCTGATAAAACCAGGGATAAAAAAAGGAAAACCCTGAATATGATCCCAATGGGAGTGGGTGAAAAATAAATGGGCTTTCGCTGGACTTTCTGCCATCAAAGACTGTCCTAGGACGCGTAACCCCGTACCACCGTCAAAGATTAATCTTTCTCTACCGACTTGCATCTCCACACAGGAAGTATTACCACCATAACGAACGGTTTCCGAACCAGGACAGGGAATACTCCCCCGTACTCCCCAAAATTTGATCTGGAAGCGGTTGTCGGGCATATCAGAAGTTCCTCTACTTGTGCTGATGGGCTGATAGATCAGATTAGCATTCTCTGACAATTAAGGCGCTGACTTCATCCCTAAGATAAGCTGTTCGTAATTTAAATTGCTTGGGCCAGACGAGGCAAGAGGCACTCATGCAAAAAACAGTAAAGGGATTGGGGGAGATTCGGCTAATCTAAAAATAAGCGGTTTAAATAGGGTTTGCTGAATAAATCTAAAAACCTTGTTGGATAATATTTTTAGACTTTGGGGGGAAAATTCAGGGACTTTTTCCCTGAAAATTAGGTAATTGACCACCTGAAAATGGGTAAAACCCCACACCCCACACCCCAACCCCCTACCCCCACCGAAAAACTTTTTCAGCAGACCCTAAATACGTCTTAGCTTAACGATCTATGATTAGAGGTGAGGATCGTCACTTTTACAAGAGCCAAGGTATGGATTTACAGCAATTCTTAGAAAAACTGCCCCAACAGTATCAGGATTGGGGATCGCCTTTAATGTCGCCTATTTCCGAGCAATTAACCCTTTTAAGCCAAAAAAACGCCTCCTATACCGATCGCAATCTCTTTCCCCTACTCAATCTAGCCGTTGCCTGTCTGCAACAGGACGAGGTTTACTGTCAAGTGGGTTGTTTTCGTCGCGGTAGTTTAGTCGCCGCTTTCTGGAATAATAGCGATCGCCACGGTTATGGCGTGGAAGCTTTTTTTAAATACGATCCATCGGGAGAAAAACTAACTATATTATCTCAGGATTTGGAGGATTTTCGACTATCAGAACAGATATTTTTAAGCGATCAAGAAACGGACAACTTTTTCGATGATCTGGAAGAATTAAACAGTGAAGAAAAGCTGGGAGTTTATTACTACGATGCCGCCGAAGACTATCGTTCGCTCTTGATCTCCTTACTTTTAGCCCAAAAATTCTGGTCTGATTCCGCTTTAATTATTATCAATAAATGTCAGCATCCTGCTCTCCAACAAGCAATAAAAGATTTTCTTAAAACCCATCCCCAAGCCCAGATAATTTTAGATGATCAAGTCGCTAATCACGGTTTGCTTGGTTTGACAAATATTTGTTTATTAGCTTGGAATGCTCCCCCAGGGATAACAGCACTAAAATCCCCGAAAAAACTGGTTTTAAATGTGGGTTGTGGTCCCTATAATCCCGAAGCTTTACCCCAACTATTCCGCGATGGTAATTGGCAAGAAATTCGCCTCGATATTAATACTGCTGTTAACCCGGATATTTTAGGAACTATTACCGATTTAAGTGCCGTTCCCGATCACTCCGTCGATGCGGTTTTTTCTAGTCATAATCTAGAACATATTTATCATTACGAAGTTCCCATCGCCCTAGAGGAATTTAAACGCATTCTTAAACCCGAAGGCTTTTTGATGATCGTGGTTCCCGATATGCAAACTGCCGCCGAATTTGTCGCTAGAGGCGATATGGAAAATGAACCTTTATATATTTCTCCCGGAGGTCCCGTGCGCGCTTTGTGGATGTTTTACGGCATGGGAACCGAAGTGCCTGGGATGCCCTATATGGCTCATAAAACTGGTTTTACCTCTCAAAATCTCAACCAGAAATTACAAGAAGCAAATTTTGCCAGAGTCGAGGTAATTCGGACGGAATTTGAGTTAGTTGCTTTTGGGTATAAGTGAGGAAAGATTAGCAAAAATTGCCCGCAATTGTGGGGCGATTCTTTCCCTTTGATTGATTAAATAAATACTAACAAGGGTTAAAGATACCCCCACCCATTGCAATACACTTAACATCTCACCGAGGAATAAATTACCGAAAGTGAGGGCAAAAACCGGAGTTAAAAAAGTTAAAGAACTTAAACTGGTTAAATTGCCCTTGGCGGCTAAATAAAAGAATATTCCATAAGCGATCGCACTACCAAAAATAGTGGCATAACTTAAAGCTAACCAACCATTGAAATCGATATTCTGCCATTGATGGGATTCTCTGAAACCTGAAGCTAAAAATAGCGGCAATCCTCCTAAAATCATGTGCCATCCCGTGGCGCTGACGGGATCCGCATGACGACAGACAAACCGGATTAAGACTGTTCCCACCGCCATGGACAGGGAAGCCAAAAGCATCAGCATTTCGCCGCTATTTAGTAATTCCTGCCAGCTAAAGTCAATATTTACTGCTTTTTGTCCAAAAAAGTCATAAAACCATTGATCGGGCAAGCCAATTAAACTAATTCCCCCAATCCCTAAACCCAATCCCAACCATCCCCAGACACCGATAACTTCTTTAAATAGCCAACTCGACATTAAAGCCACCGCTAGGGGTTGCGAGTCAATAATTACCGATCCTAGCCCCGCCCCGGTGCGATTTAATCCCAATGCCAGAAAACCTTGAAAAAGAGTGGCATCCATCAGAGCAAAAAGGGCAATCCATAGCCATGCTTGCAGGGTTTTGGGCTGAGGACGACCTAAAAACCAAGCTACTATTAAAACTAACATTCCGGCGGGGACAAGGCGAATTCCCGCCATAAATAGGGGGGTGGTATGAGGGATAACACCCTTCATCGCTACCATCGCTGTTCCCCAGAGAAAAAACGGTGAGATAAATAAGAGAGGCGAGGATTTCTTTAAATCTAAGTTTTCCATAGGTAGGGTCTGCTGAAAAAGTTTTTCGGTGGTGGTAGGAGTCAGGAGTCAGGAGTCAGTAGCCGGTCGTTTCAGGCTTTGTTGCCCTTGTTT
>MTBT01000015.1:0-11768 GCA_002282935.1 Microcystis sp. LSC13-02 | reverse complement strand
AACAATTGACAAAAATCGCGGCAATGTCCCTCTCTATAAGGGTTTCATTCCTTATAACCCCGTCCATTGCATAACAAAAACCGAAGAACCACAAATTTCCCTAATTGTATAGTAGAGACTGGGGATCGGCTCTTAATTCTCTTGACTTTCTCCTAACTGATTTTCCTCTAAAGCTGTTATTTGTTTTTCTTCACTTGAACCGATCCAGATCGCGATCATCCCAGCGATAGGAATGGAGAGAAAAACCCCTAATAATCCCGCAACTCTTTCGCCGATAAAGAGGGATAAAAATAAAATTACTGGGTTTAATTCTAGGGCATTGCCCATAACTTTAGGGCGAATAATATTATCTTGAATTTGCACCAAGACAACACAGACAATAAAAGCTTTAACGGCAACTGCTAGTCCCTGGGAGGTAAAAGTCAAGATAGTTACCAACAAAATGCCCAGGGTTGCCCCGATACCCGGGATAGCATCGATAATACCGAGAATACCCGCTAAAATTAGCCCATATTTAATTCCTAATAGGGAAAAACTTATGAAACTTGTCACCGATAAAAAGAGCATTAACAACAGTTGCCCGCGAATAAATCCCAGAAAACTTTGTCGAAAAGACTTGGCAAAACGCTCCCGGTATGCTAGGGGGAGAAGTTGCAAAAAACTTCGCCAGAGTTTATCACCATCAATGAGCATATAAACACTGATCACCGCCCCGAAAATGACCGTAAAGACACTGGAAAAAACTCCTTGTACGATTGATAAACCCGTGGCTAAACCGGTTTGTAAGCTTCCCACCATTTTATTCAAATCTAATCGATCGAGAAAGTCTTGAAAGGGTAAAAAATCTTTTTGACCAAGGGCATCGGTAAGATTGAATAGTAGTCCTCTCCCCTGATTAACCGCTTCTAATCCTATGCCTGTGACTAATCTAAATAGGAGGATAAAAGCTACTAGGGTGGTAATAGCAATGGCTAGTCCTCTCGGTAGATAACGGGATAACCAAACCACGGGATAATTTAATAGAGCGGCCAGGACTGCCGAACCGGTAAAAATAGCGATCATCCCGTAGAAATAGTTAATTAAGATAATTAGACTCCAGCCACAGCCAAATAATAATAGATAGCGTACTAGAATCGAGTTATTCAGAGTTTTCCAAAAGGAGCTAGAAGGGGGCATAAATAAAGCCAGAAATAGGATTTTAGCATTTAGAATTGTTTTAACAGAGCTTCCCGCATCACCGAGACGGGGACGGGTTGACCTAACCAGATTTCTAGGGCGATCGCTCCCTGATTAACTAACATTTCTAACCCATCAATAATTCTTATCCCTCTAGTCTGGGCTAACCGGAGAAATTTGCTCGGCCGGGGATTATAAATTAGATCGTAGGCGATCGCCGATGGGGGTAAAAGGTCTAATAATTCTAACTCAACTGGGGATTGTTCGCCCTGGGGGGACATTCCGATCGGGGTAGAATTAACCAAGAGTTCTGTGGTGGATACCAGCCCCTCTAATTCGTCCCAGCTATGCACTT
The DNA here is from genome assembly GCA_002282935.1 of Microcystis sp. LSC13-02. Taxonomy (GTDB): domain Bacteria; phylum Cyanobacteriota; class Cyanobacteriia; order Cyanobacteriales; family Microcystaceae; genus Microcystis. Next base: position 10,237 of record MTBT01000015.1, on the reverse strand, counting down.
CTAGGAGGTCATAGAGGCTTGTATTCGCCCAACTTTCTTTAAAAGGATCTAATTTCCTTTGATTGCGTCCTACCAGATGAATTTTGCCACAGCCCAACTGGGCGCAAGCCACCACTACCGCCCGAGCAGCGCCGCCATTGCCTAAAATAACTGGATTCACCCGACTCCAATCTTTGTCAAGGAATTTCAAGGGTGCGAGAAAACCATCCACATCGGTATTCGTTCCCTGCCAACCGGTTTCCGTGCGCCAGACGGTATTAACTGCGCCTACTAGCCTTGCTTTCTCGGTAATTTGCGATAATAAGGGAATAATTGCTAATTTATGGGGAATCGTAACGCTCAAACCCTGTAGATCAATGGCGGCCAAGCCAGCGATCGCAGTTGCTAAATTTTCCGGGGCGATAGGTAGGGGAAGATAGACATAATTTACCCCCAAGGCATCGATAGCGGCATTGTGCATGAGGGGAGAAAGAGTATGGCCGATGGGATCGCCGATTACGCCTAATAACTTGGTTTTTCCGTTAATAATGGTCATAAAAAAAGGTGGGCTTTCCCCACCAAAGTTTGATCTCAAGGGTAGCCAATGCTCGCCTTACTATACTATTTCTTGATTTCGCGGGCCATTTTCAGGAAAGGATTGATACTGTCATCGTTAGTGCGACGACCGTTATCATTAGTACCGTTACCGTTACCATTAGCCTCGGAAGTAGCCGATTTTGCCACAATACCGTTATCGGTGACTTTGCTGACTTCCATAGAGGAAATCTGTTTAATCGATTCGCCACCCTTTTTATTCGAGGCAGTTTTCGGGAAAGTACGTCGGATCGTGATCGGTGTCCGCATAAAGTCGATATCACCGAGAGTTTTAGCGTCATCGGGTTCCAAGTAAAAAGCCTCTTTCGGTTCCGGTGCGCTCAGATCCATCGGTTCATCGACGTATTTCGTCTTATTGCCAAACAGGCCAAAGAATCCAGCCATTTTCTCCCTCTCCTAAATAAATATATTTACCATAAATTGCTGCTGATTCTTAAATAATATCAATATTTATGACAAAAAGCCAGGTAGCCATCTATCAGTGATCAGTGATCAGATGGGAGTTTTCAGTTTACTGTTCACTTTTCACTGTTCACTGATAAAATTTCCCACACCCCAATCAACGCTGTTCTAACCTACGACTGGCTAGGGACATAGAATAACAGAAAATCCAGTAAATAAACGCCAAAAATAGATAAACTTCTGGATAATCGCCGATAAATTTCGGATTAGCCAAAACCGATCCTGCCATACCCAAGAGGTCCACCAGTCCCACGATCGCCAGTAGAGAAGTATCCTTAAATAAACTGATAAATTGACCAACAATAGCGGGAATGACCGCTTTTAAAGCTTGGGGTAGAACGATCAATAATAAAACGAAAATCGGTTTTAAACCCAAAGCTTTGGCCGCTTCAATTTGACCTTTGGGAATCGCTTGTAAACCACCGCGGACATTTTCGGCCAGATAGGCTGCTGCAAAAAGAGTAAATCCAGCGATCGCTCTGATCACCCGTTCTGGTCTAGTCCCGGCGGGTAAAATTAAGGGTAACATCACCTGGGCCATGAATAAAATTCCCAACAAAGGCAACCCGCGCAATAATTCGATATAGCCAATAGATAGCCAACGAATTGCCGGTAATTCACTCTGTCTCCCCAGGGCTAATAATACCCCCAAGGGGAAAGATAAAATCATACTTGCGATCGCTACTAATAAAGTTAAGATTAAACCACTGAGATCATCGAGGGAAATTGCCTTTAAAAATAATCCCCCCAATAGTAACCAAGCAATTAAAGGTAAAGTCAATAACCAGATCAATCCCCACCAGCGTCGGAGAAAAGCGGGACAATCGGGGAAGCGACCCTGGTTTAATTGCCAAGAAAACAGTGATAAAGCAGTAATAATCGTTAAAATAAGCCAAATTCGCCATATTGACTGCTCTGGATAACGACCGACCAGAAATAAACCGAGATTTTCCGTCACTACAGCCCATTTTGCCTGATTTATCGCCCAATCGAGAAAACTTAAGCCACCCCAGAGGCTGAGAAATAGACCCGCAAGGGTTAAGATGACGTTGTACCAAGTGTTAAAGAGATTTTTTCTTAACCAGAGTCCCATAAAATTCCCTAACCTCCACAGTGGTGATCATTGTACTTTTTCAGTACAATGGTGCTATTAGAAAAATTCAGACTGATTTCCGACCATGAACAGTTGCATTTTAATGGCTAAAATTGTCCGTCGTCCCGAATTACGTTATACCCAAGATAATCAAACTCCCTACGCTCAAATGTTAGTCGAGTTTTCTCCCAATCGTGCCGAGGCAACCCCGGCTAATTTAAAGGCCGTAGCTTGGGGAAATTTAGCCTCAGAAGTCGCTCAGAACTATAATGAAGGTGATCAGGTCATTTTGGAAGGCCGTCTCTCCATGCAAATGATCGATCGTCCCGAAGGTTTTAAGGAAAAACGGGCCGAATTAGTTATTAGTCATCTTTATCATCTTGACGGCAGCATGAGTAGCGGTGAAATGACGGCCTCGACTCCAGAAAAAGTCGTACCAATCAATACCTATAAATCTAATAAAACCGAGGTGGAAAAACCCGTCGCACCTGTCTCCACCGGTGATTTTGAATACGACGCATCCTATGAACTTTCTAATCCTTCTGCTTGGCAACCTTCTGACACATCAGTGGAGGAAAATTTAGACGATATTCCTTTCTAATCACCCCGACAGAATTAATTACAGATATTTTTCCCTTTTTTGTTCTGGTTTTCCCTCTTTCCAGAGTGTGAATTGGGTGCATCTCAATTTTGTATAAATATCTATATTACATTTGGGCGCACGCAGTTCGATAAACTCAGTGACCACGATGCGCCCCTACTATTGGCGCAATAATATTATTGTAGGGGCGAATTGCATTCGCCCTCTTTGAACAACTTCTGCTGCTCACCATAAGTGAGAGAAAATCACCAATAGGATACCATTTTTCTTTATTCGCGTCACAACGAATGCAGGCTTGGCAAGCATTCGAGCGTGGATGTCTGTCATGGATTTAGAAATTTGGTAATAGAGCTTAAAACCCAGTTCCATCAAGGCTGTGGCTCTCAATTTGATCGCCTCACTCGAAGGGAGCCGACGGGTGGCAACCGATAGGATGGATTCCAGTTGCTCTTTTTTGAAAGGGTCTGGGTTCCTACTGATTTCAAATTCAATGGCATCGCTGTTGAGTAAGACCCATTTCTCCTCCAGACCTTGATGTACCATGATGCAACAACTGAGGGATCAAGCTGCAGAGTTACAGGAACTTTTAGAGGAGAATTAACAGTAGCTTCTTGCCAAAATTCGGCATCAGTAGCAGGTATATCTGAATAATCTATATCAGAATCTTTCATCTGACCAAGGATCTTTAATTGTTCCTCTCTCGACATACTCATAATAAATTCTCCTTTCCTCTGCATTAGCGCGTCTTGTAGATATAAGCCGTATTTTCTGTTCTCGTAGAGTGTACACTGCAACTAGGACGAATTCTCCTAAAAGTCCCAAAGCGATTAATCTTTCTTCGCCGTAGTCTCTGCGATTATCAGGTTTTGAGATGCAGACTCCTGAAAAGATTTCTTTGGCAAAATTAAAGTCGATCCCGTGTTTTTCAATATTGATGTTGTTCTTTTGGTCATCCCACTCGAACTCCATCTTTTGACTCTAACTCCATAACTACCTACTATTCAATAGGTTGCCCTCTTTGCATTAGCCTTTCTCGTCTCTTTTGACGGGATTCTGTTTCGAGTTGAGCGAGTATATCGTCTAAAAAGAGATTATAAAGCTCAATCTGGCGGTTAGTTTCCCGTAAGCGTTCAAGAGATTGTTTTCTAGTTGCTTCATCAGGATAGGAGGTGCGGTAAGTCATAGTAAGTTCCATTGCCTCTTAACTTCATTAATACTAGCGTTAACAGCATCTACGCTGGCTGTTCCTTGCAAAATCGCTCTTTCTAACATCTCTAGCATCGTATTTGAGAGAGTAGGCTGCTCTTGTAAAATTCTCAGCAGGATATTATTAATTCGGGAGTAGGAATTAATTACCCTCTCTCTGGCATTAAATAATTCTTCTAATTCTAATAATGTCCGCTCATTTTCCCCGTATTCAGTAAAAAGTTGCCATTCCGTCGCTGATGCGTATTCTATCTGCTCCTCTGGTTGACGCAGTAGCTCAAAAATGCTAGTTAGGGTTTCCTCCGGTAATTTAGCCATATTCAGTTATTTCTGTTATCCCCAGTCTATCATCTGGTTGGTGCGAGGTAATCGTACTTAATTTGGTTAGCGATCGAGTTGAGGGGCAGTCAAGGGAGAACGCAAAGGCGAATCCCACATACCGCGCCACAATCCCTCACGAAAGAGGATAGGTCGCCTGAGAAGCAGTAAAACAGGGGAAACCACCTGAAACTCCTTCCCCTATGAATCCCTAAGCTAGGGAGAAGAATATAAAGATTTATTAAATTGTAGCGTAGGATACAGTGCGGGGGGTAATGTGTGTTCTTTTGTCATCTGCCTTTGGTGTTGGGTGAGGCTGTTGCTTAACCTAGCTGCGAGGGGGCGATCGCAATATAAGAACCACGATCGCCTGACATTTTGGGAAATTTACCAAATTCTTTGAACGGGGTAACGGTCAAATATTTCATCAATGCTCAGAATCGGCATAATTTCGGTTATTGATTGGGATATTAAAAGTCGATCAAAGGGGTCTTTATGATAGTGGGTAAGGGTTGCTAGTGTCCAGATATGAGCTAGATCAATAGAAAGTATTTCTAGATTATTAATGGTTATTTGATTGTTAATTAATTCCTGTAAGGATGGGTTAAGTTGTAATTTTCCCAGTTGCAGTTTTATTTGCATTTCCCAGACACTAGCAACGCTTAAAAACAAGCGATTATTTCGATCAAATAACAAATCTTGCCCGGTTACTGATAGTTTTTCTGAGTTAATTGACCACCAAATAAAGCTATGGGTATCTAATAAAAGTTGCATGGGTTAAGTTGGCGGCAAGAGTTCATCGGTTAGGGGTTCGTTAAAGTCATCGCTGATCCAGCCTTGACCTTGATATAATCCTGCAATTCTACCTGTTTGGGTTATTTGGGTTTGATGGTGTTGATTGACTATAGATTCCAAAAAATCGAGAATTTCTTGTTGTTGTTGGACAGGTAATGTCTGAAGGGTTTGCAACAAAGGAGAATTGGTATCTAGGTCAGCATTGTTCATAACGATTTGATTTGAGGATTTTGGGGGAATACCTTAAGGATAACATCGGTTTTCAGAGGTGAGGGGACAAGTTAAGGATGGTGCGGTCGCAACGCGCTCGCTACGCGAGATCGCACTACGGAAGTCGGTTCGGGTTTCTCTGTCTCGTCTTCTGGGGGTTGTTTATTCTGGTTCTGAGTTTTCTTGATAGAGATTAAGAAGGAAATGTAAAGATTTATAAAATGTAGCCTAAGATACAGTTTTTTTTGGGGGGTAATGTGTGTTCTTTTGTCATCTGCCTTCTGTCTTGGGTTGGGTTGTTGCTTGACCTAGCTACGAGGGAGGCGATCGTACTGTAGGCAGTTCTAAAAATTATGAGTTTAAATGTAAATGTACTGAAGAAGGTCTCATTGGCAGCCGTTGGAATGATCGCAATTGATTTAACAGGAGCAACTCATGCGTTCGCCGCATCAATAGGCTTCGAGGGGTTGCCCAACGGAACCGTCGTAACGAATCAATTCTCTGACGTAGTATTCTCCGCAAATGCGGGGTTCGTAAACAAAGTAACCACTCAGCCCGGCCTTGGTTTCGGAAATAACTTCATTTGTACTGCACCTACAGCAGGGGGAATCAACTGTACTCAAGAGACGATACTTACCTTTAGCAGCGGAGTTAATAATCTATCTTTCTACCAGGTAGGAGACAATGCTAGTGGTGTAGTTGCCTTGGTTGATGTGTTTGAAAACGGCTTATTTTCTTCGACCGTTAATATTTTGGGATTCAATGACCCTTTTGTACCAAATCTCGTTGACCTAACTGGCTTTAGTAATGTCTCGTCTATACGAATATATAACGTTACTGATCCTGCCGGACTCGGATGGGATAACTTTCAGTTCGACGTAGCAACTAATCCTGTCTCCACCCCTGAACCCACCTCAACTCTCAGTCTCCTTGCTCTCGGCACTCTAGGCACAGCTTCAACCCTCAAGCGCAAACTGAAGTCATCTAAATTGACAGAAAAGGAAACTACAAAAGTCTCCTAAAATCCCCCATAAAACCCCACAAAAACCCCTGCAATTAATGAAGGGGTTTTTGTCATAGGAGCCAGTCGTCGATCATTAGGAGAATTGAGATTGATTGTATATACCCCAAAATAGTCCTACTGTTCACTAATTTTACTTTCAGCGAGAATTTCTTGAAGGACGGGGGATAAATTGCTAGTTAAACGGCCGGATCGAATAAATTCAGCGTAGGTATCAGCTTCGATATCTAAGAGGGTTTCCCGAAGTTGTTCCATTGTTAATAGCTGTAATTGGGGATAACTATCGTTGAGAGATTGAATTTCCGCTTCTACAGTCTTTAACTTTTCTTTGACGAGATGCTGCTCATAACTAAAAAATTCGGGGGCAACATCGGGAGATTTATCTAACTTAGAAAGATAGTCTAAAACCCTTTTTAAAGCTACCCGTCGGGCTAAAAGTTCCGCATACTTTTCTCGAATTGGTTGATCACCGATCAGGTCTAATCTCGATAGGAAAGTTTGAATAGTTAATCCCTGAACCAAAAGGGTAAAGAGAACAACTCCGAAGACGATATCGATGATATCCTGACGATTGGGAAAAATAACCGGCACACTTAAAGCTAGGGCAATAGAAACCGAACCACGCAAACCTCCCCACCATAAAACCGTTTTTTCCCGCCAATTAATTTTAGTTTCCATCAAGGCATTACTAACAGTTGCTAAAGCAAAGGTAGCCAGAAAACGGGCCGCTACCACGGCAGCGATCGTGATAAAAATTAAATTGAGATTATCGGCTAAACTGGAGAGACGAATCTGATCGCCGATAAGGAGAAAAACGATCGAATTGACAAAAAAAGCGAGAAACTCCCAGAATTGCGTGACTAATAGGCGGGTACGGGGACTCATACTAATTCTAGAGCCAAAATTACCTAAAATAATCCCCGTAGTCACCACTCCGATTACCCCCGAACCCCCGAACTCCTCGGTTAATAAATAAGCACCGTAGGCGGACACAAGAGTTAAAGACTGTTCCACTAGGGGTAAATCCAGACGTTGAGTCAGATAGGAGATACCAAAACCCACTAAACAACCCACTCCTACCCCGATACCGATAAAAGCAGCAATCCGGCTAATGGTTGTCTCTAAGGATAGACCACTAGCACCGAGGGGAATTTCCACCAAAAGAGCGAAAGCGACGACAGCGACCCCATCATTAAATAAGCTTTCCCCTTCCAAAAGCACGGTGAGGTTTTTACTGGCCCCTAATTCGCGAAAAAGAGCGACAACAGCGACGGGATCCGTAGAAGAAAGGCTCGCACCCACTAATAATGCCGTAAATAGGGGCAAATTGGTCAATTCATCGAGGGCAAAGCCAACCCCGAAAATCGAGATAATTACGCCGACAATAGCGAAAAGACTGACGGGAATCCAATTATCCTTCAGATCTCGCCAGCGCGTATTCCAAGCGGCTTCAAATAGCAAAGGGGGCAGAAAAATTTCTAGAATCAGTTCGGGGGATAGGTTCACCAGACGGATATCGATGAAAGCTAAACCTAAACCGACTATCACTAACAATAGGGTGTAAGGAATTTGGCGAAACCAGCTAAAAATCCTCGAAACCGTGGCCACACTCAGGGAAACGGACAAAACAATTAGAAATTGTTCTAAATTTTGCTTAATAACTTCATCGGTAGCGGATTCTAAACTCATTGGGTGGGAGGCAATCGGTGAGCGGACGTGCAAGAAAAGAACAATCTAAATTATTATTACACTTTAGAACCAGTGATTTTTTCTCCTAAACCCAAGTTTTTCTGCTGGCAATTCCTTATTATCTATGTCCTTGACTATGCCTCAGTCTGCCGAGTCCCCCATGGGTGAGGATTTACCCCTAGCTATCTCACCCAGTAACGAGCAGTTAGAGAATATTAATAGCTATTTAAACCTGATTTTGGCAGCTTTAGTATCTCTAGCTAATTTAGACTCCGAGTCTATCACCCAAGCAGCTCAGGAATTAGCCTTAGATCTGGATACAAGCGATCGCCTAGTTGCCCACTACTGGCAACCCCAGTCAAACCTCTCCCTAGCGGACATACGTTCTCTAGTTCTCCTCCTCTGTCATCTAGCCCAAAAAAAGCAAGAGTTAATCCGTCGCGCCGTAATTCTCTTGGAACAAGTGGGAACTCAAGGACAAGAACCCCAAAAAACCACGCTTTTGGGCAATTATATCGATAATTTTCGCTTAAAATACCCAGAAATATCGGAAAATAATCTCAGCAATTCTAGCCTAACTTCCCTAGCCTGGAAATTATTAATCGATTTATTATTCTACAGCAGCCACCGCAGTCATCTCCTTCTCTGGCACACCCTTTTGGCAAGTAAAAAGTAAAAAGGCTATCAGCCTTGAATCAGTTATCAGTTATCAGATGTAAGTTTTCAGTTCACTGATTACTGATTACTGTTTACTGATCACTGAAAAAAAGCTTCCCAGTTCATAATTCATAATTCATAATTCATAATTCCCACCGATAACTAAAAATGAGTAATCTAATTCGCAAATATACACCCCCCACCTGTACCCTAGAAATTTGGGGAAATAGTTCGCCTCTAGCGGTTTGGCTGGGTAAAAATGTCTTAAACGATGCCCACTTTCAATTGCGCTTTGATGATCCTAGATTGAGTGAGGAAAAACAGGTGACGATCAAAGGCGATCGCACACAATTACAACTCCTAGGGGAAATTGTCGCTAATTATGTGCAGAATTTACTCTCTAGTCCCGTTTCTACCCTCTCCTTCGTGGCTAGTGGTTCCCCCGAAAGCCATCTCCCCTCCTTACCCTCTCTCCGTTGTCGGGGACTTCTCCAGCATCAATTATTTTTAGGTTCCCTGCTAACCGATCGGGATAAACAGGAGATCGAATTAACCACATCGCAATTATTCGATCTAGCCAATGCTTTAGGGGAATATAACCATGAAAGCCCCCTAATACCCCCATTAATTCGCCAGAAAACTCGAAAAAATGCCCTGATGTGGACGGGATTAATCGCCTCAGCCCTAATAACTATCGGGGGAATAGCGATCGCATTTTATCAACAGCAAGAACTAGCCAACAATGATTTAACCATCGATCCCAATAGTGCCAAGATTCCCCAACCCTTGCCAACGCTGCCTTTACCCCCCACGGGAACGGCCGCCCCAAACCCGCAGTTACCGGCAAATTTGGGCAATAAAACCCCTTTACCGCCACCGCCACCCGTGGGAACCGTTCCAGCCCCAGTTCGCCCCTCTAGCGTCCCCCTGGTGATTCCGCCGCCCACTTTACCGCCGCCACCAGTCACGGGTTCGCTCCCTGGCGGCACGGCGATCGTAATTGAACCGAATAATCAGAAAATCCCGATTACTGCCCCCCCCGTCACTGGCGCTCAGGGTACAAATGCACTGATAAATGTTCCCCCCACCACGATGAATCCGACTCCAGCACCGCCAAAATTGCCCAATTTACCGCCTCTAAGCCCTATTAAGCCCGAAAATGCCAATTTAGACCCCAAACCGCCCACAAGCACCGCTAAAGCCCCAGAGACGAATTTACTAGATACAATTCCCCAAGTGGCAGAAACCAGAGAATATTTTCAATCCCGTTGGCAACCGCCGGAAAGTCTCAAGCATACTCTAGAGTACCGTTTGGTCTTAAATCAGGATGGTTCCCTAAAACAGATTATTCCCCTGGGACAGGCGGCGAAAATCTATCTCGATCGCACTAATATGCCCCTGCTCAATCAACCTTTTGTTTCTCCCCTCGATGTCCCCGGTAATCCCCAATTGCGTCTGGTGCTTGGTTCCGATGGTACGGTGCGGACTTTTATGGAACAGCTTTGACTCTCCCCCGCCAACCGCTCGCGCAGTGTAGCGGGGGATTCTTGGTTCATAGGCTCTTGACTAGATCAAACAGGTTTAACTGAAC
>MTBT01000014.1 GCA_002282935.1 Microcystis sp. LSC13-02 | reverse complement strand
ATGTACCGCAAGTCCTTCGTCATCGCTGTGCTTATCTAAATGGTTGCCTTTTTTAACTTTTTTATTGATCTCATTAAGCATTTCTACTTATGTCAAAGGGGAGATGCTCCCAGGTCATAACTATTCTAGACTACGGAGGTATCCGCATTACTGCCCTAATTAATAAAGTAATAAACAACTTAAAATGATCACCAACATATCTAGACAACTAACCACTGGCGCTCTTGCTATCGCTGGCAGCGTTGCCGCTTTCGGCTTTGCTGGTGCTGCCCCCGTGCAGGCGCAGGCGGAGTGTTTGCCACAAAGTTTCAACAATTTCAAGACCAATCCTTGCCGAAAAGGGGACAAGTTGTTTACACACATCAACTCATCTGGCATTGGTCTAGATGACCCGGGCAATTTTCTGACCATTACGGAAACCGTGCTGCCCTTGGGCGATTTGCACACCTTCACCTTCACCCCAGTTACCCCTCTGCTAAGTTCATCTGGTACTTATGTCATAGATTACACGATCGAGATCGTTGATAACCCCGACACTCCCGGAAACGAACTTTTGACGAAGATGTTCTCAGCATTCAGCGCCGGCTATACCACAACTGGCCAGACTGACTCCGGTGTCTCTCTGAACAAGACGGTTTGGTCAGATGCTTTCGGCGGGTCGAGTTTGGTCGGAACCTCAGAGGCTAGAAGCCTGGATATTGGTGGCATAGGCTCTCCTGGCCTCACGGTTCTAATTGCTCCGAATATCCTGAAACTTTACGTCAGAGACACTTTCGTTATCTCTAGTGTTGACGGATCAGTTAACAGTATAACCAACGATTTCAGACAAACTACTTACATCCCCGAACCCTCTGCTATCCTCGGTATCTTAGCCGTTGCCGGTGCTGGTGCTTTCGCTCGTCGCAAGAGCTAGTCACTGTCATTAGATTAAAGGCAAGCGTTGAGGTTAAACTTAACGCCTTTTTTGTGTCTAGAGAAGGGGATGGGGGAGTGGGAAGTGGGGGAGTGGGGACGCAATTTAAATGCAGCATACTGTTCAGTTAACAATCCCACTGGTCACTGATAATTGATCACTGATCACTGATCAGCCATTCCGATGCCCTTTCACCTAAATCTAAGGCCAGACTAACCGCTTTACCGAGACGGGGACGCTCGCGGGTTTCGCGGATAAAAGCTTGAAATTGACTAAAACCACCCCATTCGTGGAGATAATTAGCGATCGCATTGAGATGTTCCAGATATTCAGACTCGGAGAGGGGAAAAGAAGCTTGTTCGAGATATTTCCACATTACCTGGACATGAACCTTATCTTTGATGCGTCGCAGCTGGATATCGTAGGAACGACCCCATTTTTCTAGTAATAATTGCTGTAAGTCCACACCCGTCATGGTTGCTATCGCTTCTCAGATGTCAGTCGGCCTCTTGATTTTATCACAGATGTCGGGGTAAAGACCCTCGGTTTTACAGAAGGGATGACACTCTCGCCATCAACCGCTTCGCGGTGTAAAGGGAGTCCTCTTGCTCCAATTTAGATAGGGTCTGCTGAAAAAGTTTTTCGGTGGTGGTAGGAGTCAGGAGTCAGGAGTCAGGAGTCAGGAGTTCCCAATCCTATTTTCTTGCACTAACATCGGACTTTAACAGGTCAAAAGCTTTATTTTAAAAGGGTTTTACCATTATTCAGCAGACCCTAGATAGACCTTTGAACCACACTTTCAACCGAAGGAACTTTACTCCACCGTGACACTTTTGGCTAAATTGCGCGGCTGATCCACGTCTAAACCGCGACGGGCTGCGATATGATAGGAGAGCAATTGTAGGGGAATTACTGTGAGAATTGGCGATAATAATTCTTCAATTTCCGGCACATACAACAAATCATTAAAGACTTTTGGTGCTTCCCTATCGCTGTCGGCAACTACTCCCAATAATCGCGCATCCCTTGCCTTTGCTTCCTGTGCATTGGAGAGAACCTTATCATAAACTATCCCCGGCATCGCAATCGCTACTACGGGAACTTTTGCATCTAAAAGCGCGATTGGTCCGTGTTTCATTTCTCCGGCGGGATAGCCTTCCGCATGAATATAACTGATTTCTTTGAGTTTTAAGGCTCCTTCTAAGGCAATGGGGAAATTAATCCCCCGTCCCAAGAAAATAAAGTCTTGGGTGTCATTAAATTCATGGGCCAATTCTTCGATCGCTTTTTCCTGTGTTTCTAAGACAGTTTCGATCAATCTTGGCAGCGATCGCATTTGATTAATAATTTGCTCGATTCTCTCTAAAGACAAAGTTTGACGACGATAGGATAAATCCAAAGCTAAGAGATAAAAACCCAATAATTGTGCCGTAAAACTCTTAGTTGCCGCCACCCCGATCTCGATCCCCGCTTGGGTATTAATAATCTGATCGACCATTTGTGCTAGGGTACTTTCGGGGCGATTAGTAATACCGATAATCCGGGCTTGATATTTTTTTTCTAATCCTAAACGACGCTGTTTTTCCGTTTCCAAAGCCGCTAAAGTGTCGGCTGTTTCCCCCGATTGCGTCACCCCGATAGTTAAAGTATTGGGCATCAGGGGCGTGGGTGCATAGCGAAATTCCGAGGCGTACTGTACCCTTGTTGGAATACCCGCCAACTGCTCGAGCAAGTATTTACCGACTAAACTAGCGTGCCAACTGGTTCCACAGGCTAAAATCTGAATATGTTCTAAATTATCGTAAATTTCTTCAGAAAAATTAATATTTATCGGGTTGACATTATCCTCATTTTGTGCGTTTCCCTGGGGATGCAGATAGGTCCCTAAACAGTCGCGCACCACTCCGGGTTGTTCGTAGATTTCCTTGAGCATGAAGTGACGATAACCCTGTTTTTCTACGGTCGTCGGACTCCAATCGAGGACTCTGGGGCTTTTACGGACTCTTTTGCCCTCAAAATTATAAATTTCTACTCCCAAGGGTGTTAACCGAGCGATTTCGCCATTATCCAGGGACAGCACTGCCCGGGTATGGGGAACTAAAGCACTGACATCCGAGGCACAGAAAAACTCCCCTTGACCGAAACCGATGATTAAAGGGGCGTGTTGCCGCACGACAATCAATTCATCGGGATAATCGGGACTAATCACCGCTAGGGCAAAAGCACCCTCTAAACGTTCAATTGCCCTTAAAACTGCCTTGAGGAAAGGACTCACCCCCAAGTATTCTTCATCGGTAGGTTTGGGTAGATAACGGGCGATTAGATGGGGAATAACTTCTGTGTCGGTTTCCGAGTCAAATATACAGCCTTTCTCCTTTAATTCTGTTCTTAATACCTGAAAATTTTCGACAATGCCATTCTGTACCACTGCCACCCGTTGACTATTATCGGTGTGGGGATGGGCATTACTTTCTACGGGTTTGCCGTGGGTTGCCCAACGGGTGTGACCGATGCCAATTTGGGAGGGATTAACTTCCTGTTCTAATTTTTCCCGCAGATTGTAGAGTTTTCCCTGGGCGCGGACTCGATGTAATTCACCTTCGAGAATTGTGGCAATTCCTGCCGAATCATAACCCCGATATTCTAAACGTTCCAAACCAGCTAGGAGAATATCGATCGCTGTTTGGGTTCCGATATAGCCAACAATTCCGCACATTCTTTCGCTGACCCCATTTAGGCTAAGTCCGATCTATTCTATCGCAAGCGTGACACTTGTTTGCTTAGAGGCTAATGACGCACTGACAAGGGCAAAGTTTCCTCTAATGGGACTCATCCTGCGCTCATTTTTGGGAGCAAGATGGGGTCGCACTTTCCTTGGCGTGACCCTGTTGCAACTTTTGCCCCTCTATTTTAACCTAAACATTGGCAATCTTCGCTAACATTCCTCAACTGGGCCCACAAGAGCGGCGTACTGCTACGCAGTGCCTTCGGCATCGCGCTATGAAGACTTAAAAGCTAAACTGAAACCGAGTTCAATACAGACTGCTTTCTCTATTTCTTCCCAATAAACGTCTTCTAAAACACCCTGTTGATTCTTAATTCTCTGAGAATCTACAGCCCTCATTTGACTTAAGTTGATGTGTCGATCTCCGTCTAGTCCATTCTGCACTGTCGGTGTAATATTGACAACAAAAGGATAAGTCTTTTTCCCAAGCAACAATGGAGCAACTATTGTCGTTGTTCCATTTTGATTGCCAATATCGTTTTGTAAAATCAGGCAAGGGCTTTCTTTATCGGTTTCATGACCAACAACGGGTTTCAGATCGACCCACCATATCTCTCCTCGCTTGTAGGTTAGTCTTCCATTAGGCATTTAGACCATCGCCCACTGCAATATCCCAGACAGAAATTTCTTCTTGGCTCTCTGGATCATTTGCCTGATCTTTATAAGCATCTTCTAGCTCTTTCATAAAAATCCTTCTCTTCTCTTGCCAGAGAACATCATTGATAAAGCGGCTACGATTGCTTGCTAGTCGATCTACAAAGTCCAAAACTTCGTCGTCTAAGGTTATGCTGACTTTCTTACTCATTGCCATAAACTGCCTAGGACAGCCCGGTAGGATTAGATCATCATACTAACTAATCCTACGTTAATTGTCAACGCCTGCCTCTGATCTGTAAGTAGATTGAATGCCTAACGCCGGGGTTGTCTCTTTCATCGCTGCTTTCTCAACGTCAAGTGCTTATTCTATAATGATTATACTCTTGTTGATCGTTTAAGTCCCACTATGAGAGCCAAAACCTGTACTCTTATGTCATTCTCTCAAATCCTGATCTGGCCAGGTTTTTAGGCGATTTCTCGGAAATACATAGCCGAAAATTGGTCAAAACGTCGTGCTTTGCTGACCTCATAAGCGATTAAAGGCAGCCAAAAAAAGAATTAGATTCGGATTTCCCTCCTTGTCCTCCTTGTCTCGTCTTCACAGGTTGGTAAAATACCTACACCTGTGAGACCCAGAAAAAAATTTTTCAGCAAGCCCTATTTGTGTTATAATAGGTTGGTCAAAAATGCTGGTGTAGCTCAGTGGTAGAGCAGCTGATTTGTAATCAGCCGGTCGCGGGTTCAAATCCCATCACCAGCTTCAATCTCTCACTCCTAATCGAACTTTAAAAAACCCACTCCCCACTCCCGCTCCCCACTCCCTGGTCCCCTATACTTTCTAAACAGGATTTAGTATCAGTAGCCAGTAGTCAGGAGAATTAAGAATGAATAATAGTCGATTAAATGGTGTATTTACAGATTTTAGGCAATTTAATCCTTATTTTTGCCGTTTTTGAACCCTGAAAAATTAATTATGCAAGAGCGTCTAATTTGTGGATTTCATCCCTGCGGTTGGAATCAAGGGGAAAATTGCCCCGATTGGCAAACCAAAGACCCCTGAACCGAAATTTAAACCAGACAAAACCATGGGAGGGACTGGGGTTCGCAACTGTGGCACACTAGAGAGTAGAACTGAATTGACGGTAAGCCCTTGACTAATCAAATTACCCCTTTCGACCCCCTTCGCAACCACGACGAGACGGGACATGACCACGAGTCAAAAGGGACTCCCCACGTCCATAGCGAAGCTTCCCTGAAGCAAATTATTAACCGTCTCTCGCGCATCGAAGGACATATTCGCGGCATCAAGACGATGGTATCGGAAAATCGTCCCTGTCCCGAAGTTTTGATGCAAATTGCCGCTATTCGCGGGGCGATTGATCGCGTCGCCAGAATGATCCTCGACGAACATCTGAGCGAATGTATTGCCCGGGCTGCCCAGGAAGGTAGTATCGAGACAGAAATTGAAGAATTAAAGGCTGCCTTGGATCGCTTTTTACCCTAGATTGTGCTATAATGAGAAGTTAGCATTTTTTAGGCAGAGAGCAATTACAGGAGGTGAATTAGGTTAATGACCCAAGTGGTAGTTGGTCAGAACGAGGCGATCGAATCAGCCCTGCGTCGTTTTAAGCGACAGGTAGCGAAAGCGGGAATTTATGCGGATATCAAAAAGCATCAATTTTTTGAAACCCCTCAAGAAAAGAGAAAGCGTAAAGCAGTAGCCAGGAGACGACAAAGAACCCGTCGTCGTTAAAATTCCCCAAGTCAGAAGCCGCTCGCAAGCTTCTGGCTTGCTTTTATTTTAATCGGGTTTGGGGGATGGGGGATGGGGGTTAGGGGATGGGGAGATAGGGAGAAAAAAGCTGATTACTGATTACTGATCACTGATAACTGACTCCTGAAGGCTTTTTCGCTTAAGATAAAGTTTAGCCCTCGATCGAGTTCCAGTCTTTTCATGGTTTTACAACTGCGCGTCTACGTTCCCGAACATCCTCTGGTTAAGCATTGGCTGGCGATCGCCCGCGATCAAAATACCCCCTCGGTATTGTTTAAAACAGCGATGACGGAACTAGGGCGCTGGTTAACCTACGAAGCGGCGCGGCAATGGTTGCCGACCCTGGAAACTAGCGTTAAAACCCCTCTAGCGGAATGTCCCGCTACTTTTATCGATCCTAGCGTACCGATCGCCGTAGTTCCGATTTTAAGGGCAGGATTAGCCCTGTTGGAAGGGGCGCAAAGCCTTTTACCCCTAGCTAGTACCTATCACCTCGGTTTAGCCAGAAATGAGGAAACCCTGGAGGTGAGTTGTTATTTAAATAAATTACCGGCCAGTTTTGATCCAGCCACGAGAGTCTTAATTCTCGAACCGATGTTGGCCACGGGGGGATCAATTTCAATGGCAATGGCAGAAATTACCAGCAGAGGCGTTGATCCTGCCCTGATTCGCCTGATTTCCGTCGTGGCTGCCCCGCCAGCTTTACAGAAATTGAGTCAGAATTATCCCAGCTTGAACATCTATACGGCTATTATCGATGAAGGATTAAATAGCGGCGGTTACATCGTGCCGGGATTGGGCGATGCTGGCGATCGAGCTTTTGGAACCTATTAGGAGAAAAAGGGATTATGAGTCAGCGAGATGGGTTTACGGGCGGTTTTTTAGCCGGTGCGATTGTCGGTGGTTTAGTGGGCGGTGTTTTGGGGACAGTGTTGGCTAATCGCGGCCGTCGCAGTTTAGCAGATGGTGATAATCAAGCTTTTTTGGAGGAGAGCCGCAATGGGCGCTTGACTCCAGAGGAAGGCATGGAAATGGCCCGCCGCAGTTTGGAAGATAAAATTGCCCAGTTAAATCTAGCGATCGATGATGTGCGTCAACAGTTAGGAGCGGTACAGGAAAACGGCAGCGATTATTAAATAGGGCTGGCCGAATAAATCTAAAGACCTTGTTGGGTAAGACTTTTAGACTTTTTGTCAATCAAAAAGTACCGGACTGGGAGTGATCAGGGGGAAAATTCAGGTACTTTTTCCCTG
>MTBT01000013.1 GCA_002282935.1 Microcystis sp. LSC13-02 | reverse complement strand
ATAGATTTCAGCTACTTTTAGGCGTAGGCACTCTCATCGAATTTTATTTTAAGTTAATTATTTGCATAACAATTACCGAAGAGCCAGAAAAAGCTAATGATTAGAACTTTGAAGGTATTTTCTGAAAATGGACGAGAACGAGTAGCCTATGAAAAAATTTCACCACGCCTACCAGAAACTTTCAAATCAGAAGCCCTTGACATTGCTTTGGGTATAAAAAAACAATATATAAAAACAGAAGTTCTTAAAATTTTAGCCCGTGTTTTACCTGAAAACTTAATCTTAAGAACTCTAGAAGCAGTTGCATCTATGGAAGGAATTTCACAGGAAGAACGTGCATTGCTTTGTAGCTTCATTGTTCCTGAAATAGTAGGCAATTATGCAGAATATTTCTATTATCTATGGAGAGCAAGAATCTCTTCATATTCTTATAATCGTCAATCTTTATTGGAAGAAATTAACAATTTAATACCCATAATGAAACAACTTGGGGGGGATGAAGTAATAACAGAGGCAATACAGACTGTGAAATGGGTTTTATATACTTTTCCGTAGCTCTAGAAAAAGAGGATAATTCAGTGAGCAATAATAGAGTAGAGAGTTTATTTGAATAGACATAGACGAAAGACCTGAAAATTGTCTAAATCGAGATATCTACCTGACATCGTGACTGTGAATTTCTCCACAGTCAATACTAAAAATTTATTTAGAATCATATAGGACTTACGCAAGATGTGACTGAAAACCTTATTCTTGCGTAGGGGTAATTCATGAATTACCCCTACTTTCGTTCCCTTTTGCGTAAGTCCTGTCATACTGTTTGACATAGAGTAACACATAAGTTACTATAGCAGTATGTCTATTATCAAAGTTCAAGAATATCTTAAAGAAGATGATTCAAGTCCTTACCAAGAATGGTTTAATAGCTTGGATACCCAAGCAGCTGCGAAGGTAACAGTTGCTAAGTCTCGTTTGGAATTAGGCAATACATCAAATGTTAAATGGTTTGATGGAATTGGTGAATATAAAATTGATTGGGGTCCTGGATATCGGATTTATCTAGCTCAAGATGGTAAACAGCTTATAGTTTTATTTGGTGGGGGAACAAAGAAAAATCAGCAATCTGATATTAATCGTGCTAAAGAATTATACCAAGAGTACAAAAGACGAAAAAAAGAAATTAGCAAAGAGCAAGCAACTGAGAACGATAATAGAGATAAGAGGTAGTTATTATGGCACTAACTAGAGACTTTAAAGAAACCGTTAATGCACGAGTACAACGAGATTCTGAGTTTGCGATCGCTTTACTTGATGAAGCTATTTCTCTTTTCCTGAATGGTGAACCAGAAACAGCAAGACTGATTTTGAGAGATATTGTCAATGCAACAGTAGGTTTTGAACAGTTAGCAATTGAAACTTCTAAACCTAGTAAAAGTTTACATCGGATGTTATCAGCAAAGGGTAATCCAACGATGGATAATTTGACGGCTATTTTCAATGTTTTGCGGAAAAAACTGAATGTTGATATTAATGTGAAAACGACGGTTATTTACCATTAAAATTCCATTATCTTGAATAAAATAGCGATGGTGCGGAGCGAACTGACAAGTCAGCGCTTGCGCTATCGCATTTCCTCACATTGACAAAAAAAGACAATTCCTACGGAGTGCTTCGCTATTAAACCAGCGAGTCATAGGATTTTATGATTCACTGGAAATTTTGATTGTAGATGATTTTGGGGTTAAGGTGTTGGAATAGATTAACATTTACGCCCGAATCACAGTAATTCTATATTGATTTTCCGTCACCACAACTTCAGTTGATAACCTTTCTTCCATTGGTAAAGCATTTTTCCGCCTATCAAAGATAAATAACCAACCAAAATCTAATCCCAAACGCCCTAAATAAGATTCTAATTGTTCAATTCCATCAGCTTGCGGATCGCGTTTTTTATCCCGCCATACTTTTAATTCAATCCCTAAAATTACATCTTTATAACGCAGACATAGATCCATTCTATCACTACCAATTGCATATTCCCTTTCTAAAACTCCCCCACCATTAACTACACGATGTAAAAAAGCCATTAATACTATATGGGGGGCAATTTCATGGTAAGCAGCACTACTTAATAAAGGTTCGACCTGTTGTCGCCAAAACTTGAGAAATGCTGTTAATAAACCATCAATATTTAATTCACCTTTTGCCGTCAACCAACTAGGACTAATTAAAGGTAAACTGTCCTGAGTTCCTTGTACTAAAACGCGGGGAATAACTTCACGATATATGGGGTTAGAAATAACTAATCCCCCCATCGGATCACGTCTTAATAATCCTAAATCAATTAAATATTGCCTATCATCTGCTAGGGTATCGGGTAAGGTTTGCCCTGCTAAAATTGGTTCAATAATGTTTTTAACTCGTTTTTCTCTGAGTTTTTCCGCTAAACTATCTAAATGAGTATCTTGACGAGCAATTAATATTTCTTTGGCTGTTAAAATGTGTTCTTTAGTAATAGCAGTATTTCTATCTTTTACCATTTTTTCTACAATTTCTTTAGCTAAAGCATTGACTAACCAAGGTTGTCCTTGGGTTAAATCAAACGCTGTTTCTATAGCTTCAGGTGTAAAAAATTGTCCAGTTGCTGCTGTATGTTGTTGATATAATTCTCCCACTTCTGCAAGATTAAAATTTCGCATAGTCAGAGAAGCAACTTTTATATTAAAGGTTCTTCGGTTTGTGTTATGCAATCGACGAGGGTTATAAGGGATGAAACCCTTATAGAGAGAGAGCGAACTAATCAATTAAATCTCTCGCCAGATAAGGATTTAGTCGATTTATGCCACCCTATCGAACCATAACAAGTAACGAAGAACCATATTAAAAGGACTAGATGTATTTAATCTATCACTAGCACCAGATGCTACTTTATAATCTCTCACATCTCGTAAACCAATTAATCCTACTGAGGTCGGGAAATTTTCTGGACGATTAGGAAAACCATCTCTTAACTGTCGTAAAACAGAAATTAAAGTTTGGTCTTGTAAAGAGTCGATTTCATCTATAAATAATACTATGGGACGATTGATAGCTTTTGCCCAACCTGTTAAAAAATCGTTAATTCTATTTCCTGGTTCTTCCTGTTGCCATTGTTTAGCAGGTGGTTGCAATTCTTTGGGTAAGCGGATATTTATTGTATTATACCATGCCCCTAAAATTGCTAATTCTGCGGCAGTAGGATCATGATTAAATGCACTTCCTACTTCCACTGATACCATGACTGCGGCATAATTTCCCGTATCGGTAAGTTGTTTTGCTAGGGATAACATTGCTGTGGTTTTCCCTGTTTGTCGTGGTGCGTGAAGGACAAAGTAACTACGTTGTTGAATTAGCTCCTCTAAATCTGGTAATCGTACTGTGGGAGAGAGCATATAGTGGATATCGTCTTTACAAGGACCTGCAATATTAAACCAGCGAGTCATAGAATTTTGGTAATAGGTGAACTCTTTAAGTTTACACTATCAATTATGTTGGTATCAAGCAAGACTTTCACAGGTTATGTTTCTCCTTTAAATATTCCCATTTAGCTTGATCTGGATCAAAATCAGGAGGTGCAGGTTGGGTTTTCTCAAACCAGTTTTGCAAAACCTTGATTTTAGTTGGTCTTTTTTGGTGTTTCTGGTGCTGATTCAGTGGTTGGGGTTGTGGTATGATCAAGGGTGTCTGTGGCTGCCCAAACTACAATTTCCACGTTTCCGGGGGGTAAATTCAGGTGTTCGGTAATCAGCAAGTTACCAGATTGATCAATTTTTCCTTTGAGTTTGTATGCTTGCATGATGTTTTTTATGATACTCTGTTTTTATATTATTATCTCAAATTGGCTGAATAGGAGGTTATTAACTAAATGTACACCTTAAAAATTAGTAGAGTTGGAAATTCCTTGGCTATAACATTACCTCAAGAAGCCATGGAAAAACTTAAAGTTCAAGAAGGAGACAGTGTATTTGTCACTGAAACACCAACAGGTATTATTATAACTGCTGGTAATCCTGATTTTGAAAAAGCAATGGAGGCTTACAGAAAAGTCAGCACAAAATACAGAAATGCACTTCATGAGTTAGGGAAATGAATGGAATTTTCTGGTTAGATGAAATAATTGTTAAAGCTATACATGAAGACCAATTAATACAGCATGGTGGTCTTGCAGGTGTGCGAGATAACAATTTGTTTTTAGCTAGTTTAGATAGACCGAAAAATTTACTTGCTTATGGTGAACCTACACCCAGTATATTTGATTTAGCTGCGGCTTATGGTTATGGATTTGCTAAAAATCATGCTTTTATAGATGGTAATAAACGGGTAGCTTTCGTAGTAATGGCTATCTTTCTGGAATTAAATGGATATTCGTTGGATGTTCCAGAACCCGAAGTCGTTTTAATAATGGAACGACTAGCAAACGGCCAAGAAAGTCAAGAAACTATATCAGAATGGCTGCAAGAAAATTCTATTAAATATTAAAGGGTGTCTGTGGCTGCCCAAACTACAATTTCCACGTTTCCGGGGGGTAAATTCAGGGGTTCGGTAATCAGCAAGTTACCAGATTGATCAATTTTTCCTTTGAGTTTGTATGCTTGCATGATGTTTTTTATGATACTCTGTTTTTATATCATATCATAGTGAACAAAATTCACGCTCTAAATTTGGGTTTAAATTATGATAACTACACTAATCGAACGAGAAGCAGAACCAATTTTAATTAGTGACTTAACCTGGAGAGAATTTAAAGCTGTTGAACAGCTAATCGATCGACCAGGGTTAAGGTTATCTTTTTTAGATGGAGTTTTGGAGATTAGAAAAATGCCAGGGAAAAAACACGAAACTATCAAAAAACGTATTGCTTCTTTAGTAGAAATTTATTTAGAATTTTTGGGATTAGATTTTACTCCTACTGGTTCTGTCACCCTAGAAAATGAATTTGAAAAGGTTAAAAGAGAAGGTGATGAATCCTATGAATTGGGAGCAAATAGAAAACATCCTGATTTAGTGATTGAGGTGGTTGTTAGTAGTGGAGGAATTGATAAACTGGAAGCATACAAACGGTTACAAATTCCTGAAGTTTGGTTTTGGATGAATGATGAGTTATTGTTTTATAGTTTAGGAAATGAGGGATATGAGGCTGTTAGTAAATCGCAACTTTTACCGAGTTTAGATGTAGATTTATTGATGCGTTGTATTGGTATAGAAAATCATGCTCAAGCACTGCGGGAATTTAGAGCAGGGATAAAAAATATTGAATCAACATAACAATATAAAATGTTGATTTTTTTCGCCTATCTAAAGATTATGGGTTAACTTAACAGTTGCAGAATGCCAAGAGTTAAATTCTCAATATTCCATCAAAAGGGAACAAGTTTTTAACCGTTTCATCGCCTCCGTATTATTAGAAGAAAGACGAGCAGGTAATACTAAATCCTTTGAGTATAGGCTACATATCAGGATAGGCAAGAGGCAAAAGGAGGAATAGATAATCAGTCTTTAATAACTGGATTTAGTATAAGTATTTCATATATGTTGATTGAGAAACCCTTACCCGGTAATACTTCTATGTTTAGTCATTCTCAATAAGGCTGTCCTTATTGCGGTGACTAATTACCTGGCAAGTTCGCAGCTTTCTTTTCACTGATTACTGTTTACTATTCACTGATTACTGTTCACTGATTACTGATCACTGAAAAATCAACTCAATAACCAATCTAGATGATACTGTAAACATTGCTTGAGGTCGTAGCGTTGCTTGATAGTTTCCCTGGCATTTAAACGCAGATTTTGCCAACCCTGGGGATAATTTAACACTTCATCCACGCGATCGGCTATTTGTTGAGGAGAAAAGAAATCCACTAATAAACCATTTTCCCCATCAGTAATTAATTCTCGCACGGGGGGAGTATCGGAACCAATCACCACACAACCCATAGCCATAGCCTCTAACATTGACCAAGAAAGCACAAAAGGACGAGTAAGATAGATATGGGCGGCCGATGCCTGTAAAACCTGTTTATATTGACCGTAGGGCAGAGAACCGGTAAAATGCACCCGGGATAAATCCAAAGAAAGGCTTTCTAACATCAATTGTTTATAGGTTTTGCCGTCCGGTAGAGTTTTCCCATAAGCGACCCGATCCTCCCCGACAATTACGATATGACAGTTAGGCCGACGGGCTAAAATTAGGGAAACAGCCGTCATAAATTGGGGAAAACCGCGATAGGGTTCCATTCCCCGGGTTGCGTAGGTGACAATCTCCTTGACACCGGATAAATCTAAACCTATCTCTGGAATCACTAACTGCACATCGGGACGGGGACAGAAATAGTCCGTATCGATGCCATCGTGTAAAACCGTCAGTTTCGAGTGAAATTCGCGGGGAAATTGTTGTTTTTGCCAGATAGTCGGCGATAAACCTCGATCGCAACTGACCAGATCGATGAGGATTGGCGCATTTTTAATTCTAATCCGGGCCTCGGCATCAGCATTAAGGGGATCCGCCGGATCAAAATCAGCATCGGAACCATGGGCATGATAAAACCATTCAAAATAGGCTAAAAACTTAGTTTTCGGGAAAATATCCTTGATAAATAGACCTGGCCCCCAGCCAGAATGTGCATAGACAATATCGGGATAAAATCCTTGATTTTTCAGTTGTTGGCAAACACCATAAACCGCTTGACCTTGTAAAACCGCACTTTCCAAGGGACGGACATAATGATGGGTTTGGGGAGAAACAGCGCGACTTTCCTTGTAAATAAATTTTTTTACCCCCGCTATCTCTCCCTCCTGCCGGGTAGTGCCGAAAATCACTTGATTTCCAGGGTCTTGAGCCAAAACCGTGCTTAAATGGCGAAATTGGGCGGGAAAATTGGCATGAAGGAATAAAAATTTCATCGCGGGTAAAGGTTTAGAAAAAGCGATCGCTAACCGTACATTGTCCCTGAAAACGGAGCAGATGATCGCATAATACCAAAGCCATCATCGCTTCCACCATAGGGACGGCCCGGGGTAAAACGCAAGGATCGTGTCTTCCTTTGGCTGCCAGGGTGGTTTCTTCCCCGGTGCGCGTCACGGTTTTTTGTTCTTTACCGATAGTCGCGGTGGGTTTAAAAGCGATGCGGATAATAATATTTTCACCGTTACTAATTCCCCCTTGGATACCTCCCGAACGATTGCTAGTGGTGCGAATTTCCCCGTTATCATCGATAAAATACTCGTCATTGTGTTCGCTGCCGGTTAAGAAGGTTCCCGCGAATCCCGATCCGATTTCAAATCCCTTACTCGCGGGTAAGGACATCATCCCCTTAGCTAAATCGGCTTCTAGCTTATCAAAAACGGGTTCTCCTAGACCTTTCGGCACATTTCTGGCTACACACTCCACCACACCGCCGATCGAGTCCTTATCTAGGCGAATTTGGTCAATCAGGGCGATCATTTTGGCGGCCGTTTCCTCGTTGGGACAACGCACTATATTACTTTCCACCTCGTCGAGGGTGACGGTGTTGGGGTCGATGATTGCCTCAATATCTTTAATTCGCTTCACATAGCCGATAATCTCGACATTATAGACAGATTTAAGGATTTTTTTAGCGATCGCTCCTGCGGCCACCCGGCCGATGGTTTCCCGGGCCGAAGATCTGCCTCCTCCTTTCCAGTTGCGAATGCCGTATTTTGCTTCGTAGGTGGCATCCGCATGGGAAGGTCGGAATTTTTCAGCCATTTCGTTGTAATCTTGCGAACGAGCATCCTGATTCCGCACTAAAATAGCGATCGGTGTACCGAGGGTTTTGCCTTCAAAAACGCCCGAAATTATCTCACAAATGTCATTTTCCCGACGCGGGGTCACGATTCTGCTTTGTCCCGGTTTGCGACGGTCTAAATCGATTTGAATCTCCTCTTCAGAAATTTCTAAGCGCGGAGGACAACCATCGATAACCACTCCTACCCCACCCCCGTGAGATTCTCCAAAAGTGGAAACCCGAAATAGTCGTCCGAAAGTGTTACCCATAATCTCAATGTCTATTAAGCCTCAAGCTTTTATTGTACCTGAGCGGTTATCAGTTATCAGTGATCAGTTATCAGTTATCAGTGATCAGATGTGAGTTTTTAGTGGACAGTCTTAAGTAGAAAATTGCCGTTTTCTTGTCACTGATGCCATTTTTCAAAAGTAATCGCAGAGATGGTTAATTTCCCTTACCCCCACAACCAAAGGGAGAGGGGAGTAAAATGCCGGCTCTCTTATTCTTTGTGTGATAAGTTTAACTTATATAAGACCGATCAATCTTTGTGTCCTTTGTGTCTTTGTGGTTCGTTCCATTTGCTCGCCAGCAGGAATGTATTTTAGAATACATTTTACCCACCAAACCCAAGAGAGTAAAATGCCTGCTACGAATAAAGGAAAATACTATGATTACTGTTTACTGATCACTGTTCACTGATAACTGAAAGGTCTCCTGTCTTCAGGTTAAGCTCCCAAAAAAAGGCTATTCTTTACCTTATATTCCTCGGCAGAAATTTGATGACTTCTTTGTTAGTTCACACTTATCCTTCTCTTGTCAAGGGTATTTTAATTAAACGTTACAAACGCTTTTTTGCCGAGATACAACTGGACAACGGAGAATTAATTACGGCCCATTGCGCTAATACCGGACCGATGACGGATGTATGTGTAGAGGGTCAACCGGTTTATCTTTCTCGCAGTGATAACCCGAAGCGAAAATTAGCTTATACCTGGGAGATGATTCAACTGGGGGAGACTTGGGTGGGAGTTAATACCAATCTTCCTAATCAGGTGGTGAAAAATGCCCTGTTGCAAGGAGTTTTTCCCGATTTGGTCAAAAATGACACCGAAGTGCGATCGGAAGTGGCCTACGGTCAAAATAATCGCAGTAGAATTGATTTTCTTTTGACCCATGGTGATAAATCCCTCACCTATATCGAGGTCAAAAATACCACTTGGAATCAGGGAGAAACGGCACTTTTTCCCGATACTGTCACCACGCGGGGACAGAAGCATTTACAGGAATTAATGGCTTTATTGCCGGCAGCGGAGGCGATTATGCTCTACTTTATTAATCGGGGTGATTGTGACCGGTTTGCTCCGGGGGATAGTAAGGATACTAAATACGGGCAGTTATTGCGTCAAGCAGTGGCTAAAGGAGTCAAAGTTTTACCCTGTCGCTTCCAAGTGACACCCACGGGAATTTATTATTTAGGTTTAGCAGAATTGCAACTGTGACACCAGTGGTTTAGAGAGGCCAGCTTTTGACAAAATCCCCCAGACCGCAACTGACCTTTAAAAACCTAGAGACACAGTTACCTGTGCCTCTAAGGGGGATTTTTGTCGATACATATTTGAGGTAATTTGTCAAGGTTTTTGATAACTAATTTCCATGGCGCATTTTCTCTAATTTCTGTTGCACCTTAGCATCGAGAGAATGGAATAAAAAACGCCCTTTGGGACTTTGAGAAGAACTCTGGGATTTTCTCAGACGACGACCGGTTAAATCCACCTCGATTTCCAGACGTTGAGCGGAAATCCACTGGGCCCCATAACCCATAACCGTCATTTTTTGGGCATTATCAGAGGTAGCGACGATAATCCGTCCGATAGCTGGGGCGCGATCGTGCCAAAAATCGGCACAGGTTTTCTCGATATAGGTGTCGGCGGTTTGAGCGTGAGCGGTAAAATAAACCGATAAATGGTTAGTGTAGCGTTCCTGGCTGCCGGGGGTATCTTGAAGGTAGGAATCGAAGACGATTTGGGTTTGATAACCCTGATGGTGGGTGTAACCGATTAGGGTTTCAATTAACTTGTCTCGCGCCGGTTCGAGACCGTGGCGATCGCTAATTTTTTTCAGGGACGGCCAAGCGCCGATGACGTTGTAGCCGTCAACCAGCAGAAGGGAACGATCAGAGGAATTAACCATGGCTTTGAGAGTAATTGGTGTGGCATTAAGGGCAGTTCTAAAAAACAGCATCCTAATGATATTAACAAAAAATTTAAGATTCAACCGCCGCACTTGCCAATAATCTCGCTTTTAAGTCTAGGGGATTTCCCCGATCCGTTACCTTGCCCCCCTCCAACAAAAATGCCCCATCGCTGTAATCCAATTCCTCCAGGCGATGCGTCACCCAAAGGGCCGTAATCCCCCGGTTTTTGACCAATTTCTGCACTTGAGAGACTAATTCTAGCTGGGTATCCCCATCCAAAAGGGCGGTGGGTTCATCAAAGAGCAAAACCTCGCAATGACGAGCTAAAGCCCCCGCAATGGCGATTCTTTGCTTTTGTCCGCCACTGAGAGCATAGATCGGTCGTTTTTCCATTTCTAATAAATTCACCGCCCCTAGGGATTCCCGCACCCGCGCCCGAATTGCCGGCGTGGATAAACCCTCGGATACCAACCCAAAAGCCACATCTGCCCCCACTGTTGGCATAACTAACTGATGGTCGGGATTTTGAAAAACAAAACCGAGGGGGTTAGGTATCTCTATTTCCCCGCGACTAGGTTTTAATAATCCCGCTAATAATCGCAGCAGGGTTGATTTACCGCTGCCATTTGTCCCCAACAACATCCAAAATTCTCCTCTGGGAACTTGCAAAGAGCAGCCATTTAATACTGATTTCCCATTCGGCCAGCTAAAGCAGAGGTCTTTTACTTTTATAGTCATAATTATGAGTTGATCAGTTATCAGTTATCAGTTTTGAGTTTTCAGTGGAAAGTGTTATGTAGGCGATTGCCGTTTTCTTGTCACTGATTACTGGTTACTGCTCACTGATAACTGATTAAAGAACTATTCTGTGGCTAAAGCGACAAACCCCGGCGCTCTACCAGTGGAGGCAGCCCCGGATTTTTGTGAAACAATCACCGCACTGATCTGATCGCTCAAAACCGCCACCTTTTTATCGGTTTGTTTTTCGCAGGTTAATTCTAATAATTCTGGATTCGGCGATCGCATAGCGTTAATAATTGTTTGATACAAAGCGTCTGCTGCTGCTTCTTCCTTGCGCTGCACGGAAATGGGGATGGGGGAGAGTTTCAGGGTAATATCGATCGAATACATAGTTTAGCGTTCCCTTCCAAAAAACAAGTCAAAAACCATTGTATAGCAGGGGTTGGGAAGTCAGTGATCAGTTATCAGTTATCAGATGTGAGTTTTCAGTTCACTGATTGCTGTTCACTGTGGGGATAACCTTAGCGTCATCACCGATTAACTCTCGGTAGTCGGTGTGCAGAGGCGTTGTTAGCTGGCAATCACTTGCTTGAATGAATGAGCATGGTGCGTTCCCCAAAATCTATCGGTGCAGCAGTAGGAGCCAGATTAGGGAACGCACCCAACAAGATCGGCGATCGCACTATGGAGCGCAGCGGAATTGCCGTCCGGTGCATCGCATTGTTGGGAGTCCATAAGTCTTTTGATCAGAGCATTACTCATTAGAATAGCTTTTTGGTGATCATTTTGTGCAATACTAATTACTTCTTCAGCATCTTCATCACTGATCATTTCAAATTGTTTCTGGCTTGGACATAAGCTATCATTCAAATCCCTTGGTTCAAACTTGTCTAATTCATCACCATAACTTCGTTTATTGATTTTTATTATTTCCTGTCCAATATCACTGAGCAAATACACAAATAATTTATTAATAAATTGTTCTCCGAATTTATTTGGATAAAAGGAATGAAAGCAGGTAAAATTTATTGCTGTTGTGAAATTGCGTATTACTTTTAACCTGCCCCTGCTAAAGACACCGAATAAAATTGGAGCTGGTTTTCTCTTTTCAATTTTGTACCAAGTGTTCCTTGTCAGCAATTCTCATTTTGAAAACAAAAGAAGATAAAGTTCTCTATGTGAACAAGAGAACTTCTGTCTAATTATCATTTTTTTTCAAGATAAT
>MTBT01000012.1 GCA_002282935.1 Microcystis sp. LSC13-02 | reverse complement strand
TTTCTGGTCGGAACCCCCTAAGCCGAGTTTTCAAGGTGCTGCGCCGTCCACTTGGTTTTCGAGACTGGCCTTTTAATTCTAACGTAAAGCCGCCGTAGAACGGCGGGGTTTCAGACCCAAAATTTCCGATGATTAATAATAAAAGCGCGGCTCAATCTCAAAAATCTATGCAGGTGGAAGAATTAAAACAGCTTTATGATCAGGACTTTGTTTTGTGGATTGAGCGAACCACCGAACAAATTCGAAGCGGGGAGATGAAAAATTTAGATTGGGAACATCTTTTAACGGAGATAGAAGATTGGGGGAGAGAACAAAGAAACCAAGTGGAAAGCTATCTAATTCAAACCGTTAAACATTTATTGATGTATCAGTATTGGCTGACTGAAAAAGGTAATTGTGGCCAGGGATTGGCCGATGAAATCGATAATTTTCGTCTAGAACTAGAAATTTTATTCCAGTCAAAAACCCTCTACAATTATGGGGCTTCTAGGCTAGATATAATTTATAATAAAGCCAAGCGATCGGTGAGCAAAAAAACTGGTTTATCTTTGGATACGTTTCCGCAAGTTTGTCCTTACACCTTTGCAGAAATTATAGATTTTGATTTTTTACCAGTTTAGAACACGATAATTAAAGGCAAGAAAGAAAATTATCGTTATAATGAAGTTGTAGCTTATTCTTGAATCGGCTTATTCTGTCAGCGATAGAGTATTATGGGTCAAAAATCTTACGAAGTTTTCCAAGCAGTGGAAAATAAAGCTAACCTTCTAGCGGGTTATTGGGGTGACTTCAAAACGGAGATTATTCAGCATTTGCCTGAATCCTATCATGGTGAAATCCACGAACTTTCTAGTAACCTAGAGAAAGCTTTAGAAGTGTTAATCAATGAATTGCGCCATCCTACCCTGATTTTAGCGACGACTGGCACGACGAGCAGTGGTAAGAGTACCTTAGTGAATCTCCTGTGTGGTGCTGATATTGTACCGATGGCACAGCGAGAAATGAGTGCAGGAACAGTTACCATTGAGTATAGCGAAGAAAAGACTTTAATTATTGAAGAAACACCTGGAGCATTGTGGGAATGCGGGAAATGGGAAAAGATTAGCGATGAAGATATTTATAGTCGCTTAAAACAGTTAATGAAGGCTTATATTAAAGCCAGAAAAAAACAACCTGATTTAGCTTATCCTCGATCTATTATTTATTATCCTTTTAGACTGGTTAAAGATGAAAGTTTCTTAGAATTGCCTAAAGGGGTTAGAGTTAAGTTATTAGATTTACCTGGGTTCTCTTATGTAGGAGATGAGGGAAATCTTGGGATTATAAAACAATGTCGTGAAGCTTTATGTTTAGTAACATATAACAGCGCAGAAACAGATCCTTACAAAGTTGATAATTTGTTATCAGAAGTTGTTAATCAAGTTAAAGATTTAGGAGGCTCTCCTGCACGAATGCTATTTATTTTAAATCGAATTGATATATTCAGATCAGATGATGATTGGCAAGAAAGTGAAGGTGAGTTTATTGAAGAAACGACTGAAAACATTAAGGAAAAACTGATCGAGAATTTAAGAGAATATACAAAAGATATTGAAAATTTGAGAATTGTAAAACTGAGTACATGGCCAGCCTTATTAGCTTTACAAATTCAGGATAATAAAAAATTGCTTCAGGAGCTGTTAGAGGAATTACCTAAGAGAGAAGAAAATTGGTCAGAGCATGATCAAACTAGACTTGAGAAAGTATTAAAACCCCATGAGCAAGCCATAGATAACTTTCAAGTTTTAATTAAGGAAATGATGAAGCGAGGAAACTTAAGTCTTGATCCTAAACAATGGACTATCTCTCAACAAGAACAAATTGCTAAAGAGTTATTCAAACAATCCTATGCAGAAGAATTTGAAGACAAACTAAGCAAGCACATAGCAGAACATTTTCCTAAATTAGTTATTCCCCAAGCTCTAGAAAAATTTAATGTAGCGGCGGGAAATAGTATTGGACAATGGGCAGTACAAACTACCACGGCAATTCTTAACAGTTCGGAAGAAAATTATCAACAGGAAATCGAAAAAATCTCATGGATTAAATCTTCCTTAGATCAATTTCTTCAAGTGAGTGATGCTAATTTACGAAAGCCTTTTGAAAAAATTAAACAAAACTGTGAGGAGTATTTAAACCAACAAACAGAAGATGATCCCCTTTCTATATTAACAGAAGCTATTACCGATCTTCAATTTACTGAACCTTATAATGAAATTGAAGAAAAATTAGTCCCTCTCTATGATTGGAGAAATGCTCTGGGGAGAGGAGTTGACCAGATTTTAGAAGCAGTTGCAGAATCTTTAGAAAATGGCATAGTTACGCTAGACCATCCTAATTTTAAAAAAGCTAATATTGTCAATGTTAACTTGCTAGAGGGTAATCTGAGAAGATTAATCCAACTGGGCTATAGTTATTATTTCGCCAAAAATGGACAAAATGTAGTTGCAAAAACTCAGGAAGAAAAAGAGAATCTTAAGCAAAAAAATTATGAACTTAACGAACTGTCTATTCATCTTAGTCTGATTATAGCGCAAGTGTTGGATAAAATTTCTACCCAAGAGATTCAGCGAATGTATGAAGCAGTAAATGAATTATTCATCTGTCATCTTGCTTATTTAGAAAAAGGTTCTAATGAACGCGCTCCTGATATTGTGATTAGATTTCCAGAATCCGAGTTAAACAAAGTTACAAATGATCTAAAATTTGATTTTGTTAGGCTTGATTCGGACTTTGAAATTAAAGAAGAACAATATACCGAAAAATGCAGAACTTGGAAACATTGGTTAT
Organism: Microcystis sp. LSC13-02; assembly: GCA_002282935.1. GTDB lineage: Bacteria > Cyanobacteriota > Cyanobacteriia > Cyanobacteriales > Microcystaceae > Microcystis. Next base: position 14,927 of record MTBT01000012.1, on the reverse strand, counting down.
GGATAGTTCCCAAAAAGGAAAAACGATCCAGTGAAAATGCAAAAATTCCAAGTATAGGACAAATTTTAGCCGACTGGAAAAAACAGTTAAAAGAAGTTGAACCTGAGATGTTAAAACAAGTAATAGAATGGCTATTAGCACAAATTGACGATTTAAAAAAAAGTGTAGATAAAACTCAAAATGATATTCTTGATCAGTATCGAGATAGACTAGAAAAAGCTAGACAGGAGATTACTTTTGATTATGAAAAACAGCAAAATGTGTGGCAACCTATGCAACAAAGAGCGAAAAGATTAGAAGAGGAATTTTCTCGACTAGGAAATTTTGAAAAGGAGGCTGATTCCAGTGGTAGTTGAATACTTTGAAACCAGATATCAGCAAATTTTTGAACAAGTTTTTCCTCACATTAAAAGTCAGGAAGTAGGGACTTTAAGCTCTGTCATTTATTTGATTTTAGATAATAAAAGCCAAGCCCAGGAACTTTGTCAAGAATATGATATTAAAAAAAAGGCTTCTTTAGATGAAGATTTAGATTTATCTGATGATATTATATATACAATTTCTATCAATAAACAAAAACCTGTTAAAGAATTCTCTATCCTTAAAATGGGGGGAGAACTCGTTAAAAATGTCTCCAGACCACTTCGTAAATCAGTAGATAATGATAAGGACAAAATGGAATTAATTGTACTCGCTGCTGTTATCTTAATCGGAACATATTTTACTCAAAAATTGTTAGGGGATTCCCGCAAACAAAACACAATTCATCCTGTACTTCCTAGCCAACCCATTCCTACAGCGATTTGTCTAGCTGTTCCTGCATCAGCAGTTTATGGCTTAACTGTAGGAAAGCGGATAAATAGAGAGAAAATCATTGAACTAATTGAATCTGCCCCAGAGTTTTTATGTATTAGAACAGAGGAAGCTGAACAACAAATGATAGATGTTATTAATCAAGAAATTTTACAAGACAGCCAACTTAAATTTTATATTAGGATTGACATACCCAATGGACAAGATATTATTGGGGCAGAAACTAAGTATGTTATTAAAAGGGATATACCTAAGGATACAGAGGGTAAAATTATACAGCTAGGTCGCTTGAGAGATGCGTCTGTTCTCAAATCATTCAACCGTATTTAAGGAGTTAATTTAATGGATTGGAAATCTGCCTCATCCTACTATGAAACCCGTCTCAGTGATGTCTTAAATATCCAACATTTTGCTGTTGACTTAGCCAAACTTCCCCAAGCTGAAGTTCCCTCTCAATTAACAGAAATCCTCCTGCAAGAGGCAATACCTGCTAACCGTCAACTCGAAAGACTGAGAAAAAGAGAATTTCGTATCGCTGTGGTTGGCTTAGAAAAGGCAGGAAAAAGTACCTTTATTAACGCCTGGTTAGAATGTGATTTACTTCCTGCCAAAGGAGGAAGATGTACCTTTACCACCACGCAAATTTATTCCGTTAAAAGCGAATCTGAACAAAGATTAGAAGTGCAAACCCGCACCCAAGAACAATTTATTCATCTTCTCAAAGAATTAGAAACCGTTGGCGCAAAAGAAGACTTAAAAACCATTAGAGAAAACGAAATCACCCTACAACAAGTCAGAAAGGAAGGTAATTTAGTTATTCCTTTTACTCGACTCGAAGACATCCGAGAACAACTAAAAAAATACGTTGCCGATGAAAAATACGCCCATGCAGTCCTAGAAGCCCGACTTTATACTAATAAACTCGCTCAAGCAGAAGGAATCGTCTTTTATGATGTCCCTGGTTCAGATTCTGGGTTAGCCAAGCACGTTGATGAAGCCCAACAAATGTTATCCGACTGTGATGCAGTCATCGTAATTCAGCGTTTTCGCAGTATTAGAGAAGCCGAATTAGAAATTATTAAATTTACCGAACAAGGTGATAAGAATGTCACCATTGCTGATAAATTATTTGTCTTTTTAAGTCATATTGACTCTCTCGGTAGCCCAGAAGCCCTTAAAACTCATATTACAGAAGCCTCTCAGGATTGGTTAAAACGCGCTAATTTACCTGTTAATCGCATTGTTTCTGGTTCAGCAGGAGCTTATTTAATCTTAAATAATCTGGCGGAAGAACATACTCAATTAGAAATCGGACAAGCCAGCAATATTCAAGATAAATTAAAAACTTTAACTGGAATTATAGATGATGAAATGTTAAAAACTCAAGCTACAGGAATCCCTGAAATTAAACAAAAAATCTTTAATTATATTAATACTGAGCGAGTGGCAATTCTCAAGAAACGCTGTGAAGCTTCCATTGATAAAATTGTCAGCACCTCAGAGGACATTCATCATCTTGTCAGTCAAAGATTTCCCGAAAATCCTGAGGAAGCACAACGCTTTGAAGAAGAAAGAAGAAGAATTGATTTTTCAGAATGGTGGCATAGAAAATGGGAACAGATAAAAGCTGATTTACAAAATTTTTATGAAACATCTGTCATTAACAAACCCTTAGAAAAAGTTAATAACGAATCTTCCAGTAGTATCGAAAAATTCAAAGACCGCTATAGGCAATTGTTAGCCAGTGAAATGGCAAAATTAAGACAAGAAACTTTAAGAAAAAAAGAAATTATTTTTGACGCAAATTCTTTTCCAGACTTCGACAAGGTAAGAGCTAATTATGCTTGGCGGGATGACTTATATGGGGATGTTAGAACATTTTTGGCTGCCCTTGCTCGACAATTAGCGGCAGAATTAAAAGATGAAGCCTTAAAATTAGTCGATTATATGTCCTCTTTATTATGGGGAAGTTCTCAAGTAAAAGAACGACTTATTGGTTATTCAGAACAGGAGTTTTTAACTCGCTTAGAAAATAGTTTATCAGTGTTATTTTTAAGATTTGCTCGTCCCGTTGCTGAAGCATTAATTCGCGGTCCTGTTAACAGTGATACCCGCAGCCAAATTGTCAAATTATTGGGGGCTGATGTGGAACTGATTGATAACTATTATCAAGGAGATGAACCGGCTTTTAGGGTCTTAAAAAAATACGTTAAATATGGTTCTGATTTACTCTTTAATCCTAGTCTTCGTCAACAGGTGTTAGGTGTAACAGAAATTGCCAAAAACGTTATCGGAATGACGGTAGATACAGTTATCGATTTAGCCGACCAATTAACCCCACCCAGAGAGGTTGTTACCTTTGAAGTAACTAATGATATTAACGCTTTTGAAGAATATCTACGCAATGGTATTTTTGAAGCCGCAGGATTTGAGTCCTACTGTATTCAAGAATTAAGAGGATTAGTGGATATTTTTCGAGAAAAAGAAGGAACATGGGCAGGTGTCGCTCAAAACGAATGGTATAAAGAGAATCCTCAGCTTGTAGCAGAATTACCCGCTAATTTGAAATCTCAAGAATTTAATTTAGAAGTTAGTGAACGACTGAGACAATTAGCAATTGCCTTGAAAAGAAATAGTTCCTCTCAGTAGCGTTAGCTATAGCAAAGCACCGCTATTATTGCGACGATACTTCATACATATATACTATAATAACCAAAAACCCTTATCCATCAATGGATACACCCATTAACTTTTCTGTATGTACCCATGTTTATTATAATATTTCTTAATAAACAAGTGGGGAAAGTTTAGGGGAAAATTCCCTAATCGTAATTCTCCTCGGCAACAAAAGGCGTTAGATTTATTCGGGGTTTCCTTGGGTTGAATCGGCAGCAGTATCGACTAATTCAAAGGATTAGACAAGAATTTACCAAGGTCAAGGTCGATGATCGCACTAAAATAAGCTCTCTCAGTGTTAGTTATTATTACCCGTTCGGATCAGCTTAGGAAAAAACTTGAGAAAAGTTTCATATTAGATTATAATTTTCGTTTGAGACTGTCATAGGAGATTAAAGGTATGTCTCGATTTATTAAGCGTTTAGAAGCGATTGGAATACATGGAAGATTTGATATTAATCTTGATTTTCAAGATGGAATTAATATTATTCATGGAAGTAATGGCACAGGCAAAACCACTGTATTGCATATTCTTGCTAATGCCGTCAACGAAGATTTTAGACGTTTTGGCTATTTAAAATTTCAAAAATTAACCATTACATTAGATGATGATACGGAAATATTGATAAAACAGCAGAATTCTCCTCAAGAACCTCAAGAAACAGTAACAAAAGTCTTTGTTAATAATCAAGAAGTTGATTCTTACAGTTTTGCAGAATTATTAGAAGAAGAAAAGCAAAAAGAAAATAGCGAAATTTTATTGCCTGCACGTTATTATCCATCATCTTCTAAGAAGAAGCAAGATATTGACTTAAAAGCAACTTATTTCCCTGCTTTTAGAACAATGATTGAGGCATGGGCTACCTTAGATGAAAATGAAATTAGACATTTTGCCCGAAGATCACCTAATTTTAGAAAAGTTCTAAGAAGTTCCGCCAGATCAACCGAATTAGCTCGGATTCTATTTGGGAAATTTGTCCCTAGACTTGAGTATCCTTCACCGATAGAAATAGAAGAACATATTAATTCAGAATTAACAGAAGCTCAATTAAAAATTGCTAGTCTTGATAGAAATTTGCTTTCACAAGCTTTTCTTCAATTTTCTCAAGTTATTTCTCAATCATTTGAGACAGACGATAATACAAAAGATTCAGACGAAGTTATTACAGAAATAATAGAACTTTCGGAAAAATTGCAAAATTCACCTTTTCAAGTTAATCGTGATCAATCAGATGATGTTTATAAAAAATTAATAGAACAGTTGAGATTCTTTGAATCAGAGCCAAAATACAAAACTATTGCTAGTAGAGTTTTATCAGTGTATAAAAGTTCTCTTCAACAAAGACTAGATGCACAAATAACAGCTTATTATACTATTGAAAGATATCTTGAATCAGTCAATGGATTTTTAGAGAGAAAGCAATTAAAAATAGGTTCTACAAGCTTACCTCAAGGCAGAGGGAAATTAGGTGTTAAAATTGGTGATGAAGAAGCTATTCATAGTCTGCAAATTTTGTCTTCTGGAGAAAGACAAGTCGTAGGTTTAATTTATGCCGCCAGTCACATGACAGGTGGTAGGGTTGTTTTAATTGATGAACCTGAAATTTCACTTCACATCGATTGGCAGCGTAAATTATTACCAGAAATGGTTAAACAACTTGATGAGAAACAACTCATTATTTGTACTCATTCTGCTGTGATTGCATCCAAATATCGAGAGAGAATGATAAAACTTGAACTACAACCAACGGCAAACGCTAATATAAATACTGATACTCTTGACAGTGAAGATCAAATGTATATACTAGATGATGATGATTTTGAAAACATTCCCTTTTAAAAATTTAGATAAGTATCGACTTTATGAACGGATTACAGTTAACTCCTGAAGAATACGTTACTGAAATAATTATGTCAAATGATAGGTTTTTGTTGCTAGAAGGAGCCGATGATGAGGATTTTTTTACTATTATTTGTAATCTTTTAAAACAAAATGAAGCTCAGATTTCAGCAGAAAAATTATATTTATTGAAAAAAATTATTATTGATACTGCGGAGCGAATACAAGGAGAATTAGGAAATAGAGCTAAGATAGAAAAAATCTGTGATTTAGTTGCCCAAGAGCCGCCAGATGTTAACAATAGAGTTTTGGGCTTTGTTGATCGAGAATTTAGAGAATTTGAATGGAGCAATGATTTAAAAGATCATATTAAAACTCATAAAATTAACAAGAGATTAATTTGGAGTAGAGGTCATTCAATTGAAAACTATTTTTTTGAAATATCAACGTTGAGAAAGGCATTCAACGATTATTTAGTCAGTAGTTTTTATCAAGAAGCATTTGAAATTTTTGAATCTAAATTTGAGCATACTCTCAGAATAGCTTGTGCTTTGAGTTTAGCAGGTTTATCAGAAAATTTACTTAAGCTTATTGCTAACTCAGTAAATTGGCAGTGTATAGATATCACCTCCACATCTCTGAAAATTGATTTAGAAAAATGGCGTAAGATACTGAATGAAAAACAAAACCTAGATCGATTTCGGATTCAAAAGCTATTTAATAAATTTGAAGTCTATTTGAATATGACCAATCAATGTGACATTGAAACCTCAAGATGGTTATCTCATGGACATATAGGATTTAATTTTATGTTTGTTGTTTATAGTAAATGTCTTTATATAACAGCCTTAGACTTATCGGATCCTCGGAAAAATCCTAGTCAAGAAGCCGAGAAAGTTAATCAACATAAAGACACACGCTTCCGCACAGTAGCAAATGCTTGGGTTAGAAATCAATCTGTAGAATTTCAAGGTGATAACCTTAATGATTTTCCAATCAAGTGTTTTTGGATGTTAATCAACGATTTTCAATAACAAATGATAGAAAAAAAGGGAGGTTTAAGAACCCCCCTCAACAGTTAATAATTAGATGAAAGCTAAATTAGTAGCGGCCGGCATTGGGTTTATGAACAATAAAGCTCATGGTTTGACATTGTTTGATGTTGTCAAAAGCGATAACGCGGATGTAGCAATCAGAATACTCGGTGCGGCACTCGCGAACTTCATTAAGAACTTCTTGGGGACTAGAAACAGAGAATAAAGGCAGTTTCCACATCGTCCAATGATAATCTGCGGGTTTGGGATCTTTTTCAAATTCCACAGCAGGAATATAACCCTGATCGATCATGTATTGAATTTGTTTAGCAATTTGTTGATCGGTGAGGGGGGGCAAGTAGGAGAGAGTTTCGTAACGCTTCTCTTTAGGTAAAGTTTTCATGGGTTTCTTGATTCCTTATGGGTTGGGTAGATCATCAACATCGAGATTTAATTCCGATGTCTCTGGTTGACTTATAGCAGTACGGGTGAGACGTTCCAAAAGTTGCCGACGATGTTCGGTATTGTCATTAATAATTCCCGTTTTTACCATCTCTGGCAAGAACTCTAAAACCTGTTCGGCTAAATGTTCTCTTACCGTCATGATCCGCAAAACTAACTCTTTATTCTCAGTCATTAACCCCGCAATATAGGCCTCGCCATCCTGAATGGAATGGCTAGAAGTATAGTGACTCAGCCAAATAGCTAAAGTCGGATTAGTTTCTGACAATTGATCGATAATCGTGCGAACCGCTTGGTAAGTTAGGTAACTTTGTAAGACTTTCGCGGTATCTTGAACAACTTTTTTCAGATACATTTTATACAGTTTTCAGTTATTGGCTAGGCAGTTATCAGTGTTGAAATTCTAACCACTGCTTGCCGATTTTGGGCAAGTCCCCGGCATTATTTTCCACCGATAACTGCTAACAACCTTCTGAAGGGCTGTATTAGAGGGTATCCATAGCCTCGAACTCGAATTTGATTTCTTTCCAGAGTTCGCAAGCGGCAGCCAGTTCAGGACTCCAACGGCAAGCTTCCCGGATAACGTCGTTACCTTCGCGGGCCAAGGAGCGACCTTCGTTACGAGCTTGGATACAAGCTTCCAGAGCCACACGGTTAGCGGTGGCACCGGGTGCGTTACCCCAGGGGTGGCCGAGGGTTCCACCACCGAACTGTAAGCAGGAATCGTCACCGAAGATTTCCACCAGCGCGGGCATATGCCAAACGTGGATACCACCAGAAGCAACCGGCATTACCCCGGGTAAGGAAGCGTAGTCTTGGGTGAAGAAAATACCACGAGCGCGATCTTCTTCTACATAGTCTTCACGCATCAGGTCAACAAAACCCATCGTGATTCCGCGTTCACCTTCGAGTTTACCGACAACGGTTCCAGAGTGGAGGTGATCACCACCAGAGAGACGTAAGCACTTAGCTAAAACGCGGAAGTGGATACCATGATTTTTCTGACGGTCGATAACCGCGTGCATTGCCCGGTGAATGTGGAGCAGTAACCCTTTGTCGCGGCAGAATTTCGCCAGGGTGGTGTTAGCGGTGAAACCACCGGTGAGGTAGTCGTGCATGATGATCGGGGTTTTGATTTCGGCTGCGAATTCAGCCCGTTGCATCATCTGCTCGCAGGTAGGAGCGGTTACGTTTAAGTAATGTCCTTTAACTTCGTTGGTTTCTGCTTGGGATTTAACGATCGCCTCTTGGACAAAGAGGAAACGATCGCGCCAACGCATGAAGGGTTGAGAGTTAATATTTTCGTCGTCTTTGGTGAAGTCTAAACCACCGCGGAGACATTCATAAACGGCACGACCGTAGTTTTTAGCGGAAAGACCGAGTTTGGGTTTGATGGTGCAACCGAGTAGGGGGCGACCGTATTTGTTTAATTTGTCCCGTTCAACGGTGATACCGTGGGGAGGACCTTGGAAGGTTTTGATTAAAGCGACGGGGAAACGGATATCTTCTAAACGGAGACCGCGTAGAGCTTTGAAACCGAAAACGTTACCAACGATCGAGGTGAGGATGTTGGTGACGGAACCTTCTTCAAATAGATCTAAAGGATAGGCAACGAAACAGAAGAATTGGTTATCTTCGTTGGGTACGGGTTCGATATCATAACAACGACCTTTATAGCGATCGAGGTCGGTTAAGTTATCGGTCCAAACGGTGGTCCAGGTACCTGTGGAAGATTCCGCCGCTACTGCCGCACCTGCTTCTTCAGGAGGAACTCCGGGTTGGGGTGTCACCCGGAAGCAAGCTAGTAGATCGGTATCTTTGGGGGTGTAGTCGGGGGTGTAGTAGGTCAGGCGGTAGTCTTTTACGCCGGCCTGGAAACCTTTGGATTTGGCTTGCACCATTGGGATTATTCCTCCATAAACTGCATGATTAGTCGCACCTGTAAAATCTCGCCGTCAACCGACATAGATTTTTCTTAAGCTCCTTTCCCCTGCTGCCAGGAGCGAAGTTAGGGAGCAATTTTCACTAATGTTTTTTTCAACTGATCATCTTAACACGAACTTTATCCTATTCTGATCATTTTTTTTCCCTATCTCTAAAATTTTGATTGTTTTTTTTTCTCGGGGCGATTAGTTTCTTTAATCTGTCGTCATCTAACTTTGATAATCTCTACAAAAACACAAAAAAATCAACAAAAATTTACCTGATTGACACGCAGAAACTTCTGCTCATCAGGCTTTGAGCGATTAAAACTACTCTTTAATTGAGGAAGATTATCAATAATTACAACCTCAAAAAATTGTCGGCAATCGCTAAATATTAACTGGATTTATAAGCAATTATACCCAGTACCTAGAGGACAGTTAGACAGCAGTGAACTCTAGATAAATTAGGTCTAATTACTCAGTAATTATTGTTGAGATTTTTGGCTTGTGAACGATTATTTTCCCCTTCAAGAATTATGGTTATTGTTGCCATTAAAACGATGACGTTCTGGAAATAGCGTGACTAATAACTGATTGATATAGACCTTTCCGACCACAGATGCTTGATTCGGTCGGTTAGTAGTAGATGCTTGTTCTCTGGTTTCTGGAGGACTGGCCTCGGCGACCATTTCCTCGCTATCCCAAGGACTGGCCACGGTTTCGGCCACCGCTTCCTCCACTGACGGCACTGGGGACACTTGACTGACTACGGGTTGCGGTTCCGGTAAAGGGGGTCTTTCCGGTTCCGATGGGGTCGCTGACACCTCGATGGTAATTTGACGGGAAGTATCTCCGATCAGGGAACCGGACGGCACGATCGACATCGCTGCCACAGAAGCATTAAAAATCGTTGTGGTTGACCCAATACAGGCATTCTCACCGATTTCACCCCGACCGACTATTAGAACTCCTGTACCTAAAATTGCTCCCGCACCGATAGCAATAACACCCTGATAGGCGGTTAAAATCGTTCCCATACCCAGGCAAGCACCCGCACCGATAATTATTTGGCTATTGGGGGCTGCTCGGAGAATCACCCCCGGAGCCACGATCGCACTCTCATCAATGGTTACATCACCATTGACATAGAATTCCGAGCGGCTAATAGGTTGAACGGGGGGTAAGGACATAATTGACAGTTATTCAGTGATCACTGATCAGTGATCAGGGGTTAGGGGGTAGGGGTTAGAGTTTCGGGGATTTTTCCCGATCCGCCAACACCTAACACCTATCTCCCTTCACCGATCGCCGAGTCCTGAAATTAAGGGCGTTGAATAATCGATTCGAGAACACGGCGTTTCGCTTGGGAGTCAATCCCGATCAGACGGACGTATTCCCCTTGATGGTCGCGCAGACAGGTTTCTAAAGCGGCCACCACATCGGATTCGCGACTGCTATCGATCGGGGTGCAGCTTTGCCAAGAACCGGTTTTAAAACGACGTTTATCCGCGTGTTCACTGCCAATTTTGTGACCTTGGTTCAATAAAGAACGTATTTGAGCGATCGTTTCCGCCGTTAAGGTACTGGTTAAAGTGGCAGTACCGCCGCCGGAGGAACCGGCAGCATAGCTTTTGAAACTCGGTTCAGCAACGGTGGCGGTTTTACCGTTGCCATTACTAGCCACCGAACCATCGGGGCGCTGGATTACCGTTTCTAAAACCCGTTTTTTGGCTTTAGCATCGATACCGAGTAAGCGGACATATTCGCCGCTATGTTCCCGTAAACAATCTTCCAAAGCAGTAATTACATCGGATTCGCGATTACTTTCGATCGGGGCGCAACTCTGCCAAGAACTGGTTTTAAACCGGCGTTTATCCGCGTGTTCGGTGCCGATTTTGTAGCCTTGGGCGAGCAGGGAACGAATTTGAGCGATCGTTTCGCCACTTAAGCTACCACTGCTGCTATAACTGGCTCCGTTACTGGCGGGGGTGCTGTAGCTGCTGGCTTTGCCGCTGCCGTTACTAGCGGGGGCGCTGCCGGGGCGGTGAATAATCATTTCGACGACGCGTTTTTTCGCTTGCGGGTCGATCCCGATCAGGCGGACGTACTCATCGCTATTTTCAGTCACGATCGCTTCAATATCGCGAATGATGCCCGCTTCGCTCTTGGTTTCGATCGCCGGTCCAGTTAACCAAGAACTGGTTTTAAAACGGCGTTTATCCGCGTGTTCAGTGGCGATTTTCAGCCCTTGGGCGAGCAGGGAACGCACTTGTACGGACAGGTCTGAATTGCCGTTACCGTTGCCATGACCGCCGTGGACGGCGGTGGTGGTGCGGGCAGGTTCTCCCGGGGTGTCTTCGGGGCGTTGGATAATCATTTCCAGTATGCGCCGTTTAGCGGCGGGATCGACTCCGATCAGGCGGACGTATTCGCCTTGCAGGTCTCTCAGGGAGGCTTCTAGGGATTGGGATACCTGTTCTTCGCGGCTGCCGTCGATAAAGCCGGCACTTAACCAAGAACTGGTTTTAAAGCGGCGTTTGTCAGCGTATTCGATGCCGATCTTGTAGCCTTGGGAGAGGAGGGAGCGAACCTGCGCTCGAATGTTTGTATTTAAACTCATAGGTGTCACCGAATTTCTATATAGCGTCTCATTAGCGATGTTTATAGCGGCTGCCGGTGGCGGAGTCGCTGGTCCTTGGGCTTTGACCGGGACGCTGGGGGCGAGGTCGATATCGACAATGTGACGGGTGAAGGCTCGATCGATCTCTGTGACATCGGGTAAGCGATCAGCCTGTTGTTGGCTGGTGATCACGGAACCGGATGGCACGAATTTCCCGGCGGGGATTTCCACGTCTTGAACGAGGGCGTGCATCATGACGATGCAATCAGCCCCGATGCGGGCGTTAAAGACGGTGGAGCGAAAACCGATAAAACAGCGATCGCCCACATAGGCAGGCCCGTGAATGAGTGCCATGTGGGTGATACAGCTGCCCCGGCCGATCCACACTGAATATTCTCGGCCGTCATCTCCCAGCACACGGCTTTTTTCTAAACCATGGATGATTGCTCCGTCCTGAATTTTGCTGTCGTCGCCAATGTGAAAGGGGGTTCCTTCATCGGCGCGGATGGAAGTCCCCGGAGCAATCACCACTCGCGCCCCGATCTCGATAGCGCCACTGAGGTTAGAGAAGGTGTGCACTTTGGCACTCTCGTCTATGTGCGTTTCCTCTGGGGATTTGGTCCGCTTTTTCGGACTAGCCGCCGTTGTGCGGACGACCATAGTTAGTCTTCCTCCATACTGAATTTGGCTGGCTGGTTGTTAATTAACTGTGTTTGGGTCCTATCGATGTTTAACCAGATTGACGAAATTCGTCCCTCTTGCTGTAGAGGGTGCGATTTTCTACGGTTATCGTGTCAATAATCCCCACCACCATCGCGTCAAGGGGGCGATTGTTCTGTCCGTCTTCGATACGGGCGGCTCCTCCCCGGGACACTAGCACCCATTCATTAATCCCTGCTCCGACAATATCACCCGCTACTTCGTATTTAGGCAAAAGTTGCCCTTGCGCGTCGATGAATTGCAAAAGCAGAAGTTTCACTCCCGTCATACTGCGCGGTTTCAGGGAGCTAACGACGGTGCCGCAAACTTTGGCAATTTGCATGGAATTTGTTTACACTAAAAGTTAGTTGCGCTCTAGATTCGTCTTAAAGGTTGCGGGTTAACACTTTCACGAAACTGTTCCACGGCTTCTGTATAACGGATAGGAAGAACGTATTCGAGGTTTTCGTGGGGACGGGCGATGATGTGGGTCGAGAGGACTTGACCACCTTTAACACGATTAGATGCCGCTTCTGTCCCCGCCGATACGGAGGCCTGTACTTCCGAAACGTCCCCCCGGACGATGACGGTGACGCGACCACTACCAATTTTTTCGTAACCTACTAGGGTTACGCGGGCGGCTTTCACCATGGCATCAGCCGCCTCGACGACGGCCGGGAAACCCAAGGTTTCCACCATGCCCACTGCAATTGACATAATATTTTTGTCTCCTAATGGTTGGCTTTCTTCGACTCTATAGATGCTGACCCCGATCAACGGTGTTTAATAGCTGCGGAATTGCTCTACTTCTTCGGTGTAGCGAATGGGCAGCACGTATTCGAGGTTTTCGTGGGGACGAGCGATGATATGGGTAGATAGCACTTGTCCTCCGTTAACCCGGTTGGCGTTTTCCACTCCAGCAGCCACAGAAGCTTGCACTTCTGAAACGTCTCCCCGGACAATGACAGTGACGCGACCACTACCGATTTTTTCGTAACCCACTAGAGTCACCCTGGCGGCCTTGACCATGGCATCGGCCGCTTCCACAACGGCGGGAAATCCTAGGGTTTCAATCATTCCTACTGCAATTGGCATTTTTTTGTTCCTCGCTTGTCAAGCCAAACTAAACTATTAATTTCGTTAGCGTTATCAACTTTGTTTCAGTCAAATTCTTTCCTTGTTACTTTTCCTGCTCTAGCTTTGGTGGCAGTCGGGATCGTGGCAAGGTGGGTAAGACCATCCTGAATTTTATCTCGATCGTGACCGTTTTCATCCACTATTTTTATTTTCTAGGGCCGGTTGGTAAAAATTTGACGAGTCAGGCAAAATTATCAACCTAAAAAAAGCATAGGAAACTATGACACCTTTGACAATATAAAACATTATGATTATTTCTCATCTTCAGGTTAACGAAAGTTAATCATTCCTTGATTTCGCTCATCAGCCTCAGCAATTCTCAGGAGATTTACCGCCGAAACCTTTGCTCTGAGCCGATTTCTGCTTTAACTTCTCTCTTGGCGGCTTGCTTGTCTCTGCCGGATTTATTGGCAGATAAAAGCCTTATTTTCCCTGATTTCGCCTTTTTTATAATTTTTTTATACTATATCTGCACTTCCCCCAGACAGAAATACTAAAAAATTGACAAAATCCTTACTGCAGGTCGCTTCTAAGAAAAAATTGACTCACCACTAGGTACATTTTCTGCTTGAAAGTAGAGCGATCTTGTTAAATTGTAGCTTTTGATACTGTTGCGGATGTGATAATGTGTATTGTTGTGTTCAATCGCCTTTGGGGTTAACTACAGAAACCAAAAATCTACCTAAGTTATTGCTCCAATCACCAGTACGGTTAAAAAATACCCAACCAGAATCCCGATTGATCAAAAAAATGTGCAAGGCAGTATTGCCTTAGACCAAATTAGAGCGATTGACAAAACCAGAATCGTCGCCCAAATTAGCCATCTCGACGAACAAATGGCAATGTTAGTGGCTGATCGCTTGGTTGAATTTTTTCACTACTAATTTTTGGATTATAGTTCGCAAAGAGGAAATATCTCAATTGTCCCAGGTGCATCCCTAGTTAGGGAGAGGAATGTAAAGATTTATTAAATATAGAGAAATTGCGGCATGAGATATGATTGATATGGTTGCCTATTAGTCTAAGTCAAATGAACATTGAACAAGTTATCATTAAAAACCTAAGAAAACTTCCCTTAGAAAAACAACAAGAAGTGTTATCCTTCACCGAATCTCTCACCTCAAAAATTTCCCTCCCTTCCCCAGATTATAGTCTCACTCCCCAGGAAAAAGCTCAAAAATGGCAGAAAGTAATCGCTAAACTTCCTAAAACAAGTGCGAATTTACCTGATGAAGCTTTACACCGTGACACTATGTATGAAGACTAATGACTCAATATTTACTGGATACTAACATTTTGCTTCGGGCGGCTGATACGTCTTCAGCAACTTATTCTCTTGCTAATAATGTAATTACTCAAATCGTTGAAACAGCTAATGAATGTGTTATTATTCCTCAAGTTTTAATTGAATTTTGGGTAGTTGCAACCCGACCCCTTGATGTTAATGGTTTAGGTTCGACTCCAGCACAAGCTACAAATTATGTCAATGATTTATTAGATAACTTGACATTAATTGCAGAAACCCCGGATATTTTTCCCCTTTGGTTTCAATTAGTCACCATCTACAACATTAAAGGAAAACGCACCCATGATATTAGGCTTCTTGCTGTCATGAAAGCTTCTAACATTACCCATTTATCGAAAATTTGGGTTAAAACCCCGTCGTTTTACGACGGCTTTTCTTGATCTTTAATATAGCACTTAAGAACTTCCAGGGTTGC
>MTBT01000011.1 GCA_002282935.1 Microcystis sp. LSC13-02 | reverse complement strand
ACATTTTAGCATATATTTGATAAATGCGCTAGTATTTAACGGTAAAGCCGTCGTAGAACGACGGGGTTTCAGACCCAAAATTTTCGATGATCTATATTCTATATTGACTGGAGAACCCATTGTCATGTTCGATCGAGATAGTATCCGTGGTTTTTCTGCCCTGATTACCCTTGTGGGAGTTGCTTCTAGTTTGGGTTTTAGCTTCAACGCACCGGCTTTCTCCCAAGCTATCTCTAACAATTTACCATTACTCTTAGCCCAAAAAAGCGAAAAGGTGCGCGTAGCGGTTTTAGACTTCGATTATAGCGGTCTCAGTAATCCCCAGTGGTTAACATTTCTCAATGGTGGAGCCAGTGGTGTCAGTGATATTCTCGTCAATAAATTGGTGGAAAGTGGTCGCTATACAGTCATTGAGCGCAGTCGCATTGATGCTGTCCTCAGAGAACAAAATTTGGGGGCTTCGGGACGGGTAGATGCCGCTACTGCCGCTCAAATCGGGCAAATTTTAGGGGTAGATGTGGTGATTATCGGTTCGATTACCCAATTCGATTTACAAAAAAAACAATCTGGTGGCTCGTTTATTATTTTTAGCACGGCCAAGACAGAAACCGATGCTTTTGTCAAGTTAAATGTCCGGGCAATTAATACCACCACGGCCGAAATTATTACCACCGCTCAGGGAGATGGTACTGCCAATCAATCCGATGGTTCAACCGTGGTTTTAGGGGTTGGGGGTGGTTCCCAAACCTCCAACGAAGGGAAATTACTCAGTATTGCCACCGATAAGGCAGTGGCGCAGGTGGTGGATAATCTCAATGATAAAGCCGACCAAATCGCCGCTACACCTCGCTCGCTCCCGACTGTCACCGCTTTAGTGGCTGCCGTGGCAGGAAATCAGGTAATTCTCAATAAAGGTACGGGAGAAGGCTATCGTGTCGGTTTACGCATTTCCATTGAACGGACGACTCAAACGGTCAAGGATCCGCAAACGGGTAAGGTTATCCGTCAGATTACTCAACCGATTGGCACTCTCGAAATTGTCGAAGCTGATGGTCAATCTAGCGTCGGTCGCATCATTACCGGTAATGGTTTTAAAGTCGGTGATTTAGCTAAACCCATTCGTTAATTGGGGATTGGAGTGTGGGGATTGGGGTGTAGGGTGTAGGGTGTGGGGTGTTGTAGGGTGTGGGGTGTGGGGTGTAGGGTGTGGGGTGTGGGGTGTAGGGTGTGGAGTGGTGGGGAGATCGGTAAACTTAAAACTCAAATCTGATCACTGATAACTGATAACTGATCACTGATAAGTGAACACTCAGGAAAATTTGAAGTTATGTAAAGCGAACCCCGGGGTCAGGTAAGACAACCGATAAAATTTATAATCGGAATCCCTTGGATATTCCCTAGACCAGAGCGATTAACGAAAATTATCAAAAAATGATACAAGATAAAAAACCCACGGTGATCATTACTGGGACAACTTCTGGAGTCGGTCTCTACGCCGCTAAATCCCTTGCTCAAAGAGGTTGGTTTGTGGTTATGGCCTGTCGGGATATCCCGAAAATGGAACAGGCCGCCAAAGAGTTGAACATTCCCCGGGATAACTACTGTATTGAATTTATCGACCTCGGTTCCCTCGATAGCGTCCGGCGCTTCGTTAAAAATTTCCGGGCCTTGGGCAGATCTCTAACCGCTTTAGTCTGCAATGCCGCTATCTATATGCCTTTGCTCAAAGAACCCTTAAGAAGTCCCGACGGTTATGAATTGAGCATGGCCACCAATCATTTAGGTCATTTCCTGTTGTCGAATTTGCTCTTGGAAGATCTAAAAAATTCTCCCTCTCCCGACCGCCGTTTAGTCATTCTCGGCACTGTCACCCATAATCCCGATGAATTAGGCGGTAAAATTCCTCCTCGTCCCGATTTGGGCGATTTAGACGGGTTTGCCAACGGTTTCCAAGAGCCGATTACCATGGCCGACGGCAAAAAATTTGAATCGGTCAAAGCCTATAAAGATAGTAAGGTGTGTAATGTTCTCACCATGCGGGAACTGCACAAACGCTATCACCAATCGACCGGAATCACTTTTACTTCCCTCTATCCGGGTTGTGTGGCCGATACACCCCTTTTCCGCAACCATTACCCCTTTTTCCAGCAGTTTTTCCCCTGGTTCCAGAAAAATATCACCGGTGGCTATGTTTCCCAAGAATTAGCCGGGGAAAGAGTCGCTATGGTGGTTGCTGACCCCGAATACCGTCAATCCGGCGCTTACTGGAGTTGGGGCAATCGTCAGAAAAAAGAGGGTAAATCCTTTGTTCAAAGGGTTTCTCCTCAAGCTCGCGACGAGGAAAGAGGCGCAAAAATGTGGGAATACAGCGCTAAATTAGTCGGATTAGCCTAATTTACGATTTTAAGACTAAAAAAGGACACAAGTTAACTTGTGTCCTTGTCGAAACGGGGAGGCCAGAGCAGCAAGAAACAATCCATAACTGGGTTTTTAAAGCTCGATCGGCAGTTAATCATATTATTAAAAACGGATTTGGTATTATACTAAATCCGGTTATTAAAAACTGATTATTTATTCCCACTTAGGATTAGAGGCGTTGTTGTCTAAAAAGCACAAACAAAACGATATTGACGATGATTAATTGATGTTTAAAGGGGACGTAAGCGATAGCGTTTACGTCTTTTTGCCTAGATTAATTGAGTTTCATACTGAAATTGACTGACTTAGAAATGGCTGGATGATGTCAGATATTGCTGTGTTTGGCTGTAACTTTAAACAGTAATTATAGCCTTGATCATAAAACATTAATTCTTGATTTTCAGGAACAAGAGATTGAAACCAAATGGCAAAAGTAGCACAATCTTCTAAATATCCATCCAAACTAATTCCTTGTCCATCTCGATGTAATGCTCCATCTAATCTAGTCCCTTTTTCTGGAATTTTAATAACCCATTCGATGCTATAATAATCATCGGGATTAGTTAGGGTTTTAATCGTGGTATCATGCCAAGATTTTTCGAGATTTTCAATAAAATCTACTGTGTTAATTTTCCATTGGGTCGGTTGGTCTGGTGTAATAAGATATTCCATTAAAAACTTCTCCTTTTTACTTAAGGTAAAACGACAACAGTACCAAGAATATTAAACTGACGGAGTAATTTTTCAAAAAATGGTACGGCTTCTCTCATATTAACAATTACTAACAACTTAACCACAGGGGTTTTTTGGTCATTAATGACTGCTCCATAGCGACGAAATTCATTTTCTATATCGCCTTGAACTTTTGTCCGAATAAAAGGGGGTACATTAGAATTATCAACCTAGGGACTATTAGCGGGATTTTCAATAAATTTAGCTTCCATAAGCTCTCCTGTTTCATAATTAATGCCATCTGCCCAAATTTCTTCTCCTCCATCTCGGACTCGAATTTCCTCATTACCACAATGTCTAATCTGAAATTGATAACGCTGATTATAGGTTGGTGTCAGTCTTCGCGGGAAATCTTTTGCCCAGTCTTGTATTAAGTTACTTAAATCTGTCATTCTTGATTGTACTTTAAGTTGATTGAAATTCGTCCAAAATAGCGCACCAGTCCTCTACGATACTACCCTCACCGTTCCCGAAAATAGCCTCTTAAACACTCTTGTTGGCACAATTACCCCCACCGATGCCAACACTAGGGTTAGGTGTATTGCTGTCTAAAAAGCATAATCAAGACAACACTAACGACAATTAATTAATGTTTTCATGGGACGTGAGTGATGATGTTTACGTCCTTTTCTCAGCAATTATTGAATAATTAAAATGATTCTTGTGCGGTGGACAAAACCTCTTGATACAGTCTTGTATTAATACGTTTACCCTTAGTAATTAACGCAGCTAAAACTTCCTGAACGCTAGTAATTAATCCTAGTTGTTTGGCGACCAATAAAATACCTAATGTACCAGTAATTTTTAAATTTCGAGATAAAGCAACTCGCCTAGCTTCTAAATCATCAATCAATAATTGATCGGCTTCTAATTCTTCAGCTAAAATCATAGCAGCACATTCACCCCAACCTAAATTAGTTATCGTTTTCAAAGTAGAGACTTTTTCTGAACTGCTAATGGTTCGTCTCTCTATCCAGTCTGCTAATTGAACTAAATTAACTGCTGGATGATTTCCTGTTGTTACCTCATGGTAAACTTCTTGAGGAATAATAATTTTCCCGTAAATGTCATGAAGTAAATTAAGTTTTCCAACTTTTGCTAATTCACTTAAAGGGGTGGTATCAGAGACAATAATCACTTTACTTTTTATATCTCTCTAAAATTTGGAGAGTCTCAGCCACTTCTTGTTGTAATTCTTCTTGGGTTTGCATAGGAAATGGACAAATATTATAGTGATCCATTAAATCAGAAAGTTTATGATGATCGATCTCTAATAATTCTGCGGCACGTCCCGCACTAATATCACCATGACGAAGTAACGTCATAACATAGGCTTCTTTAGCTTTTTTCTCAGCTTCCAGATGATGAATTTCTGGAACTTTAGGTAAAGTTAGAGTGAATTTAATTTCTGTTGTCGTCATTTTAGATTTATTTTGAGTAGCCTATAATTATTTATAACACTTATTTACCCCCACCGATGCCGATAATAACCCCTTAACCTACAGCATCACTGATATGAGCGTCGGAATTGGGAGCAGCGAGAGGGGAGAGGGGGTTTGAGCATTTGTACTAAAATTTACCCGACGCAGTTTAAATGCAGTACAGCTTAACTGATGACAAAATAACTTGATTCTCCGAATAACTTGAGAAAAGTTGCTCAAAATATAGCCTCAGCAACACAAATCGGCTTATCTCTAGGTAAATCCTTGCAGGAGTGCCATTGTACCAGATATTTTCTCTCTGCTCGATTTATTTAATAAGCTCTGCTGATGAATAAAAAAAAATAATAAACTAGGCTTATGAGTATTCGCCTCTACAATCAGTAGCCTTAACCCAAACGCCTTTAAGTTTTTAGGTGTTGTCAGATCTACTCCTGCATCTCGTCTCGAGATATCTCCCCTTGGTGGTAATGGACTTTTTTCAATTGATAATTTACAAGTAGCCACTAAATCTATCCAGTCTGTCCCTGAACCCCTCACAATTCTAGGAATAGTAATATTAGGATTAGAGGCGTTGTTGTCTAAAAAGCACAAACAAAACGATATTGACGATGATTAGTTGATGTTTAAAGGTGACGTAAGCGATAGGGTTTACGTCCCTTCTTCATACTCACAAAAACTGTAAGTTAGGATAATCTAAAATTGCATTATCTTCAGTAACTATCGTTAAATCATGTTGTAAAGCTTGACACATTAAAAGGCGGTCAAAAGGATCTTTATGAAGGAGTGGCAAATCCTTTAAATGTACTATGCTTTTTTCATCAATAACCAAACTATTAATTAGGGTCTGCTGAAAAAGTTTTTCGGTGGGGGTAGGAGTCAGGAGTCAGGAGTCAGGAGTCAGGAGTTTAATCCTATTTTCTTGCACTAACATCGGACTTTAACAGGTCAAAAGCTTTATTTTAAAAGGGTTTTACCATTATTCAGCAAGCCCTAATTAAATGCTGTTTCCTTTTCTTGGGAAGATATATATCAGGATGTTCGGGAAAATTTAATTTGCCTAACTGATACTTGATAACGCATTCCCAAACAGATATAACGCTTAGAAAAACTTCATTGTTACTATTTTTTATCTGACCGCACAAGTTATCCGACAAGCGAGGATTATCACTAATTAACCAAAGAAAAATGTGTGTATCTAGTAACAATCTCATTGCGGATAAAACAAGTCCAAAACTTCATCAGGTAAGGGGTTATTAAAATCATCGGGAACAGCAAATTCTTCTTTAGCCAATCCTACTGGACGAGATTGATTAGCTTGACCTAAAAACTGGCAAATTATCTTAATCTCATTTTCACTTAAAGGATTTTTACTGTCCATTTCTTGGTTATTTTTAATTAGAAGTTGCCATTTTTGTAATGCTTTTTCTATCAGGTAATTATCAGATTTTTTTGACGCTTGTTCATGGTTTAAATTATCAACAAATTGCCATATTAAATTAATATTATCTGGGGATAAGATACCTAACTTCTCAATTAAACACTGGCGTAATTCTACATCGTTCATACTGTTTTTCGTATTAACTATGAGTTTTAATGGCAATTTTAGCATAGCACAAAGCAAGATTTTTTTGTGGGAGAAAATATCTTATCACCAACGCCGGAAATAACGCCTCCCTCCCTGCTGATACCCGCGACTTAGACGGAGATAGCAACATCACCGAAGCAATACCCTTTGATATTGCCCGAAATCCTCGCGTTAACGGTACAAACGTCGATTTAGGTGCCTTTAAATTCGTCCAAAATAGCCCACCATTCCTCTACGATACTACCCTCACCGTACCCGAAAATAGCCTCTTAAACACTCTTGTTGGCACAATTACCCCTACCGATGCCAACACTAGGATTAGGGGCATTGTTTTCTAAAAAGCACAAACAAGACGACAACGCAAGGAATTAGTTAATTTTGAAGAGGACATGAACGATAGAGTTGATGTCCCTTGAAATTAATTGTTATTATCTTCTTAATTATATCGATCTAAAAGAGATTGAATTAACTGAGGAGAAGCCCGAAAACTCGTTTTTTGTAATTTCTCAATTGCAGTTTTTATATCGATCAAGTCTTGTTTGATCGCTATTTCAAGAACACCTAATAAACCCGTAACTTTTAGACCTCTATCTATAGCAATTTTTCGAGATGCTTTTTTATCAATAATTATTAAGCCAGCTTTTAATTTTTCTGCTAAAATAATCGCCTCTTTCTCTCCTAAATCTAGTCGATTTAATTGCTGATCTTGAACGGGATCAACATCATTAATAAGTAACCATTTAGGAATTTCTTCGCTCCAGTTTTGCAGAATAGCTGGCGCACTTGTTGAAGTTAATTCATTATAGACCGCTTGAGGAATGACTATTTCCTTAAATAATTGAGGCAATAATTCAATTTCTCCAACTAACACTAAATAACAAATCGGTGAAGTGTCCGAAACAACAATCATTGAGATAATAAGTCCTCGATATTTCTCACGTCTTCAGCTAAATCTTCCTCTGTATAATCTAGATAAACTTGATGAAGTTTTAAAAACTCGTCTGTTTCCCATCGAGAGGAGAAATTTAATAAGGTTTGAATTTCTGCCAAAGTCATTACTCCATCTCGATAAGCTTGGATGGCTAAAGCTTCTAAAGTTTTTTGAGGTAAATTATCCCATTTTTTTTGTAATTGTTGTCCCGCAGCTTCAGAAATGTAAATAGTAATTTCCATAGTTTTTATAGTAACTAACTTGGAAGACTCAACTTTTATTATAACTCAAAATAACGCCTCCCTCCCTGCTGATACCCGCGACTTAGACGGAGATAGCAACATCACCGAAGCAATACCCCTTAATATTGCCCGAAATCCTCGCGTTAACGGTACAAACGGTGCATTTAAATTCGTCCAAAATAGCGCACCAGTCCTCTACGATACTACCCTCACCGTACCCGAAAATAGCCTCTTAAACACTCTTGTTGGCACAATTACCCCCACCGATGCTGATAATAACCCCTTAACCTACAGCATCACTGATTTGACATCCTCGCCGCCGTAAAACGGACGGCGATTCCTCACCACGCCACTTTTTTAGGGTGGTCGCTGAATGGGGTTGACGCTTCACGGGATGCTGCTTCTTTAACAGAAGTCTTACGCTTTCCGACCCGTCCGTTTAAAGTCTCCGAAT
>MTBT01000010.1 GCA_002282935.1 Microcystis sp. LSC13-02 | reverse complement strand
CGGTAAATATCAAGGTCGCCGGAGGACATTCGGAGACTTTAAACGGACGGGTCGGAAAGCGTAAGACTTCTGTTAAAGAAGCAGCATCCCGGGTCGCGTCAACCCCGTTGACGCGACCACCCTAAAAAAGTGGCGTGGTGAGGAATCGCCGTCCGTTTTACGGCGGCGAGGATGTCAAGCTACTTTTCCCTATTTATGCTAAAAATCCCCCTAGGTTGCCTGATGAGGACAAGAGCGGGGGAGAGATATTACCGATAATTATTTTTTCAACTACTGGGCTGCAGCTGCGTTTAAGGGTTTAATGCTGACGATGCGAGCGCCTAAACGGGTAATCCGACGCATTTCTTGATTCATGCGGCTATAGGGAACGGTTAAAAAGACACTGCCACTCTTACGGATAGAATAATCTAGGTTATCAGTCTTGTCATTTTGACTCAAACCGACAACTTCATAGACAAAAAGGCGATTTTCTTTGGCACTAGAGAGACTTTGCATCGAAATGGCTCCTACATTGATGTTATAGTTCTCTAGTTTAGCCTAGCAGCGAGACTAGCAATCTAGTTAATGGCCGATTGACGGTTGTTTATTTTACCATGACGCTCGATCGCAATTGTCCACAGGCCGCATCGGCCGCTAAACCTCTTTTTCCTGTTCTAAAATAGTTTTAAAAGCCTTAATTCTCTTTTGATCAGGCCGTTGATAATCCACCTCTTGAATAGGATTAAGTGATCGCTGTTAATTGTTTGAAGATAAGCCTGCTGATAAGTCGCAACGCTACCACCTTGATCTAGTGTAGTCGATTGATGTTGTCCTACTTATCATCCTTGATGATTTCTCGCAGGTCTTGCTCGAAGTGAATGTGGGTAATGTACACCCCTTTAGGGGTCTGTAAAGTGACAAATTCTACAAACAAAGAATCTTGTTCGTGCTGAAGTTTCAGGAAAAAACGTCTTAAAAACTTATTCTGGGGATAGATAAGTTCTTGCAGGAAAATAGATTGTTTACAAGGTCCACTAGCTTGATTGTGTTGTTTGAGAATTTTTTTCAGTTTCAAACGGGATTCCTCCCAGATATGGACATCTCTTCTAGCTTGTTCGGCCGATTCAAAAAAATCCTCATGATCCTTGGCGAATTTAATCACGCTATCTGCCCACACATCAACTGCACCACCAGTATTGCCCGCTAGATACAGTTCCAATCCTTGACGAACAGGCATGGGAAGTTGTGCCATCTCCTCATCATCAATTATGATCGAGGTGGGTGTGGTTGATTCTTTGCTAACGAGTAGCGGTTGACTATAACATACCCGAGGAAAACAATTAAAAACCGCTAAAGTTCCTAAAGCTGCAATTGCTAATATTTTACTTTTCATGATCCTTACCCCCGAACTCGAAGAAATTACCAATAGTCGAGTTGCTGTGGCTGACAAATACTAAAATTTACCTCTCTGAAAAAATTCCGCAACAGGATAACCAAAACCGCTAGTTAAAGAAGCATACTTAACAGTCATTCGCCCTACTGTTGAGATGCTACTCGATAACCCTCCAGATGCCGATTAAATTTTACAATTATTAACAAACAACACAGCCAACACTCCTCTGTTACTCTAATTATAACAGAGAAAACTGATGGTAGAGTAGTGAACAAATTAAGTTTATTTGACCATGACGCTCGATCGCAATTGTCCACAGGCCGCATCGGCCGCTAACCCTCTGGAATAACGGACAGTAACGGCGACTTTTTCCTGTTCTAAAATAGTTTTAAAAGCCCTGATTCTTTTTTCATCAGGCCGTTGATAATCCACCTCTTGAATAGGATTATAGGGGATGAGATTGACGTGGGATTGAAAACCTTTCACCAGTTTGACTAATTCCCTTGCGTGTTCGGGTAAATCATTCACTCCCGCTAAAAGAATGTATTCAAATGTCACCCTTCGTCCCGTGATTTGAACGTATTCCTGACAGTCTTGGATCAGATGACTTAGGGTATAATGATCGGCACTGGGGATTAATTTAGCTCGAACTTGTTGATTAGAAGCATGGAGACTAACAGCAAAAGTTACTTGTAAATTATGGGCCGCTAGTTGCTTGATTTTATGGGGTAATCCCACGGTAGAAATCGTTAAACAACGCTGACCGATACCCACATCTTTATTAAGGGAATGAATCGCTGTCACCACTTCGGGGATATTTAATAAAGGTTCCCCCATCCCCATAAACACCACATGACTAACTCGCTGCTGAAAATCCTCCTGTACTGTTAACACTTGGTCAACGATTTCATAAGCTTTTAAATTACGAGTAAAACCCCCTTTTCCCGTGGCACAAAAATCACAGGCCATCGGGCAACCCACTTGCGAAGAAACACAGACTGTCAATCTTTTTTCACTAGGAATTCCCACCGCTTCAATAATTAAACCATCCGCCAGTTTTAGCAGATATTTACGAGTGCGATCGGGTGCTACACTGCGATAATGTATAAGGGAACGACCAATAGGATAGTCTGCCATCTTGCTGCGCCATTCTTGGGGAAATACGGAAATATCCGCCAAAGAATGCACCCCTTTTTCATATAGCCATTGGTGTAATTGTTTACCCCGATAAGCGGGTTGTCCCTGGTCTTTTACCCAGTCGGTCAGTTCCTCTAAAGATTTCGCTAGTAAAGTCATGGTTTTCTTCATCGATCACCTTATCATTCTAACCGATCGATCATCCCTAGGAGCAAAACCGTAACAAAATTGTATTTATTAATTGACATCTTTTCCCTTTACTCCTTCTCTAGTCTTTGTTAGTCAATTAAATCCTTAAAACTATAACTTAAACTTAGCCTGACGACAAAAACCAATCTAGTCTTAAGTAGTCGTGCAAAATTAATTTCCTAGTGAAGATAGGCAAGAGGCAAGAGGTGGTTAGATATGTGTAATTAATTTTGCTTAGGTTCTTAAGCTTGATCTTTTTTACTTTTCATTTAACCCAACTGTTCAAAGGGAACTGTCAGCGCCATAATAATCGATGGACTTCGATCGAGAGGAGAAATTTTATGAGTTGCCGGCCAAAAAAGCCAATATGGGGGAATAACGAGCTATTCAGTTTTAAAAGCAATATTTAAGCGAAAATTTATGAAAATCGCTATTTTATCGCAAGACGCTTCTCTTTACTCGACCAAGCGACTGAAAGAAGCGGGAGAGGCCCAAGGTCATGAGGTACGAGTGATCAATTATTTGCGCTGTTACATGAACATCACCTCCCATAAACCCACGGTTGTCTATAACGGTAAACCCTTGGAGAGTTTCGACGCGATTATCCCCCGCATTGCTGCCTCAAAAACCTTCTATGGAACCGCAGTCGTCCGACAATTCGAGGTGATGAATGTTTTTACTACCAACGACTCGCAAGCAATTTCTCGGTCGCGGGATAAATTGCGTTGTCTGCAAATCCTCGCTCGGGAAGGGATAGGCCTACCGGTGACGGGAATTGCTCACGCAACCCAAGATATCGATGGTTTAATCGAAACCGTCGGCGGCACCCCTCTAGTGATTAAATTATTAGAGGGAACCCAAGGTATTGGGGTAGTCTTAGCGGAAACCGACCAAGCAGCCAAGTCAGTTATTGAAGCTTTTCGGCAATTAGAGGCTAATATTCTAGTACAAGAGTATATTAAAGAGGCCAGTGGGGCAGATCTGCGCTGTTTTGTCATCGATGGAAAAGTGGTAGCCTCGATGAAGCGACAGGGGGCCGAAGGGGATTTTCGTTCTAATCTTCACCGCGGAGGTAAGGCAGAAAAGGTAAAATTAACGCCAGAGGAACGCAGTACGGCTATACGGGCCACTAAAGCCATGGGTTTACGGGTTGCGGGTGTGGACTTATTACGGTCCAATCACGGGCCTGTGGTTATCGAGGTGAATTCCTCCCCCGGTTTGGAAGGAATAGAAGCGGCCACCGGTGTTGATGTGGCTAAAAAAATTATTGATTTTGTCGCTAAAAATGCCACCCTAGTCCTAAATAGCGATCGATATCAATATTAGCTGGAGAGACCGATCAGGATTCAGGAGTCAGTCCCGATGAAAAAATTTTCACCACCAGAGATGAAAGAGGTTTCCTTCCCTACACCCCACACCCCACACCCCACACCCCTTAAACAGGATTTAGTATCAGTTATCAGTCGGCAAATACACGGACGCTATCGGGAATAATCGATAGTTTTACCTTTGTACCGATGTCTAATTGGGTGTTAATCGTTGTTCTAGCGTGGATTTGGCTGCCGGTGGCCGTTAGCAGACAATAACGGTATTCCCGTCCCAAAAATTGGCGATCGCAAATAACCAGATCTCCCGTCTCATCCGGTTTAATTTTGACATCTTCCTCTCTGAGCATCAATTCCCCTTTGTCCAAATCTTGACCATCGGGAATTTCCCAGACTCCTATCTCGGTTTGCCATTGTTCCCCCTCCCGTCTAGCGGGGAGAAAATTCGCTTGGGTGACAAACTCGGCCACAAATCGCGAGGCCGGATGACTATAAATTGCTTCGGGATTGTTAATTTGTTCTAATTTTCCTTGACAAATGACTGCAATTGTGTCACTGATCACCATTGCTTCCTCCCGGTCGTGGGTGACAAAAATGGCCGAGATACCGGTCGCTTTCAGGATATGACGGATCTCGTGCCGTAACCGTTGCCGTACCTGCACATCGAGATTGCTTAAAGGTTCATCTAAGAGGATTAAAGAGGGTTTTGGGGCTAAAGCGCGGGCGAGGGCGACTCTTTGCTGTTGTCCTCCCGATAGCTGATGGGGATAACGTTTTTCTAGTCCTTGCAGTCCGACTAAATCCAAAGTTTCCGCCACCCTAGCGTTAATAGCTTTGCTCGATAATTTCTCCCCAGAATTTTTTAACCCGAAGGCGATATTTTCAGCGATAGTTAAATGGGGAAAAAGAGCGTAATCCTGAAAAACCATGCCCGTATTGCGTTTTTCCGGGGGAATAAAGGTTTTTTCGTCGGCAACTATTCGCCCTCCCAATTCAATCACTCCTTGAGATGGTTTTTCAAATCCCGCAATCATCCGGAGTAGAGTGGTTTTACCGCAGCCCGACGGGCCCAATAATCCGAGAATTTCGCCCTCTGTTAAACTAAAACTGATATTATCGACAGCTAGATTAGTAGAAGCGGGAAAACGCTTGTTAACCTCGGATAAACGCAGAATTACAGACTTTTTCATGGTGGGAAAGACAATCGCCCAGTCAGTGGCAGGGCCATTTACTTAAGAATTATTCCTAATTAGTTCACTATTATTGTTTATAACATCTCAATGGACTAATTAGGAAACTTTCTCAAAAATTTCATGCTCACACCTGAAGATATTATTCTCGTTCCCCGGGGGGCCGAGCATAGCTCAATCCGTCGAGGATTAAGAAACATCGGCGATTTAGCCCCGCAAATTATCCCGATTAACCTTGGCGCTCCAGAATTCCTCGACAGTTCCCCAGTCTCTAAGCTATCTCTAGAGTTTCTTAATAAGCTCAAAGGAAAAATTGTGCTGATGGGATTAGCGGGCAGTCTCAGCGATCGCTATCGAGTCGGAGATGGGGTAATCTATCAAGGTTGTGGCCCAGAAAAGGGGAATTATTGGCAGTGCGAACCAGAAATAACCGCAGAAATCGCCCAATTAACCGGATATAGCCTCGTTAAAGGTTTAACCAGCGATCGCCTGATTAGCCAGTCCGAGGAAAAACGACGTTTAGGACAGGGGGGCTATGAGGTGGTCGATATGGAAGGAGCAAGGATTTTAGAGGCTTTATCGGGGCAAAAAGTGGCAATTGTGCGCGTGATTAGCGACGAGGTGACGCAGGATTTACCCGATTTAGCCCCGGCAATTGATAATCAAGGTCAGCTGCTACCATTGCCCCTAGCTCGACAAATGTTAATCCGTCCCATCCCGGCCTTCCATTTGATTCAAGGTTCCCTAAAAGGTTTATCCGTACTAACTCAGGTGGTGCGAAAGTTGTGCGGCAGTAATTTTTAAAAGTTGCTTGCAGATTATTTTTTTTCTGTGCTATACTGGTTAAGCTAAAATCAAGCGGATGTGGTGGAACTGGTAGACACGCACGTTTGAGGGGCGTGTGGCTTACGCCTTGCGAGTTCGAGTCTCGCCATCCGCATAGACTTTTATCTGCCCTCTGACAAGAATTGCCCTTGTCACCTTGAATGTCGGCAGGATGCCCCCGTTACACCCGTAGGGTTAGCGGTAGGGCTGTTTCATTCTCCCATCAGAATATCAAAAGTAAAAGCGATCACTGTCTTTGTAAAATGAGAAGTGACCGCCAACTTTTAAAAT
>MTBT01000009.1:27886-28559 GCA_002282935.1 Microcystis sp. LSC13-02 | reverse complement strand
TCTTTTGGATTCATTACCGCTTGAAACATAGAGCCAAAAATAGCAGGAGAAATTTTTCCCCAATCAAAAGCACAAGCTTCTAATAACATGAATCGCATCTTGCTATCAAAAGCCGCTAAAGGTAACGACTCCTCAAATAACTTGCCATTTATGTAGGGAAATTGAGTTAAATTCTCATCGAGATTTTTTAATCTTTTTGCTTCTGGTGTATTCAAAACCTGAAAAATAGAAGCGATGTGCATCGCCAAATCACTGCCATCTTCTTTGGTATGTAGATCAATATATTCCCAGAAAATACCCTGATTAAAAATACCCGTATCATCGGCAAATAAACAAAATAATAACCGCACTAGATAAACTTCCAAATCATGCCCCATATAACCAATTTCTTTCAGGCAATCATGAAGTTTTCCCATTAACTCGGCTGCTTGAAGATTGACGGGATCTTCGTCTTTATAAACTCGCTTTTCGTAACCTGCGATAAAATCAAATAAATGAACATTATCAACAAAATTACTTAATTCAAATTCCGCTTCATTACCCGCATCTAAATCATATAATTTAAACCGTTGAAAATCCGATACTAAAATATAACGCGGTAACTCATGTTCCTTTAAATTGGGGAAATAATCCTTAGCCTGTTGTGTGGCTTTTTCTAAATCTTTCCCCTTCG
>MTBT01000009.1:0-27847 GCA_002282935.1 Microcystis sp. LSC13-02 | reverse complement strand
TTTTCTGAAGTCTCTCCTTGCCACTCTTTTTGAAAAGCGATTGCGCGATTTTTAATTTCATTCCAACTTAAAGGCATAGTTTTAATTCCTTCCCTACCCCGCTAAGAGTTTGGGTAGGGAATCTGGCACATTCGTTGAAATAATCTTGATTAAGGTCTCTGGTCTTGATTTTGGGGATAACTGGGGAATAGATCCCTGGGGAAATCCTCGGCACTTAAACAGGTTTGTAAAGCTTGGGAGGGGTTATTTTTGTCCACATCACGACTGACAGCGATAACGCACTCGGAAAAGCGACCGGGTAATAAACTTTGACGACAGGAATCTAAAATCTGTGTAGAAATCCCTAATTTATCGGGTTCCTTGGCTGTTTCTGTTTCCGTTTGTTTGGGGGAATTAGTGGCAAACAAGGGGGCAGCGCGATGGATATCGACCACACAATTACCTAGGTCGATGGGACGACGCACCTGAAAACAAGCTTGCAGAGCCAGATTACCATCGATCGGGGTTTTGGATTTAATCATCACCACACACCGGGATAACTCTTTGGGAATTAATGCTTCTGAACAAGCGGTGGCGGCATCTTCGGGACTGACTCCCGTGCCGACAATCTGACTGATACAGGCACTAAATTGATTATTGTTGCCAAATGCGATCGCTGCTCGGTTCATTTCTACTAAGCCAAGGGAAATAGCAGCGATTGCGCTCCAACTAGCAATTTTTTTAATATGGTTTTTCATTGTTTGCTCACACCGAAGATTTTAAGGCTAACTGGCCTTGATCTTAACAGATTCAGAGAGAACAGGAAACACAGAGAAGGGGAGATGGGGGGATGGGGAATGGGGTAGAGTTGATTCATGAATCAACCCTACCTTGAATCAACCCTAGGGAGATGGGGGAATGGGGAGATGGGGGAATTTGACTAATACCCCAAAACCCTAACACCCTAACACCCTAACACCCCAAAACCCCAAAACCCAAGAGCCAAAATTAGTATTCTGGTACAGTGGAATCGACTTCGCGACTCCAGGCGCTGATACCACCTTTAACGTTAATTCCTTCGATACCTGCCTCTTTGAGGATAGCGAGGGCTTTAGCGGAACGTCCCCCCATCTTACAATGGGCGATGAGACGATAACCGTTGACTAATTCCTTAATTTTGGGAATTGCCGCACCATTTTCGATATCGGGTAAGGGAATTAATACCGAGTTGGGAATCTTAGCGATTTGGTACTCGTTGGGATTACGCACATCGATGAGAATGTAATCATTGGCCTCGCTGTCAAGTAGGGTCTTTAACTCTACTACGGTTATTTCTGTCATTTTTTGCTGTTCTGCTGCTTCTTGTGCTTGAGCTTGCGGGATACCGCAGAATTGTTCGTAATCAATTAGTTTTTCAATAACGGGACGGATGGGATTCGGACGCAATTTTAACTCACGGAATTTCATTTCCCAAGCATTGTAAAGCAGTAAACGACCACTGAGGGTATCCGGTGCGCCGAGGATAATTTTAATGGCTTCTGTGGCTTGAATTGTGCCGATTACTCCGGGTAAAACTCCTAAAACGCCGCCTTCCGCACAGGAGGGAACCATCCCCGGTGGTGGCGGTTCGGGATAGAGATCGCGGTAGTTGGGACCGCCTTGGTAGTTAAAAACGGTTGCTTGTCCTTCAAAGCGGAAAATTGAGCCATAGACGTTGGGTTTGTCGAGAAGAACACAAGCATCATTAGTCAGATAACGGGTGGGGAAATTATCTGTCCCGTCGATGACTACATCATAGGGAGCTAAAATGTCAAGGGCATTTTCGGAACTTATGCGGGTTTCGTACAAATCCACCTGACAATAGGGGTTAATTTCTAGAATTCTGTCCTTAGCGGAAACAATTTTCGGTTTACCTACCCAAGAAGTGCCGTGAATAATTTGACGTTGCAGATTGGAACTATCGACGATATCGAAGTCAACAATACCGATTCTACCGATGCCAGCCGCCGCTAGATAGAGTAAAAGCGGGGAACCGAGTCCCCCAGTGCCGATGCAGAGAACACTGGCGGCTTTTAGTTTTTTTTGACCTTCTAAGCCCACTTCGGGCAGAATAATATGTCGAGAGTAGCGTTGAACCTCCTCTTTGGAAAGTTCGATCGCCGCGAGATGAGGATTTAGCATAGATTGGGTAAATAGTGAAACCTGACTCGATTCGGGCAAGAATTTCGTCTCAGCACGCTTTAGAGACAAAAATCAGGAAGACTCGATCGCTTCCTGTTTTTTCAATTCTTTCTATGCTTATGATAGTGTGAGGGTCTGGCTCCCTGTTGTTAATATTAGTTAACTTTCCCCTGCTACTTGGGTGCGATATTCACTAGCGGAGAGGGTATCAGCCAAGGCAGTATCGGGGTTTTCTACCCGCACTTTTAATAACCAACCCTCCCCGTGGGGATCATCGGCAATTAATTCGGGGGAGTCAATCATCGCTTGATTGCGATCAACTACGGTTCCCGAGACGGGAGGATAAAGATCTTCTACCGCTTTTACCGATTCAATCGTGCCGAAACTACTACCTACTTCCAGCGCCTCTCCCAATTCGGGCAATTCTAGAAACACGATATCACCCAATTGATCGACGGCAAAAGCACTAATTCCCAAGGTAGCGATTTCACCTTCGAGTCTGACGTATTCGTGGGTTTCTAGGTATCTCAAATCCTCGGGATATTCCAGTTCCATCGTCTGTCTCTAAATATTTACAGCATCAGTTAGTTTACTAGATCTCTTGGGGAAAATGTTGATCGGGTGGGGCTGTTTTATACTAAATCCTGTTTGAAAGGTATGGAGAGTGGGAAGTGGGAAGTGGGAAGTGGGAAGTGGGAAGTGGGTTTTTAAAGTTCTTGGGAGCGTCAATTATGTTAAATTCCATCTTAGCTCCTCGTGGTGGCGAACATCAAACCATAAGAGCCTTTTTTGAGCCAAAAACTATCGCTGTGGTGGGATTTAATCGCCAAAATCCCCAACTCGATCGCACTCTTTTAAATAATCTCCATCATAATCCCGGTCAGCGCCGCCTTTATCTAGTTAATCCTCACCCCGAAAACTGGCTCGATCTTCCCAGCTATAGCAGTTTACCAGATATCCAGGCGGCGATCGATCTGGTAATTATCACTGCCCCTGCTCCCGAAATTCCCGCTATTATCGCCCAATCTGTCGAAAAACAGGTTAAATGCGCCCTGATTCTCTCCACGGGTTTTCGGGAAACCGGCCAGATGGGGGAAAATTTACTCAGGGAAATTAAAGCGATCGCCGGTCAAAAATTACGCATCATCGGTCCTCATAGCTCAGGAATCAGCAATCTAAGCCAAAATCTTAACGCCACCTTTTCTCCCATCTTGCCGAAAACTGGTTCAATTGCCCTGATTAGTCAAAGTGGTGCGATCGCTGCTGCCGTGCTTGATTGGAGTTTAAGCGAAAATGTCGGTTTTAGTCACTTTATCTCCCTCGGAGTCCTTTTAGATGTGGATTGGGGCGAATTACTCTATTATTTGGGAGACGATCCCCAAACCAAAAGCATCGTTATCTACCTGGAATCCCTGAATAATGCCCGCTCTTTTCTGTCCTCGGCCCGAGAAGTTGCCCTAAATAAACCAATTATCGCCATTAGTCGCCACAGTACCGACTTTGACCCCACTGCTCTTTCCCATGCTGGTAAATTGACCAGCGATCAACTAACTCTCTCCGCTGCCTTTGCTCGCTGTGGCATCGTGGAAGTACAAAGAATGGCCGATCTCTTGAATATCACGCAAGTTTTAGGGAAAATTCCCCGATTTCCCCGGGGAAAACGCTTGACAATCATCAGCAATGGTGTTGCTCCCGCTCTTTTAGCGGCCTCAGCTTTACTGGCGGAAGATGGACAACTGGCAACCCTTACCCCCGCAACGATCGAGCAACTAGCACCTCTTTTTCCGGCGGATATTGTCCCCCAAAATCCCATCGATCTGCGTCGCAGCAGCGATCCCGATAGCTACGCTCGCGCCCTAGAGATCGCTTTAGCGGATGCACATACCGACGCGGTGTTGATGATTCTCTCGCCTCGCTTTAACACCGATCTGCGAGCAATTGCCCGTAGCATCGCCTCAATCGCTCAAAATAGCAAAAAACCCATTTTAGCAAGTTTGATGGGGGGAGAGGGCATTGCAGAGGGAGTAGCGTTATTAAATCAGCAGGGTATCCCCACCTATCGCTATCCCGATTCGGCGGCCCGGGTGTTTAATTTGCTCTGGAAATATGAAGAGAATCTGCGCGGTCTTTATCAAACGCCAATTTTAGCCAATTCTCAGGAAAATGGCTCCGATCGAGTTTTAGTTAGCCAGATTATCGAGCAAGCAGGGGATAGAACAATTCTCAGTGAGTCAGAGTCTTTAGCTATACTCAAAGCTTATGGAATCCCTGTTATTGTCACTGAAATTGCTGAAAGTGCCGCAGAAGCAGTTAATCTCGCTGAATCTCTCGGTTATCCCCTGGTGATGAAACTGCATTCCCAGACGATTATCCATAAAAGCGCGGTGGGTGGGGTACAATTGCCACTTTTTTCCCCTATAGCAGTCGCGCAAGCATATCAGGCGATCGAAGCTAATGTTAGCGCACAAGTGGGTCGGGAGCATTTTCTCGGGGTGAGTATTCAACCGATGTTAGAGATCGATCGAGGATATGAGTTAATTATCGGCTCTAATTACGATTATCAGTGCGGACCGGTGATAATTTTCGGTACTGGTGGCCGTTTAGTCGATATTTTTCAAGATTACGCCACCGCTCTACCTCCTTTAAATACTAATCTCGCGCGCCGACTTTTAGAAAAAACCAAGATTTATCGGGCTTTTAACGGGACAAATGGGCTTAAATCGCTTAATTTGGCGAATTTAGAGCAAATAATCGTTAGATTTAGTAACCTGGTTAGTGAACAACCTCGCATTAAAACTATCGATATTAATCCCTTTTTTGCCGATTCAGAGCAATTGATCGCCCTTTCCGCTTCTATCCTTCTTCATACTCGAACTACACCCCCAGAAAAGTTATCTCATCCGGCAATCCGTCCCTATCCCGAACATTATATAGGGCGTTGGACGACAAAAAGAGGCTTAAAGGTGCTAATTCGTCCGATTCGGGCAGCGGATGAGCCTTTAGTGCGACAATTTAACCATTATCTCTCGGAAGAAACCATTTATTATCGTTATTTTCACCTTGTCAATCTCGATCGCCAAACCGCTTATGATCGTCTTACGCGCATTTGTTTTATCGACTACGATCGAGTAATGAGCTTAGTGGTAGAGATTAATAACGATCAGACGGAAGATCGAGAAATTATCGCTATAGGACGCTTAAATAAACTACACGGCGTTAATGTGGCAGAATTTGACCTATTAGTTAGGGATGACTATCAAGGGCAAGGAATTGGTACTGAGTTACTACAGCGTTTAGTCACTATTGGCAAAAAGGAAGGATTAGAGGCAATTGAAGGGGAAATTTTAAGGGATAACCGCGCTATGCAGATGATAGCGGCTAAAGTGGGGTTTTCTCTCCATAAAACCCCCGATTTTGTCAAAGCGGAACTTGAATTATGAAGTCTTTTTGACCAGCTGATCACTAATTTTCTGGCTGAATTGTTTGGGCTAATCCTTGCTCTAAAGTAAAGGGAGGTTGCCAATTCAGGGTTTTTTGAATATATCTAGAGTCAACGGCAAGAGAACCAAGCAAGCGATCGATATTATAGGTGTTAAAAGGGAGATTTTTCCCTGTTATGGATTCTATGTTATCACCCAGATAACCTAAGAATCTAAGTAAGGTAGTGGGGACGGGCAGCAATCGACAGGGTTGTTGAATTTGTTGAGCAATGAGTCGAATTAATTGAGGAGTCGAAACAGCTTGGTTATCGCTAATTAAAAAAATCTGATTAGCGGCATTAGGATGATCTAAACAGGTAATAATGGCAGCAACTAAGTTACCCACAAAGACAAAACTACGACGATTTTTTATTGCACCAAAAGGTAAAGGTAATCCCCGTTTAATTAGTTTCATCAAGCGCTCCATATTAGCACGATTACCTGGCCCGTAAACTAGAGTAGGACGAAGGATTGTCCAAGTCATGTTACTATCTTTGGCAAGGTTAATTAAAGCTTGTTCCGCTTGCAATTTACTACCACCATAAGGACTATCAGGATGACAGGGAGAGTTTTCGTTAAGAATATCATCACTTTCGGCAGCCATAGCATGAATAGAACTGACAAAAATAAAGTGCTTAACTCCCGCTTTTAGCGACTGCTTAACTAGGTTAATAGTCCCCTTAGTGTTAACTTTTATAAATGCTGCTTCTGGATTGGATATAGTCTCATGAAGGATATGAGATCGTCCTGCTAGATGAATAACGGTATCAATGCCTAGCAATGCTTCTTGCCAATCGGTCATATCATCAATTTCGCCAACTTTGATAGTCTTAATTGACAGGGATGCGGGAAACTCAAATTCCTGGCGAATTGCAGCTGTTATTTGCCAATTATGTTGGTGTAAAGTTGGCAGTAAGTGGCTGCCAATGAAACCAGTAGAACCTGTAACTAAAACGTTTTTCATTATTAATTATTCAATTAAGTTTAGTAAAATTTCCACCCATGTTTATTAAAAAAATACACGGCAGATTGAGCAAAAACTATAGCCAGTTTAGTAGAGTTGTGCGCTCCTCTTGCCCAATGATGATAAATATTTACATGGGGATAAAGTATGGTTTTGTATTTTTTAGACATTCTAAGGGTCAAATCATAATCTTCAAAATACATAAACATATTTTTATCAAAGTAGCCAATCTCATCTAAATATTTTCTGTTAAATAGCATAAAACAGCCACTAATAATCGGCACTTCCATTATCTGGTTATAGCTAATATCTCGCATTTCATACCAGTCCAATCTCTTTTTGAAAAGAAATTGCATTTTTTTTGGTATAAAACGTCTAATAAATAAGGTCAAAACCGTAGGTTGACGCTTGCAAAGGTATTGGATATCCCCGTTAGGGTAAGATATTTTTGGAGTAATCAATCCCACATCTTGATGCTTATCGAGATAGTGAATAAGTTCGGTGATTACATTATTATCAAAATAAACATCTGGATTGATAACTAAATGATAATCATAATTTTTAGCTCTAGTAATAGCTAGGTTATGTGCTTTGCCAAAACCAACGTTATCACCCTTATTGAAGTAATAATCTATATCGTATTCCTGAAAATTATCAAAAATTTTTTTGAGTTCATCGGTGGGAGAATTATCTACTACTGATAAATTAATTTCTATTGGTGTGCTGAACAGAGATTTAATTGCTTGAGTAACTATCTCTGGGTCATTTTTGTAAAGGACAAGGGAGGCCGTAAGTTGCATAAGTATCTAAAGCTATCTTTTACTAAAAAGAGTATCCAAACAGTTCTATATCTTCCTTGAGATGTTCACTAATAATATTTTTGGTTTCTTGGTTATAATAACTCCTGTAGTCTCGCTGACGTTGATAATTTTGATTGACGCTTGCTAGTTTTACTTCTGGTAACTTAAGCAATTCTAGTATTTTCTCATAGTCTTTTTGTCAAGTTTCAAATATAGTTAAAATATTCTCAGTCATTTAAGATAAATTTTCTCAGAGATTTCTCCATCCAAAGAAGACCCCGCTACTTTGGGATTATGGATAAAAAGAAAGTTGTATTTGCAGGAAATTAACATTTTATTCTCATCTCCAGTTGATTTTTTAGTGACAGTCATAGAACTAGATTTTTTGGGCTATAATAACCTTCTGATCTTCAATTACATTGCGACCCGAGTTTACCAGACGTATTTCAGCGTGAAAACCATAACTTTCTAACCGCTTAGTTATATCCAATCCGTAATTTCTGAAGGCAAGAACTCTTCCCTGTCCTCGAATCTGATCGCCATGATACTCTGGCTCAAGTTGATGTATGATAGTCCCATCAGGCTGTAAGAAACATCTTTCAACTGTCTTCGGGTTATCTAATAAAGGCACGGTAAAGATAAAGTATCCATCTTTTTTTAAGACTCTGTAAATTTCAGAAAAACCCTTGCTGTCATCAGGAACATGCTCAAAAACTTCGGTGGAAGTCACTAAATCAAAAGATTCGTCGTTGAGAAGAAGATTTTGAACGTCTTGACAGACAACAGAGTTCTTCATCAACCCTAGAGGTACATCATCAAAGTATTCAGAAAAGTATAAATTCTGAAATTTACCTTTTAATAATTTATACAAAGCTCCGCGAGAAGACAACTCGTAAACAGAGGTACTGGTTGAAAAGTTTAGAGAGTCAATTGTCAGACCAACTGCTCTATGAATTTTAGTAGATCTACAGTTTAAACAACGAGTACCAAAATATCCTGGATGTATCCGAACCACCACAGAACCGCACAAATTACAAATCCCAATAGTCATAGATGTTTTCCTCGTTATTCAGTAGTAGAGATTATAACGTTTTCGATAGATTTAGCTATATTATTCCAGTCGAGACTTGTATGTTTCCTTTTGAGATTTAAGGAAATAGACTCATAAAGCTCTTTATTGTCAATTAGAGCCAAAATACCCTCTTTAATCGATTCAGAATCTGAATTTACGAAAATTGCTTCAGCATCTGGAACTAGCTGATCTTTAAGTCCACCCACTTTTGTACAAACCATGGGAATACAGGCAGAAACACCTATAGTAACTACCCCTGACTGGGTTGCAATAGTATAGGGAAGAACTAAAATATCAGCTTCATTGAAAAACTTAGAGATTTCATTTTCTGGTACATAATTATCTATAAAAACAATTTTACTACTAGAGTAAATATTTCTATCAATACCGAGGGGATAGAAATGCTTTCCAACTATAACTAATTTATTATATTTTTCTGTTGCCATCTTCAAACAGGCGTGGATTAAATTCTCAACTCCTTTGGAACGGATTACCTGGCCAAAAAAGAGAATGTTAGGCAATGGATTATGATTCCTGGATGCTTGCCTTAGACCTTCTGGTATTATTAATCCGTGAGGAATAACATGGC
Organism: Microcystis sp. LSC13-02; assembly: GCA_002282935.1. Lineage (GTDB taxonomy): Bacteria > Cyanobacteriota > Cyanobacteriia > Cyanobacteriales > Microcystaceae > Microcystis. The sequence goes on along the minus strand of MTBT01000009.1, from coordinate 18,783 downwards.
AATCGTCTTTTCTCCCATATTTTTTTTGAAATTCGTTTTTTACATATTCCGACAAAAAAATTAATTCATCTGAAGAGTAAAGAGATTTCTCTTTAAGATAATTTAGAATTTTGCCCTTGAAATTGTTCTGATTTTTATCCCCTATACATCCGTCATGTATAGTAGTTATTACCTTTTTATTAAACAGCTTAAAAATGAATACAAAAAAAATATTCCAGTAATGAAAATAAGGAAGATAAATAGAACTATACTTGTTAACTGTCAAATCACAGAACAAGCTGATCATATATAGAGGCAATAAAGTAAAAGAATAGATAAAGAACTCATATACGTTTCTATGAGCAATCCATTTATAAGTGTGGCATGGAGTTTTTACAGAAGAGCCAAAAGGGATGATAACGGTTTTTTCAATCGAAAGACGATCAATAACTTCTTGTGCATATATTACCGTACCACCTCGTACCCCAAGAGACAATATCAAAACAGGTTTCATGCTAAACTTCCTTCACTAAATTAACTACCAATATAAGCGCATCTTAACAATCCTTGACAAAATGAACTTTATGTGGGTTGCTTACCCATGATTCAGGAATATTTGAGTAGAATTTGCCATCTCACTTGTTAATCAAAAATTGGCCAAATGGGTCGAGTTCGTAACTATTCTAATTGACTGGTAAGTAGTCGTGCAAAATTAATTTCTTGGTTAGGATAGGCAAAAGGCACTCTTGCACAAGGCAAGGGGTAGTTAGATATGTGTAATTAATTTTGCTTAGGTACTTATAGTCATTTCAATTAAGATTGAGAATATCAATCCCAGAGTTCATAAGGGTTTTGTCGGTCTAGGCTGTATCAGACTTATCTGAAATGACTATATCACTTGAAATGCCCACGCGCATCACAAAATCGGTCAATTGTCAATAGCGTTTGAGATGCTCTCAGCCTGAATTAATCACTGAACCCCCTAGTCAAATCTTAATCAATCTCTTTTATGACGATATCGGTAATAAGTTGACAACAGTGGCTCACTGAGTAGTGGCTTGACAATTTGCTTTATACCGTTTACTAGAAGTACAAATAAAAAAATCAAAAAATTTTTTGCCAAAGATATATTGTCTTTTCTAACTTGAAAATTTTCCTTGGCTTTAATCCATATACTCATAATGCCTTCCTCTGATAAACCACCTAACCTCATAGAGGTCAAAAAATCATCTATTATCAAAAATTTAACTTTATGAGAATGAAAGGCTCTATAAATAAAATCGTAATCTCCTGCTATTTTATATTTAGGGTTAAATGTACCAATTGTTTTATATACATCACAAGATACAAAAGTAGCTGGATGATGCAGAGGCATTCTCCACTCTATTTGTTCTTCTAACGACTTATGTGATGCGTAAAGTCTGATCTTGATATTTCCCTGGCTATCAGTGCGAAAAATTGCACCACTTATGATAACTGATTTCAGTTTTTGAGGATTGACATATTGATTGGTTACTTTCGATATTGTACCATCATTGTAAAGATCATCACTATTAATTAATCCAATTAGCTCTCCTGTTGCTAATTCAATTCCTTTGTTCATCGCATCGTATAGACCGCTATCGGGCTCACTCACCCAATAATCAATCTTATCTTCATACTTACGAATAATATCAACTGTACCATCCGTAGAACCGCCATCTATGACAATATACTCAACATTATCATAGGTCTGATTAATCACACTCTGAATTGTCTGCTCTAAATACTTCTCGCCGTTAAAAACTACAGTAATGATGGTAACTAAAGGAAGCGGTGAATTGTCAGACAAGCCACTAGCTTCATCATAAGAACGTTTGAAATATCCCTGGGTTCTCAACCCGCCTTCTGCTTTTCGTTCTGGATTGGGTGGTAGGAACAGAGAAAACTGCACTTTTGATGCGGAATCGTTGACAATAACCGGTCTCTCCTGCGTCACCAGGCGAGTGGCGGAAAAATTGCGGTCTAGCGCGATCGCGTCTTTGTCTTGATTGACTAGGGGAAGCGTCATAATTGTGATTTAGCAGCAGCTTTCTGGAATTATAACTTACTCCAGCACCTCTGTCAAGGATGGTAGAAAGAGGTGATCGACAAACTCATCAATAAACTCGTCAATTGAATTGGCAGCCACAAGACAAAAATTGATTGAATTAGTTAGATTATACCTTGGGAGCGCATTAATTCTATCTCTTGTTGCAACCCGACTTCTAGAGTACGAGGAGTAAACCCTAAATCCCTTTTAGCTTCTTCGTGGGAATAAGCTTTGTCTTCTTGTAATCGCAAGATTTGTTCTCGTCGCACGGGTGATTTTTTAGCTAATGTTTTTTCTAGTAGGGTAGCTGACCAGATGCCAAATTTTAAGGGAAAAGATAGGGATCGTACCGATTTTCCTAATAACTTTTCTACCAATAAAATTAACTGACGGAAGGAAACAATACTACCTCCGGAAAGATCGTAAGCACCTTTTATATTAGGACATTCCCAGACTTTTAACAACATCTGGGCAATGTCATCAGCGTGAACTGGTTGTAACAGGTTATCCCCAGAACCAAAAATGGGAAAGAATCCGTAGCGGTGACAGAATTTAATCAATTTGTGTAAGTTTTTATCTTGGGGAGAACCATAAATCATTGTCGGTCTCAGGAGACAATAAGAAGCAGCATATTGTTGTAAATAGCTTTCTGCTTTTTTATACTCGGCAGAATATTCATTATATTTTGAATACACTCCCGTGGTTCCGATGATAATTAATCGGGGAGTTTGTTGGAATTTTTTTAGACTATTAAGTATGGTTGGTACTTGTCGAAGCTGGACGAGATGGATAATGGTTTGAAAATTATTTTCACTAAAAATTTGCTGCCAAGTTTCTGGAATCGAGCTATCACCAATATGATAGATTATGGGTAATCCTAGACTATCTAACATACTGCGATCGCTAGTAGGGCGAATTAAACAATGTATTTCTATTTCAGGCTTAGTAGATGCCAAACGTTCCATGAAAAAACCACCTGGCAACCCTGTAGCACCTGTGATTAACAATTTATTCTCAATCATCATTTTTAGTCCTTTTCTCTAAAACTTGCTCATAAACCTGAAAGGTTTTTTCAAACATCTTCTCAAAAGTATATTCTGCTTCGTAGCGTTTGCGTCCTGCCGCTCCCATTTTAGTCCTGAACTGAGCATCTAGAACTAATTGTAATAGTCTCTGGTGTAAAGTGTTAACATCTCCCCGGGGTACAATATAACCTGTTATTCCTTCCATAATTGCTTCTGACGCTCCCCCAACATCGGACACAATCACTGGTAGTCCTGCTCTCATTGCTTCGATTGTGGTGCGAGGAAACCCTTCCCAATTAGATATTAAAGTAAATATTTGGGCTTGGGCTAATACTTCTGCTACATTGGTACGAAAGCCTAAAAAATTAATTCTGTCGATAATTTTTAGCTCCTTGGCTAAGGTTTTAATTTTTTCTAAATCCAGACCGTCTCCGACCAAATCTAAATGGGCTTCGGGAATATTTTGAAAGGCTTTCAGTAAGGTTACATGGTCTTTTTGCTGATCAAATCTTGCCACCATAACAATACGAACAGGGTTAGCATGACTAGGATTAGCTCTCAATTCTGCTGGTACATCTGGCATCCCATTATGTATAGTCAATAATCGATTGGGTTGCATACCATTTTTTAGTCCAATTAATCGATCTTGTTCCGAAACACAGATAATTTTATTAGCTAAAGGTTCTGTGATTTTTTCTGACCACTGATAGATAGTTCGACTCGGCTCTGGTACACCTCCTGTAAAAGCCCAACCATGGGCGGTAAAAATACAAGGAGTCTTGCTTTTTCTGGCTGCTAATCGTCCTAAAATTCCCGCTTTACTAGAGTGAGTGCTGATAATATCTGGTTGGAATTCTGCAATAATTTTTTGAAGAAAATTTAAGGTTTTCCAGTCTTTAATTAAGTTAATTTTTTTGCCCAAGTATTGACAAGATAGATTGTTTATGTGCTGTCCTTGCAAGTCATGATTGTAAATTCCTTTGCTTCCAGTAACAACTAAGACTTGATGGTGAGAATCTTGGAGAAATTTCGCTAAATCCCGCACATGAACCTGTGCGCCTCCAAGGGTATCTGCTCTAGTTATAATAAAAAGTATTTTCATTTTGTGTACAGTTTAAACTCTTTATTTATGGATAATTTTATGAGAACAAGTTTAAGTTTTTTTAACTTGGACAGCTGCCTGTAATAGCTGAAGCAGTCTAGGAGCAGTTATTTTAATATTATACTTATCTTCGACAAGTTTTCTGCCCGCTAATCCCATGCTTTCCCTTAAATATCGATCATTTTTAAGTTTTTGAAAAGCTTGCAGCCATTCAGCTTGACTACTAGCGTGGAAACCGTTGATACCCTGCTCGATAATCTCGGCATTCACCCCTACTGGTGAACCAATAACTGGGCGACTAGATGCCATATATTGAATTAGTTTAAATCCGCATTTTCCTCGCTCAAATGGCGTATCAGTAAGGGGCATAATCCCTACATCAAATTGTTGCATCTCTTTCACCTCGGTTGCTTCTGACCAAGGCTTAATTTCTAAAGGGATATCCTCTATATTTGTCTCTTTGGCACCAATAGCAACGACTTTGGCACCACCATCGCGGCAAATTTCTTTTAAAACAGGAGCTAGTTCTTTGATATAATTAAAAAACTTCAGTGGGGTTCCTATCCAGCCGATGGTAAAGACTTCATTTTGAGGAGCTTTTGATAAAGGATAGCGATCAATATCGACGACGGTAGGTAATATTTCTACCCATTTAGCTCCTGCTTGTGTTGCTCTGTTAGCTAAGTAATCATTTCCCGCAATCACTAAGCGAGCATTCTGCATTACTCGATCGATTTTCTGTCCCAATAGCCATCTAACTACAGAAGCAGAATGTTGATCGTAACGGTGAAAAACTGCGTCATCATAATCAACTAAATAAGGTGTTCTTCCTCTGAGCAACAGTAATTCTAGCCAAGCTGGTAGCCAAGGTAATGCTTCCTTTTCCAACCAGATTAAATCGTATTTTTGAGATTTCAACAGCAGCGAAATTCTCTGTTGATAAGCAGATAATAATCTCGATAAAGGGTATTTTTCCCCTAAGTAGCGAGTTCTAAGATAATCATTATCTAATAAGGGAGCGGTCTCAACCTCTATTCCCTCTTTTTTCAAATAAGGCAAATATTGGTAAGTACGATAGCGGCTGCTAGCTCCTAAAGTATCGTAGCGACTGAATAACAAAGTTTTCATCACTGTTGAGGATTTAATTAGATTATTTTCTTGTATAAACTGGAGAGTTGACGATATTCTCTAGGTATGGCGAAGATTATTAGCTCCCTTATATCTCTCAATAATCATTTGATCAGAAACTACTTTCTCAGGAGATTTTTCTCCTAAGAAATATGTACAAGAAGCTCCATCGAGAGCTTGAGGATTATTTTTGAATAGATAGTCAAAATATTTAAGCCAAGAAAACATTAATCTCACCATCGCTTTAGTTAATAATCTTGAGGTATTATTGCCAGTAAAACATAAAGCGAAATGTTCGATAGACCAGACTAAAACTGTTCCAGGTCCTGCCACTAAACCACTGGAAATTTCTGAAAAATAGTTAAACAAGCGCCGATGACCGGAGAGGGTATATCTGGTAAAATCATAGGCCCCTTCATGAACCTGCTGCATAAAGGGAATTTCTGAATAAATTACCCCACCATCTTTGAGAACTCTGTGCATTTCACTAACGACTTTTTCGGGGTAGAGAACGTGCTCTAAAACTGCTGTGGTAATAATACCATGAAAAACTTGGTCTTGAAAAGGAAGATCGTGAGCATCACAGAATAAATCGACATCTGCATTAACATCAACATCGGAATAGATCAATTTGATATTGCTATATTCTGACATTAACCTATCCAAATCTCTTTTCTGATTTCCTCCACCCACAACCAAGACATAGGCTGGGGTAAACTTTTTTAAAGTCTGAGCAAAATTTTGAATCCTCTCAACATGGTTGAATGCAATCGAGGGACTAGGGACAATTTTTGAGAATATATTTTTTTTCTCTTTTGAACTGTAATTAGTAACCGCATTAGTATAAAAAGAGGGAGAAAAAATTTCATTATCTTCTCGAATGAATACTGGTTTATTATTAATAATAGCAAATTCAGAACTACAGTTTTTGCAAATAATCTGATGATCGTCAAAAATTAATTGACTACTTTGGCACTTAGGGCATTGACTCAACGTCTCGATAAATTGATTCATTTTTTACTCCGATTGATTAGTTAAAAGTCTGTTTTTTCTCAAGAAACAAAGTTACACTGGCAACATACTTAAGAAAAAATATAGATAAAAACTCCAAGATAAATGAGCTATAATGGTTGGTATAGATTGATTTTGGTGTTCGTTTCATTTTTTTGTCTAGGTATAGTTGATAAAGTTCCCTCGCATATCTAAAAGATGTTCTTAAATTAGATATTTTGCCCATATTTAAAGTCTCTTGGCAGCTGATATAGTTGGTAAAATAATGTCAATAATCCGTATGTTTTTCAGTCCAATCGTCCAAAGATATACCCGATTCTTTATTCTGCTGTACTCTGCATAGAAAGTTTATAACTCCTTTAAATTGTTTATTGCTGAAATATGCTCCTGCAAATATCGCTCGAATAAAAAGGATTATTTGCAGTTTTTTAAAACTTTTTTCAAGGTTTTGTAATCGGTATGTAAATGGATATTGTTTCTAACAACTAAACCTCGTACAGCCCCCCAAATCCAAGATAAAATCAGCCCACACAAACCAAAATTATCATAAATAACTCTAGCGTACTCCTGCTTACAATTCGCTAATTTTGAGTTATCTTGATAGGAACTACTGGCACCACCAAGTCTAAAAAAAGCAATTGTAGATTTGTCTTTGATTGACGATGCACTCATCTTATAAATCTTTTGATTAAGATCGAAGTCAGCATATATTTTATATTTCGTGTTGAACGGAAGTTGAGCAAGTAGGTTTTTCTTAATGAATAGTCCTTGGGGACATAAAGTATTTTTTAACACAATCAATGGATTATATCTACTGATCCGTAGCTGACCGTTATCCATAATTACATTGCCATGAATTATGTCCGTATTGTTTAAACTTGCTTTCTGAATAGATTGGCTAGGTATATTTAACAATATATCATCGCTCCCCAAGTAGTAAATGTAATCTCCTTGACTCAATTTCCAGCCTTTATTCATCGCATCATATATACCTTCGTCAGGTTCGCTCAACCAATAATCTATCTGATCATCATACTTACGAATAATATCAATTGTGCTGTCAGTAGAACCTCCGTCTATAATAATGTACTCAACATTATTGTAAGACTGGCTAATGACACTCTGAATTGCTTGCTCTAAGTGCTTTTCTCCATTAAAAACTACCGTTATAATAGTAACCAGCGGAACCGCAAATTTTTCCGATAACTCACTTGTCTCCCTGTAGGAGTGCTTGAAATATCCCTTTGTTCTTAATCCCCCTTCTCCCTTGCGTTCTGGATTTGGTGGCAAAAATAAATGAGATTGCACTTTTGCAGAAGAATCGTTAATAATAGCAGGCCTCTCCACAGTTACTCGGCGAGTTGTAGAGAAGTTAGCATCTAGCTCGATAGTTTTTTTCTCTTGCAATGGTGGTTTTATTGTCATATCTTATCTTGATATTGGCAAGCTACAAGCGTTTTAATCGTAATTACAACTAGGTCAGTTTATAATTAGCTATATAGAATGAGAAAGATTATTCTAGCTCTCTCATACCTGCTAAAGTACTATTAAACTAGCCTGCGGGTTATATCAGCTAATGTAATTAGCTAAAAAAATTAACTTTAAGATTTAGAGCCATTGTACCTGATGATGAACTTATTGTAAAGAAAATTTTTAACCAGCCAATACTAGAAAGCCAACGGCTCTCCCGATATAATGGGAAAAAATGTTCTCATCCTAAATCTGGTTATTAAAAACTGATTATTTATTCTCCGTTTTGCCTCTTGCATGAGTGCCTCTCCTCATAAGTAGCCTATACTCAACGGATTTAGTATCATATCTTCTATTTAGCTTCCTGGAGAGTCATTATTCCGGCAAATCTCCAAAACGCTCTCGATAGCGTTGAAGCAATGCTTCTAAATCCTCAGCCCGCATTCTTTCCTGTTCAGCCCGCATTCTTTCCTGTTCAGCCCGCATTCTCTCCTGTTCAGCCCGCATTCTCTCCTGTTCAGCCCGCTCTGACTCCGTGGGCAGTAAATCGCCAGCAAAAGTCGCCCAACGCAACCACACTGCCTCGACTCCCTTATACTCCCCTTGCCAGCGTACCAAGGACAACCCTAGTCTTTGACTGAAAAATCTTTCTCCCTCCTCTAGAGATAATGGCTCGTAGTTGCCTTCTCTGAGGATAAAACCTGCCCAGTCTTCAGGATTAAAGGGATCGTACCAGAAATATTCTGGCACTCGCAAACGGTCCTGATAGATGGCTTTCTTTTCAGTTTTATCCTGTGGAGCGGTACTTTCGGAAAGGAGTTCGATAACCACGTCGGGAGCTTTCCCTTCTTCCCAAACCACCCAGCTTTTTCTTTCCGCTTTGGGAACCCCCAGGACGGCAAAAAAATCGGGTCCGCGAAATTCCTCGCTTTTTAACTGTGCGGCACTGAAATAAACGAACATATTGCCCCCCACATAGCCATCTTCCCTAGCAGCTAACCAGGGTAACAAGGCATCAATGAGGATATCCATCTGGAGTTTATGTCGTTGGGTTTCCATGGGAACGCCGTCATCACAGGGCAATTCATCTTGGGTGGGCAGTGAAGGTCGAGAAGGGGCAATAGTGGAAGTCATCGGAGCTACACTGGTGATTAGACTTATGGGGCTTTTTCCTCTGGCACTGGGGAAAAGAATCTAGGCTCTTCGGTTTGTGTTATGCAATGGACGGGGGTTATAAGGGATGTAACCCTTATAGAGCGAACTAATCAATTAAATCTCTTGCCAGATAAGGATTTAGTCGATTTATGCCCCCCTATCGAACCATACCAAGTAACGAAGAACCAGAATCTACTGGCTAGAATTGAGATGGGGGCAAAATACTATGGTCATTATAGCCTTCTTCTAGGAAATTAGATTTTTTAAACATATATTATAGGCTTGAGCTGCCTTCAATTTTTGGTACAGCAAAGGACTCCTTTTCACCCTTTTTAAGATAGGCGTCGACAAGCTCTCGATTGGCCAGATAGAAAGCGATCGCACCATAAACCTGTTCGAGGGAAAGGAGTGGGAAATTTTGGGCAATGCTTTCGGGGGATTCTCCGTTCAAGAAAGAATAGACAACTGAATCAAGAGAGATACGAGTTCCTTCGAGCCAATATTCTTCTTCTCGTTGCTCGATGTACTGTTTTGTCGGAATGGAGGCTAATTTCATAGGAGCAATGTTGCTGTTTAGCTAAAAGGATAGAGGATAAGCTGTTTATTTTGGGGTAATCCTAAGAGATAGCGAGCAGTATTTTTCTCGATTGGTTTATATCTTTGAATATCTAAGCTATTGGCAATTACTTCTATCCGTAAATCCTAAAATAGAGGACTATTTCTAACACAATCTGCTAATCATCGAATCCTACATTTGAGGCAGTCCTCTTTCAATTCTTCTCTTCTGAATGGAAATATAAGTGGACTCTATCTGATGTCCAAGTTGGAACCCCTGTTCCAAAGAAATCTTGATCTTCCGTCCAGATCGGGCAGTTAAAAAGAAGTGCGGTTGCTAAAATCGGCCAGTCATCAATATCTCTTTGTTTTATGCGTTTTATGGCCTCTGATTGATATTGGCTATAGAGCGAAGCTGGCACAACCTCTACAATGCTCGATATGCGGCCGAATCCTTCTCTGACAAGTGCCAGATCAAGTCCCTTGCAAGCGGCTATTTTGGGAATGTATTCTTCTGCATCCTCAAGACAGACATCGGGAGTTAGAAAACAAGCGTTGTCGCCGACAGATTGCATCAACCTCCCCACCTTCACCCCGAATACACTTCTTATGATGATATTAGCGTCGAGAACGACGAATTTGAGTCTCACCCGTCTAAATCCTTTCTCTGATTGGCTCTGTCCGCTTCACACATCTGACGAAACTCACGAACAATATCGTCTTCGGAAATTCCCTTTTGACTTAACAGGTACTCAAATTGAGCGGCCACCGCTTGTAAGGCAGCGATATCGGCGCTTTTACTCCCCTGTTTAACGGGGAAATAGAACCCAACAGTATGACCGTGACGTAGTACCTCAACGGGAGTCTCACCGTATATGTATTTAGGGAGTTCGCTCCGAAATTCTCGCACCCCAATTTTCTCAATGTCATGCTTATCCATAGTCTCTCTCGTTGTGTACGCATTGTGTACATAGTGTAGCACTATTTGAGAAGGGATATCAACAAATAACTTTGCTCATGTTTTACCATATTAAAAATCTAATCTGGTTTAAAGAAAATACCATCCATTTGCAACATCCTTCCAGTTTTTTCGGCTGTAAAACCTGGTTCAATACCGTACAGTTCGTAACCTAATTTTTCTACAATGTCAATCATTTCTTTAAACAGGACTTGACCTTCGTAGAGAGGGACTAAAGATAATTCCAGCTTAATGCCTTTAACCAAAGGCAAAATTGCAGTTGCCCCTTCTATCACTTGCTTTTCCAATCCTTGCACGTCTATTTTGAGGAAAATGGATTTAGTTTCGCTTTTGATATAGTCCTTGGCAAGAGTATCTAGTCTGCTCAATTTTACTGTTTCTGAACCAGAGTAAGCTGATTCGGGTGCAGATTCTAAGTGAGCATCCAGCATTGGCAAAGCTGAACTACTCTGACTATTACCAGCAATATTGATGGTAATTTCACCTTCTTGGTTGCCGATGGCAGCTTGAGGAGCAATTTCCCACAGCGGATCTTTTTTACTAACAGCTTTTAACTGAGAGTAAGCACTTGACAGTGGTTCAAAGGAAACAATCCTCCCCGAATAGCCTAATTCTCGCAGTAATTTAGCATACTGCCCAATATTAGCACCAACATCGAATACTAAGTCAATATTGTGATAGGTTAACAAGCGATGCATTTTCGCCGCTTCGGATGTTTGGACATTGTATCTTTTTAGATCAATTCCTAAACTTCTGGAGAGTTTCTTAATCGTTTTTTTGAGCATGGCTAATGTAATTCCTCAATTAAGTGTTCAACATCCAGTTCTTCAAATTGGCGATTTTCTAATTTTTGAATTGTCTGGTCAATCCAGAGATTGAAGTCACAAGCATATAGATTGGCAAGCACTTTTCATTTTTCATTTTTCTTGATTTTGTTAAGACTTAACTACCCGAATTGTAGCATGAGCGGCTCTCTTGTAACTATGTTAGTCCGTACAGCAGTCAAACACTACATAGTAAAGAGAAACTTGACCACGATAAAGGGAGCAATCTTCTCGTATCAAAACACGTATCGGATTAGGGGAGCGAAATGTCAGACACAATAGTTCCCGCAGGAAATCGGGCAGTAAATTCTTGATCTATTTTCTCACGAGCGCAACCTCACAATAGTTTAGCATATTTTAACAACTTTCTCGATCAAACTAAAGTAGTGAGGCGTAGATTGAGTGGGTTTGTTCTGCACATTTTTCCCAAGAAAAATTCTTTACCCTTGCCTTTCCTAATTCTACAAGCTTTTTTGTAAAATCTGAATCAAATAATACTTTTTCTAGCGCATTAGCAATACTCTCTATATCATAGGGATCGAAAAATTCGGCTGCATTACCAGCCACTTCTGGAAATGAACTTGTGTTGCTACAGACAACGGGACAGCCAAATGACATAGCTTCCAGGATTGGGATGCCAAATCCTTCGTATAAAGAAGGATAGACAAAGGCCGATGCTTGACTGTATAATTTTGCCAAAGTTTGATCGTCACCATTGATAGGTAGAATTTTATCTTCACTTAGTCCTAAACCGTGAATTAAATTAAGTTCATCTTGAGAAAATTTCTTACCTCCCGCACATAACAAATTGAAGTTACTATTAAGACTAGAATGGCTGGCATAGGCTTTAACTAATCTAGGAAAGTTTTTGTACCATTCTCGCTGTCCAACATAGAGAATGTAAGGATGATAAGAATTTTGCTTATATAATTTAGAAGTTACTGAAGGCGCAGAACTTAGAGAGTAACCAAGATAGACCACAGCTATTTTTTGAGCATCTATATCAAAAATATTTATCAGATCTTTCTTAGTACTGTTAGAAATACAGATGATATGATCTGCCCTCTTAATTGCTTGTAATTTAATAGACGAAAAGTCTTTTTTTCTTGCCAAGAATAAGTTAGCAGATTTAGGTGCAGAATCAGCGAATTTTTCATGAATCATATCATATACTGTAATTACTTTTTTAGTTTTAGATGAATTAGCAGCAATGCTATCAAAAGTGTAGTATGTTTCATGAAGAATATCAGGAGTATCATATTTGATCCAGACTTTAGATATTAGATTGTTGATATAATCTACAATCCTAGTTGTTTTAGGTATTGATGGTCTTTTCCATCCATCAACCAAATTAGGAGGACAATGCTTTAAATATTCATTTATATATAAACCCGCCAGAATTTTTACTTCACAATCGTCGAAGTTTGCCATTCGTGTGGATAACTCGTAAAGATACCGAGAAACTCCACCATATTTTTGAAAGGTAAAAACTTGATGATCGTAGACAATTTTCATGACATTAATTTGTCTGTAGTTATGTGATCTATTTTGTTCAAATTTGTTTTAAAATAATATCTCTATCTGAAAATAATTTGCTTTTCATTCGTTTACTAATATATTCATATAACAACTTAGAAAGCCTTCCAGATAAAATCTTGAATAATCGATTATTAATCGTTTTGTCAGTAAGGATATGCAAACCATAATTGCTAGTATAATAAAAATTTAAGGACATTTGTTTTGCTAAGAAATCGAGAGTCTTGTGCTGAAAAAAAGATATGTGCTGACCTGTTTCATGGGCATAGTACCACCAATCATTTGGTGCTGGAGGAAGCCCATCAAAAAGCTGAGTTGAAAAGATAAAAGTTTTGCATTCTGTATCTTCGAGTGCTTTAGATATAAATTCTACAGGATCATACACGTGTTCAAGAACTTCAAATGCAGTAACTGCCGAAAAAGCATTGTTTGTATTACTAGCTTCAAAATAATTTGCGAATATATTTTGACAGTATAAATCTGACCAGTAAAAGTCAAACCCTACATCTCTCATCAACCTTGTTAATAGTCCATAGCCACCTGCTATATCTAAATATTTACCATTTTTTTCAAATAAATAATATAAAATACAAGTTAATTTTTTGGATATAGTAATATTTCTCGCTACTAATCCTGTATCTGTAGATGCTATGGCACTTTGATATGATTCTTCTAACCAGTATGGTTTCTCAGTTTGCAGGAAACCACAATTTTGGCAAAAAAAGTAATCAACTTCATATTTTCCCAAAAGTTTGGCTCTAAAAATATTTTCTCTGTCTGATTGACAAATTGGACATTTGCTGTTCATGTGTACTGTAATCGACTCAACTATTAGAGTAATTAATTTAGGATTTGCTTAATTTTACTGTTGAAACGAAGCCATAAATTTGAAGCATAATTATTATTATGAGTAAAATCATCCGCTTCAACATGGCGCAGCAAAAATGGGGGATGTTTTAAAGGGAAAATCATCTCTTCTACCGGAAGATTGGCAACTTTACTTTTACTACTGCTTGTATGAGTAGCACCTTCACCAAATCCAATATTACTAACTAAATTTACATTAGGAAGGATAGTTAGACCATTCTGAATCCAACAGGCAAAAGTCCAAGGATAATCCCAAGTATCAATTTTACCATCATAATAAGTTTGAAAAATCTTCGTCCAGTATTTGACAGCCTGAGTTTTTCCTAAAATAGACTCAAGCCAGCCACCATCACTAATTTCTTGCCATAGCTTCATTTTAAGATCATAATATTGCCAGGCTCGCCTCCAAGTTGCCCAACCCCAAATATGATTATAGCGAGAAAAATAGTAACTGTACTCTGTGCGCCTTCTTCCAAACTGGAAGTTATCACCCGAAATAGCCATAATTCGTTTATCATCTCGATAATAATCGAGCAATTCTTGGCAAAAGCGAAAAAAACTAGGATATGGCAAGCAATCATCCTCAAGAATAATTGCTTCTTCAACTGTGTTAAAAACCCAATCTAAACCACTCGATACCCGATTCTTACAACCTAGATTTGCATCAGAATAATTCTTCAAAACCGCACAATCCCAATCAACTCCATCAATAATAGCACGAGCAGCCTTACACTTTTCAACATCATCCGGTCTATCTGGACGGGGACCATCGGCAACCACTAATAACTTAGGTGGTTTAGCCTGACGAATAGCTTCAAATACTCTCGCCGTCGTATCAGGTCGATTAAAAATCAGGAAGGCGACAGGAGTGGTTAGTTGGAAGTCAGCCATAGACGAATTTGCTGTTAACTTGTGGTATCCTAACCCACCCTGACCAAATTGTCAACCCATTTCAGGATTTTCAGAGCCATTAATTTTATTTTCACTATCTCCACTGTTAAAATCCGAAGCTTTCAAGACAGTTAATCCAACTAAGTCTCGATCTCTATAATGATAGATAATATTGTCTTCTAGCAAACTATCATTGGCTCTTTGAGGCTTACGAAAGCTAATATATAAAACATCTGCTTCTTCATCATAATCTATCCAGATTCTTGAAGAAGGTGCGGTTAGCAAATAAGGAATTGATTTTAAGAGATTGACTTCTGCCATAGGATGCCTCGCTTGATAATTTTTTCGCAGGAGGATGTCAAAAAAGCAGTTATGACAAATCCATCGTTCTTTAGTTCTTTATAGATGACGACCGCGTCTTTTCTTGAGATAACAGTTTTCGGATAATGTTTTAGTGCTATTAGCTCATCAGTCCATCCCTTAACAATCAAATCAGGTTCAGCAATAGTTTCTAGTACCATATCAATACATCCGGCCATGTAATCATGATTCTCTGTAATGTGTGACCATTGCTTATAAGTTAAACGAATTGGCAAACCATTTCGAGAAATTACAACTTCGATAACGTTTTGGGATGTCATATTACTATCGTTTAGTAATAAGGGAAGCTCAAAATTACTTTCTAGAGGACAAAATAGATCATCCAAGCGAAAAGTAGTCTGTTTGAGTTCATAAACGAAATTTACTTTTAGCTTTGGCTACTTTAACCCATCCTGACCAAATTGTCAACCCAGAGCTGCATAGCCGCTGCTTCGACCGTCAGAGTGACTGAGTAAGATACTTTCATGGCTTAGAAAATCCATTCATTATTTTCTCAATTTAACTGCCCGAATTGTTCCTGGTAACGAGCCAACAAAGCTTCTAGTTCTAGAACTCGCTGTCGTTCGCGTTGAGCTTCCTGCTCGGCGCGTTGAGCTTCCTGCTCGGCGCGTTGAGCTTCCTGCTCGGCGCGTTGAGCTTCCTGCTCGGCGCGTTGGGTTTCCTGCTCGGTAGGAGTCAGTATCCAATTGCCGTCTCGTCCGTACCAGCGCAACCACAACCGCTCAATGCCTTGACAATTTCCTGCCCAAAGTCCCAATCCCAATTGTACTTCCTCTAGCCACAACTGCTGGTTTTCTAGTCTTAAAGGCTGATATTTTCCTGATTTTAAGGTAAATGCCTGCAATTGGTTGCTGTAGCGATCGAACACCACATAGTAGGGAATGCCTAAAATTCGTTCGTAAACTTCCCACTTGGTGGGAGGTTGGTTGATTCCCCGCACGGTACGCCCTAAATCTTCTGCTTCCGTTCCAGGAGAGAGTAATTCGATGGCGATGAAGGGAACAATTTCTTCCTGCCAAATCACATAACTCAGGCGCAATTCCTCTCCTTGGTACAGCCGCGAGACTCCCAAAGCGGCAAACCAGTCCGGCCGCTTGTACCATTGGGGATGGTAAGGGTCGTAGTAGAGATTTAGATCGCTGGCGATAAATATTTCTTCGGCAGGATAGTTAGAAGGTCGAAAGGTCTGGCGCAATAATTCGGGTTGGAAGAGATGAAATTCGTCAGGCAAGCCAGGTTCCTCCGGGTTTTCGCTGGGGAGGTCGTACATGGTTGGTAACATTTCTTTGGGTGGAAGGGACGGCGTTCTCTGGTACATGGGGGGAATGTTGCTAGTTTGGTGTTTAGTTTAGCAAGATAATATGGCATTCATGTCAATTTTAGACCCCTGAACGCCGCAAGTCTTGATGCACAATAAATCGGAACAGTCGTCAATTCCTCGTTCTCCATTGGTGAAAATGCCGATTCAAAAATGAAGTACCCCACTGGGGGAGTCTTACCAAAATCCGCCCAGACGAAGTCAGAGACTTTCGGGATTAATCCCCAATTCCCTAAGTTTAGTCGCCAATCGCTCAGCTTTCTGTTGTGCTTCCTCAGCTTTCCCTCAGCTTTCTGTTGTGCTTCCTCAGCTTTCTGTTGTGCTTCCTCAGCTTTCTGTTGTGCTTCCTCAGCTTTCTGTTGTGCTTCCTCAGCCGACTCTCGCTCGGTTGGTAACAATATTCCATCTAAAGTTGCCCAGCGAATCCAGACGGTTGTTACCCCTCTATATTCTCCCTGCCAACGAACTAAAGCTAATCCCAAACGACCACTGATTAGCCATCCTTTCTCGTTGGGTTGCCGTGGTTCATATACACCATCAACCAAGACAAATTCGGTCAAATCTTCAGGGTTAAAAGGATCGTACCAGAAATATTCAGGGACTCGTAACTTATCTTGATAAATCTGTTTTTTCTCGGTTTTGTCTATTTGGGCGGTACTTTCTGAGAGTAGTTCAATCACTACATCGGGGGCTTTTCCCTCCTCCCAAGTAACCCAACTTTTTCGCTCCCCTTTTGGTACTCCTAAGACGGCAAAAAAATCAGGTCCTTTGAAGTCTTGATTTTTAAGTTGTGCTGTGCTGAAATAGACGAACATATTGCCACTGGCATAACCATCTTCTCGTCGGTCTAGCCAAGGAGATATAGTGTCTATTAACAAATCCATCTGCCATTTATGCCTTTGAGTTTCCATGGGTACTCCATCATCGCAGGGAAGTTCATCTTGCGTGGGTAATGCAGTTAACTGCATCGGTTGACTAAGCGTCAGAGTTTCCATATTTCTGTCCTATATTTTGGGTTCAGTTATTTAGATTTCCTAGATTTTTTGTACTCTTTCAGACAAATACTACTTTAATTAACTGGCTATAGCAATTCTAAATGAGTCGTGAACGAGTAAGGAGCTTAATCCCATTGTTCAGCTGCTTGTTCTCAAGGGTTTAGGGGATTACTATATGTTACATCACAATTCTAGGCTAAGACTCATTTAAGTAGAAATCATCATCCAAGAGCTGCTCAATTGAAAAAGGACAGGTGATTGGATAATCATTTTCTAATGGTATGCGAACGCCAAATTTAGCTTTTTTTCCATCTCTAATTGCCAGCTTGCGAGCGTCTGGATATACTGAGGAAACTGCTGTTGACAGATAGGGATTGAGAGATGGAGTATCTCGCAAGCTTTTTTGAACTCGCTGCCGGTGTTCGTTGATTGAATCATACCAACTGCCTGTCATAGCATCAGGCCCATCGCCTTGTATCTTGAGCTTGAGTAAATGAGCCAACAAAACCATTAAGTTACTTTCTAAGGCTCTTTTTTCTGACTTGCCCAAGTCTTGTAATTCCTCAATTAAGTGTTCAACGTCTAGTCGTTCAAATTGACGATCTTTTAATTGTTGGATTGTCTGCTCAATCCAACAATTAAAATCAGAATCATATAAAATAGTGGACATTTCTCGCAGTTTTATTAATGATATAACTCCGACAATCTTAATATTAACAAATATTTGTCCGTTTTGTCAAGTAGCGATCACCTGATAATTTCCTTGTACTATTTATCTTCCTTAACCTTCCTTTTATTAACTGACTTCTCCATCTCTTGCAGAACTATAAACTTCTATTCCTAAATTTTTAGCTATTTCCTGCGCCTTGAAATCTACCGTCAGTGAAATAACTATCTTGCAGTTGGATTCTTATTGGTGTCGCTGCTGATAAAATTGTACTTTTTTATCGAAAGTGTACATATCTGATTTACTCATGGAGGATTGGATTTCGCCAATTATTAACAGTCCATTTTTGATTAACAAATCCAATTCTATCCGGTCTGGCCTGCCAAAGACTTTGCCTTCGTCATCCTATTCAGTAACATTAATCACCGGCACTCCGAAAGACTCTTCTAAAATTGTTTTCAGAGCATCCCAGAAAGATTCCTCCGAGTGCGGTCCCCATATCGCTCCCAAAGCACCAACACTACTGTCGTAATAGTCCCGCATTTCCCTATCTTGGAGAATTTCGGGCATTTATTGGCGGATAATCGCCTTAATATATTCTTGTGTCATGACTTTTAGATCGCAGGCCACCTCTTTAATTCTATTATATCGAAGGCGATTGCGGTTGTGTCCAACTTCATTTATCTTCACTTTTTTCAAGCGCAAATGATGGTAGAATTAAGACCTAGAAGCTAAAACTCAGCAATTCTCATTTTAAAAAGTAACAAGTGATACAGACAGAAACAAAGCTTTAAGCAAGCTACAAAATGCGCTCCCGCGAGTGCGACTG
>MTBT01000008.1 GCA_002282935.1 Microcystis sp. LSC13-02 | reverse complement strand
GGGTAAAATCGGAACGAGTAGGCTTTTTCCATGTCTCACATTTTAGCATATATTTCGTAAATGTGTTAATATTTAACAGTAAAGCCGTCGTTCTAAAAACTCTTTGTCTGGGGTAACTGATGACCACAGCTACTACAAAAGCGATCGGTTGCCGCTACTTTTGCCCCGCATTGACTACAAAATCGCACTTGACTGACGGTTTTTGTGTCTCCCATGCTCATTTTCATATCTCCCATTTGCATTTCCATAGGGGCAAAATTCATCGACATATTACCCATTTTCATCGGTTGCATCGGTTGCATCGGTGAGGAGGAGAAACTGGTAGCAGTGGTCGATTGAGAGGACTGAGAAACTCCAGAGGTATGAGGAGAGGAAAAACCGATACTGCTTCCTTGAATTTGGATTCTGTGGGGTCCAGTTTCAGTGATAATTTCAATAATTGCCCCTTGGGGAATTATCTCTATTTGGGGTTCTTTTGTCCAAACTCCCGTAGCAAAACTACTGCTAGACTGCTGTTGTTGTCCCACTGCACCACTAGCGAGAGTTACAATCGTCTGCAGCCCTTGATTATCGAGATAGAGACGTTGTCCTGTGGGTAATTCACTATAAAGAGCCATATTTTTGACAGGAAAAAGTAAAAAGTAAAAAGTAAAAAGCTAGTTAACACCCCTACAGATCCAGTCTAGCGAGGATAGAAATGTTAGAGGATTTTCTTAAGAATTTTATCGACAAAAAAAGGGTGGTTTAACCCACCCTCACCATGTCTCAAGAAAACAAACTTTTTAACGGACGCTACCGGCTAATTTATCGACCCGAATCGGTTTCATCAGGTACAATTTGAGGAATTGCCAAGCGTTAGAGGCGAAGATAGGCAATTTCTTCAGTAATTTAACCGGTGCGGCACTGTTTTCGCTATCGATCGCCCGTAATCCCTCGTTATTGCCAACACAGATTTCTAGGCGATCATAAAATTCAGGACTATCCACATCGAGAATAATCGGGAAGACGCGGCCGGCGGTTTCATTGGTCTTCTCGATCACATACTTATCGTACTCGCGAGCGTCCAAACCGAGAATGGCGTAGAAACCAGAACGCTGAGTATCATTGAGATACATCGTAGCGAAGACCGAAAGCAGGAAGAAACGACACCAGAGACGAGCGCGCCAATCATTAAGAATATCAGGTTGGGCGCGCATGATCGCATCAAAGAAGTCCCCGTGACGGTTTTCGTCTTGACACCAATTCTCGAAGAAGTTAAAAATCGGATAAACCCGATCTTCGGGATGTTGTTCGAGATGACGATAAATGGTGATATAGCGCCAATAACCGATTTTTTCGGAAAGATAGGTGGCGTAGAAGATAAATTTCGGTTTAAAGAAGGTGTAGTTACGGCTTTTGGTTAAAAATCCCAAGTCAAGGGAGAGGTTAAAATCCGATAAAGCCTTATTAAGGAATCCAGCGTGACGCGCTTCGTCCCGGGACATGAGGTTAAAGCATTCCGCGAGGAGGGGATTTCTGTTTTTTAAACGTCTGCCGAGTTCTTTGTAGAGAAGAAAGCCGGAAAATTCGGCCGTGCAGGATCTTTCCAGAAATTCCACGAATAAGCGGCGAGTTTCGCCATCAATATGCTCCCAAGAGCGATCGAATTCTTGATTGCGAACGAAGTGATGCCGGTTATAATCGGTACGGAATTCCTCTAAAATCGCTTTCAGTTCTTCCTCATTAGCGGCGATCGACATTTCCGCCATCGCTTCAAAATCAGTGGTGTAGAAGCGGGGAGTGAGGATCGTTTCTTTAGCGGGAACTTTTATACCCGGACGGATTTCCTCGAATTCTGGTTTTTGGATCGTGCTGACCATAGGGATTATTGATTTTACTCTGGGATGATGATTGAGACGAGTAAAGGCTCTGAGGTGATAATGACGAGCCGTGAAAAAACGGCTAGGATTCACTATAGCAAGCTCTCAGCCCTAGACTCCCTTCCTGTTCATTAAAAGTTACAAGTCTTAATTAAGCTGTGTGAACAAACGCGGATTTTTCGCTCTGAGTCTTGATAAATGTTCGGGGATAGGGAGCGGGGTGTGGGAAGTCGGGTGTCGGGTGTCGGGTGTCGGGTTTTACCCATTTTCAGGTGGTCAATTACCTAATTTTCAGGGAAAAAGTGCCTAAATTTCCCCCCCCGAAAGGTTTTTAGATTTATTCGGCAAAACCTAATTAGGGTCTGCTGAAAAAGTTTTTCGGTGGGGGTAGGAGTCAGGAGTCAGGAGTCAGGAGTCAGGAGTTTCAATCCTATTTTCTTGCACTAACATCGGACTTTAACAGGTCAAAAGCTTTATTTTAAAAGGGTTTTACCATTATTCAGCAAGCCCTAATTAGTTAACCCTGAATTGCTTTAGCTAATTGCACGTGAAGTTTATGACTGGCTTTAAAAGCCATGTAATGAGCGGTGGGAATAGTTCCCAGTAAACTCAAATCACCAATTAAGTCCAATAATTTATGTCTTACTGGCTCATTTTCAAAGCGTAAAGGAGGATTTAACCATTGATTTTGATCGCAGACTAAAGCATTTTCTAAACTGCCTCCTTTAATTAAACCAGCCTTTTGTAAATATTCAATTTGATCGGCAAAACCGAAAGTCCGGGCGGATGCGATCGCTTGACTAAAACTTTCCTGATCAGGACTCCAACTATACCATTGATTACCGATGGGTTTATAGGTAAAATCGATCCCGTAGGTAAAACGTAATTCAGGGGAAGGAATCGCCGCCACAAAAGCATCTCCTTCGTACAACCAAATCGGTTGAGAAATCGTTAAATCTGATGGAGAAAAAGAGTTATCTAAACCAGCATTTTCGATCGCTTCTACCCAGATTTTGGCCGAACCATCGAGGAGGGGAATTTCCGCACCATCCACCTCAATGCGAGCATCCTCTACCCCCAAAGCGGTTAAGGCCGCTAATAAATGCTCAACGGTTCTAACCTTGGCTTCTCCTTGTCCCAATTCCGTTGATAAAGTCGTTTGGTAAACCGAAGAAACTAGAGCGGGAATAATCGGTTGATTGGCTAAATCTCTGCGGACAAAATAACGTCCCTCCCCAGGATTTGCCCCACAGACGCACACCCGTGTTATCTCCCCCGAATGCAGGCCAATTCCCGATAATTCAAATTGTTTAGCGATAGTAGAAACCATAATTATTAAGTAATAAAGCTTTTATAAGTGAACAACAAAAAGAACTAAATTTATCGATAACTGATCACTGATAACTGATTAGAATCGTTCCCCGATACCGAAATGGAGACGAGAACCACCATCGACATTAAAACCGTAGTCAACCCGAATTTGGCCGACGGGAGATTGTACCCGAACACCTAAACCGTAACCGAGACCAGTACCGGGTAAACCCCGGACAATCCCGGGTTGACCGGGGACATCTCCTTGGGAACCAATAGTAGTGCCGAAATCGACAAATAACGCCCCCCCAATAATTGCTACTATGGGAAAACGATATTCGGCCGTCGCTTGGAAATAACTGCGACCGCTACCCACTTCCCCCTCGGCGTAACCCCGTACAGAGTTACTACCCCCAACGATAAAAGCATCGTAGGGGGGTAAATCGCCTAATACTGTCCCTGCTTGCACATTAAAAGCGAGGGATTGCTGACCTTTAAAAATATCGGTTTCAAAGAGATTAAAGGAATTAATAAACCGAACGGGGATAAAGTAACTGTAACTACCCCGAACACGAGTGCCGAAAATACTGCCAGAACCGACCGGAATAGTTTGTTCTAAACCTAGACGCAGGAAAGAACCACTGGTGGGCTGCAGGGGATTATCACGAAAATCTTGAATAGCGCCAATATTTAGAGAAAGTATATCATCGATCCCAGAGGAACTAAAAGCCAGTTGTTGACTGCCAAAACCATTGAGAGGTGCAGACAGGGGGGAGATGTCACCATTGGCATTTTGCACCTGTACCTGTTGATAGTTAAAGCCTAGGGAAACCACCCATTTTGGTTTCGTAAACACATCGGGGGCCAAAGGACGGACAAAAGTAATACCGCCACCCGTCCGGACGATACGGGGACTATCATTATCGTTAAGCGTCCGAATCGAGGAATTTTCCCCATCATAAACCAGAGAAATCGACTGTCGCCGGAAAACGTTCACCGTGTAGGAAGTGCGGAAATTATCCTTGGCAATCCAAGGATCGGAAAAATTCAGATCAAATAAAAATTCCCGTTCCCCTAACTGGACTTCTGCCCCTAAAGTTTGGTTATTACCGCCAAAATTGCGCTGTTGATAGCTTACAGTGCCGAATAAGCCCGCATTCGAGCTAATACCACCCCCAGCAGCCACGGAACCGGTATTACCTTCCACCACATCGACGTTAACAATCACCTCCCTTGGGTCGCTGCCGGGAGAAAAAGACAGACGCACATCCTCGAATAAACCGAGACCGAAAACACGCTGTAAATCCTGTTGGGCCGTATTGCGGTTAAAAATATCCCCCGCTTTTAGGCGCATTTCCCTAGTAATGATAAATTCTCTAGTTTTACCCTTGACCGGTTCCTGTTCGACGTTAAAGTAGCGTACTTGAATTTTTTCGATTAAACCTTCGGAAATGACCAGAATCACCCGACCATCGGGAGTGACTTGCGGCGCACCGATTACCTGGGCCAGATCATAGCCGTTTTTGCTGTACCAGTCATTGATTTTTTTTACCCCCGCCTGTAATTCCCGCAAATTCAGGGTTTTGCCGTATTGACTAGCGAAAATTTCCTCGACCACCCCGGCAGGTAAAATCGATTTGTCCATAGTTTCCGGGGCAATTTGAATCTGTACGCCCTGAAAAACGGGGTTAGGTTGCACCTCAAAGGTGACTCGCACCCCTAGAGGCGTATCTTGGGGAACTGCCCGCACATCAGCAAAAAAGCCCGTGGCAAAAACGGCGTTAATATCTTCTTGCAGTTGCGATCGAGTCGTGCTTCGTCCTGGTCGGGTGCGAATGGTATTATAAACTAGATTTTCTAATTCTCGATCGGCCCCCTGTACTACCACTTCGGCCACCAAAACTCGCGACTCCTCCGCCGCCACTGGTGGGGCTGTTGTGGGAGTTTCTGCAGGGCTTGGGGTTTCCGTCGGGGTTTCCGGCGGTGCTGCCGCGGGTGGCGTAGTTTCTCCCGTCGCAGGAGGAGACTGTACTATCTGCTCGACGCGGGGAAAAACCGTTTCTTGCGGTTCTTCTTCGGCCATTACCGTCCCGTGAAATAATCCGAAAATAGCCAGCAGCAGGGCCAGCGAGGAATATCGCCCCGAAAAATTGAGATTTTTAAGCACTTCCACACACCCATTAACACCATTATGGTTTTGTTTGTTTTCTCTGCCCGAGAAATTTAACGAACGTTAAAACTCTAGCAGATTGCTTACTCTCAGTAAATCCCAGCTTGACCGGTGACTAAAGAGATACTGCATCAGGTCTGATATTGGTCAGCCGTCAGCATTAAGTTTTTATCTTGCCATATCTTAGCTTTTTCCGGTTTGGCTCTATCCCAATTCACCCTCTAGAATTATTGCCACCTCGGTGGGCGCACAATTAATTACATATCTTCCTAACTCACCAAAATTAAAAACAATTAAGTTTATTCTCCCGGGAATCCCCCACCTTTTTACACCAGCGCAGATGTCAACGTCTTATTTGTAATAACTGTACCAGTTGCGAGACCTGTTGGCGATTAAACATTTGCAGCAGGGTACTAGCTACTAATTCCGGTTCTAGGGTGATCAGGATTTGTGGTAATTTGGCGGTGGCTAATAACTGCAATTCTTGACTGACGGTGATTTCTTCCCCGCAATCCCATTCCAATAAATCACTAGCTTGTTTTAATTCTTTAATAATAACCGGGGCGAGAGTGCGGTAGGAATGTTTGGGGTTAGCCAGGGCTGATTGGGCATTTTTAACTAAATATTGCCACTTTTGCTGTTCTGAAGCCAATTGAGACAGAGATAAATTTAATTTTTGTAATTGCTGACGGGAAGCACTGGTTTCTTCCTGTTTGAACAGTTGTAACATCTGTTTGAGGATATCTCTGACGCTGATGGAGATAGAAGATGTTGCCGCAATGGCAGGGGTAGATTTTTTTTGGTCGAGAAGATAGTTAAGATGGGACTGTAATTCGGCAAAAGTAGGTTCACCTTTTTTAACGATAGCGTTAGCTTCCTCGGCTTGCAAACCTAATGGACCGGGCAGCTTATCGATCAATATCTGAAGCAGATCATAACCCTTGAGGAACAAAGATTCTAATTTTTGATCCACTTGTATGGGATTTTCTTTCAGTATTTTGAAAGCATCCTCAAGACGGTGAGCAGTTTTTTGGATACTGCTATAACCTAACATGGCCGCCCCCCCCTTGATGGAATGGGCGGCACGAAACATCTCGTTCATCTGTTCAGTATTGTTCACGAGATTGCCTAAGTCTAAAATCCCCTGTTCCAAAGTTTCCAGGTGTTCTTTTGCTTCTTCGATGAAATAGCCGAGAATTTTCTGTGCGTTAGCGGAGTCCAAGGTCTTATCCCCCCTTATCACGATGCTGTCTAGTCCTAGATTGCCCAGTTTTTCAGAAAATATATCAGTTATGGGGCAATGGCTAGGAAAACTGGCCCAGACGGACACAAGCTAAGTTCAAAATCAACGGCCACAAAGGTTCTCAGCTTCTCTTGCTCAAAATAGATCGATACAACGGCAGGCAAAAAGCTAAGGAAAGAATCGGGGATGGGAGCAAGCTGACTAGAAATTATTATTGATCAGAGGGAACTGAGTTGTTGACTATCTAAGATTACCCCAAAATCGACCAGGCGATCGAGAGGTACTGAATAAAAAATTAAATTGAGGGAAATATTTAGTACAAGTAAACTAAGTTATCCGCAC
>MTBT01000007.1 GCA_002282935.1 Microcystis sp. LSC13-02 | reverse complement strand
AATTCTTCTTGCTTTTTCCAATCGGTTAGCATTGAAGAAGTTTCAGTATATCCTACTCTTTCTTGTCTTTCGTACCATGCTTGTGTTCTGACATGGAGTGCCTTATTGTAAACTAATCTTACACAGCCCAAAGTGCGCCGCAATAGCGACTCTTGTTCTGGTGTGGGGTAAAATCGGAACGAGTAGGCTTTTTCCATGTCTCACATTTTAGCATATATCGTGTAAATGTGCTAGTATTTAACGGTAAAGCCGTCGTAGAACGACGGGGTTTCAGACCCAAATTTTCGATGAGAAAAAGTTAACTATTCATCTCTCCCAAACCTTCCCTTTAGCGACAGCTATCAGCGCCCATCAATTGCTAGAAACTGGTTCGGTGACGGGGAAAATAGCCCTAATTATCGACTAGAAATCTGCTTGTCACTATTTTCTCTCATAAGCTGCCCGCGTATTTAGGGTTGGCTGAATAAATCTAAAAACCTTGTTGGATAAGACTTTTAGACCTTTTTGAAATCCAAAAGTGGCCGGCATGGGAGTGATCAGGGGGAAAATTCAGGTACTTTTTCCCTGAAAATTAGGTAATTGACCACCTGAAAATCGGTAAAACCCTACACCCTACACCCTGCTCCCAAGAAAAACTTTTTGCTGCAGACCCTAGATAGTCAACAGTTTAGTTGAAACCCGATTAAATTTTCGATCGCTTTGACCAAATCTTGATTAGTCCAATTCCGGTACAGACAAGCGGCGATCGCACATCCCCCCGCACCCACTCCCTCTTTGACAAAACCCTGTTGATAAGCTTGCAAAACCGGGTATTTAGAGGCAGAAAAGTCTAATTGTGTCGCTAATAAAGGCAATTTTCCGATCATGCGGGCTAATCCCACCGTATCCCCCGTTTTATCTTCCGCTACCCAGCGAGTTGTGCCGACGATGATATTTTCCCAGTTAACCGGATAGGCATATTTAGCCACTAGAGCTTGAATTAGGGCAGAAACGGCTAACATTTGGGTTCCTCCGGCGAGGAGTACCCCACCCTGCCGACTGGCGGCGATCGCCATGCCAGCGACGAAAATCTGCTGAGGATCGCCTAGGGTGGCGATTACCTCAAAAGGATCAAAAAATTCTTTTCTACCCAATCCCTGCTCAACTATTGCCTGTTTCTGAGCATGATTGCACTGGGGATGGCTGCTATTAACTTTGCCCTTGGCCTGATAACCCAATCCCGTTAAGATAGCGAGGGCGGTGGTGGTGCCACCGACCACACACTCGCCGATAATTAGATAACTAGACTGGCGGGCTAATTTTTCTCCCCAGGTTAATCCTTGGGCGAACAGGTGTTTTACTATGGGGAGATCTAGGGCGCGGCCGGTGGAGAGACAACGGGCCGGTTGTCCCCCCAGTTCGATATAATCGACGGCCGGGGGCAAGGGTAAACCCGCATTAAAAACCCGGACGGGAATGGCTAGATTTTCCACCACGGCGCGGGTAATATAGGCAGGAGAAGCGCCTACCGTTAGGGGAGGTAAGGGATAACGGGGATGGGGAGAAACCCCTTTAACGACAAATTCGGCATCGGCGATCGCAGTATATTTTCTATCCTCTGGAGTTGCCCCCGCAGTGGAGATTCCGGGGATTAATCCCGTCTCGGTAAACCCCAAAACTAGGGCAAATATTGGACAAGATTTTTGATGGCGCTGTAACCAATTTTGCCCCCGTTCGATTTCCGTGTAAATTTTAATCATCTGTTGATTTTGTCCTCTTACTTATCACTATTTCGCTCTCTCCATGAGATGATCTTTGATTTCGACATATTTAGGAAATAAGTTATCAATACTAGCCAGTTTTGCACCGTATGCTAAGGCTGTAGCCATAATAATACGGTCAAAAGTATCTTTGTGAATGGGAGATAAATTAACGGCTCTAATGGCAATTTCGGGGGTAATTGAAAATATATCTATTTTAGCTACTGTTAAAGCTTGTTGAATCCACTCTTGAAGGGTTCTACCAAAATTAGGCACATTATCGCATTTACATAGGGTTTGCTGAAAAAGTTTTTCGGTGGGGGTAGGAGTCAGGAGTCAGGAGTCAGGAGTCAGGAGTTTCAGGCTTTGTTGCCCAATCCTATTTTCTTGCACTAACATCGGACTTTAACAGGTCAAAAGCTTTATTTTAAAAGGGTTTTACCATTATTCAGCAGACCCTACATAAGGACAATTCTACATATTCTTTAGCTTGAGCAGTGATGATAAATTTACTTAATTGTGTCAATTAATTCTCGGTATATTTTTCCCGATTTACGATTATTGTCCTAGCTTTATCTAAGGTTTTATATTTAGAAACAATTTATTTCTTATTCAACCATTACATTAATCAACTCTTGTGGTAATATTTCTAGACAATCTAACGTCGTATCTGTATCCCCAATATACTGTGATTCTAATTCTTGAAGCCATTCAATTCGGATAACATAACAACTATCATTAATCGTTTCTCATTCATCATGTAAAATAAAATCAGCTTTTTTGGGTAGCAAAGATTGAATTTTAGCCTTTAAAAGTGGAGGATGAATTAAATTATTGTCTTCTGGTAAAGACTGCTCAAAAAACTTCAAACTTTCTCCGTATTTGGTAAGCTAAGACGCATTTAAACCGCTTATTCTTAGATTAGCGGAATCTCCCCCAATGCAAGAGTGCCTTATCTCAACAAGTAATTTAAACACTTAACAGCTTATGTCTCCCCTGTCTTCTGCAATTATCGATACTTGGCGACGTTTTTACCGAGATCCCCCGGCGGTAATAGGAGCGATCGCATTAATGATAATTATTCTTGCTGTCCTATTCGGTCCGATTTTCTATCGAGTCCCTATCGATGCGATCGATTTTAGTCAAGCTACGGCTCCCCCTAGTTTAAAACATCTTTTCGGGACTAATGATCTAGGCCAGGATCAATTAGCGAGAATCTTGGTGGGGGGTCGAATTTCCCTAGCGGTGGCAATTGCTGCTATGGTAGTGGCGATGATTCTAGGGACAGCGATCGGGGCTATTTCTGGGTTTTACGGGGGCGCGATCGATGGCTTATTGATGCGATTAACGGATTTATTCCTATCTTTGCCCCAATTGCCCCTACTTTTACTGATTGTCTATCTATTTCGCGATAGTATCAAAAAAATCGCTGGACCGGAAACGGGCATTTTTATCCTTGTGGTTTTGGTAATCGGGGGTTTAAATTGGATGTCGGTGGCGCGATTGGTGCGGGGAAATTTCTTAAAATTACGGGAGATGGAATTTATATCGGCCGCGATTGCTTTGGGGGCCAGTCCTTTCCGTTTAATCTGGGTGCATTTATTACCCAATGTTTTGGGAATGATGATCGTGGCTGCCACTTTAGCCGTGGGTAATGCGATTATTACCGAGTCAACCCTGAGTTTTTTGGGTTTGGGTTTCCCCCCCGATGTGCCGACTTGGGGCCAAATGTTATTTAAAGCTAAAGATTACTTGACAACTGCCCCCCACTTGGTCATTTTTCCCGCTCTAGCTATCGTGATCACGGTGTTAAGTATTAATTTTATCGGTGATGGTTTACGGGATGTCTTTGATCCTAATGTTTAAGGAAGCGTAGAAGTGGATAATTGCCGAAAATTACCCAGAACCTCTATGATGATCAGTAGCGATGGTGAGGAAATAAATACTGTGAGTAGCGTAACTGTCATTAGCGATCAGAAGTTTGACCAAGAGGTTTTTGAGGTCGAAAAACCCGTTTTAGTCTATTTTTGGGCGAGTTGGTGCGGTCCGTGCCGTCTGGTATCTCCCTCGATCGATTGGGTGGCGAAAACCTACGGCGAACGGCTAAAAGTAGTTAAACTAGAAATAGACCCTAACCCCAACTCGGTGGCTAAATGTGATGTGAAAGGTGTTCCCGCTTTACGCATCTTTAAAGATAACAAAATTATTGCCACTCATGAAGGGGCGCTCGGCAAACAACAATTACAATCTTTTATCGATACCTATGTCAGCTAATTAGGTATCTGTGGTTATGAATAACTTAACCCTAGCAAACCGCTTACAGGCACTGCAATCCAACGTTTTTGCCGATATGGATCGGGCAAAAGCTGCTAGTAGAGAAGCGGGTAATACCATTATCGATCTTTCGCTCGGTTCCTCCGATCTTGGTCCTGCTCCCCACGTTATCGATGCTATCGAGCAATCTCTCCACGATCCTCACACCCACGGCTATTTACTCCATAATGGTACGCGAGACTTCCGAATAACTGCCGCTAACTGGTATAGCGATCGCTTTGGTGTCCCCGTCGATCCGGAAACGGAGATTTTACCCCTAATCGGTTCTCAGGAAGGCACAGCCCATCTACCTTTGGCCCTTCTCAACCCCGGAGATTTTGCCCTACTCCTCGATCCGGGTTATCCCTCCCATTTAGGCGGTGTTGCCCTTGCCGGCGGTCAAATCTACGGAATGCCAATTTTGGCAAAAAATGACTTTCTGCCGGTTTTAGAGGACATTCCTGAGCCAGTGCTGGCACAATCGAAGCTGATGGTCTTGAGTTATCCCCATAATCCCACCACAGCGATCGCGCCTTTAGCATTTTTCCAAAAAGCGGTTGATTTTTGCCGTCAGCATAATTTAGTTTTAATCCACGATTTTCCCTATCTAGACATCTTTTTTGCGGGAACATCGCCTCCCCCGTCAATTTTACAGGCCGATCGAGCTAAAACTAATTCGATCGAGTTTTTTACCTTCTCCAAGTCCTATAATATGGGCGGTTTTCGCATCGGTTTCGCCATTGGCAACCCGCAGTTAATTATGGCTTTGCGACAGATTAAAGCCATGGTTGATTTTAATCAGTATTTGGGCATCCTCAACGGTGCGATCGCTGCTTTAACTGGTAATCAAGATTCGGTCAAAGAAACCGTCGCTATCTTCCAAAAACGCCGGAATGTGTTTATTAATGCCCTAAATCGCATCGGTTGGTCGGTTCCCACTCCGGCTGCCACTATGTACGTTTGGGCGAAAATTCCCCCCAGTTGGCCGGGTAATTCCGTCGATTTTTGTCGGCAATTGGTGGCCCAAACCGGTGTCGCTGTTTCCCCCGGTTCCGGTTTTGGTAAGGGTGGTGAGGGGTATGTGCGTTTTGCCTTAGTTCACGATCCCGATATTCTAGAGGCTGCCGTGGAGAAAATTGGCGCTTTTTTGGGATAAAAGCGATATTCTAAGCAGTGGTTATGCTGCAATGGATAACTTTCGCCTTGTTGCTTCTGATATTCCGGGTGATATTGGTAATGTGTCCACGCCCGAACCTTCTGGTATTATCGGATTAGGCATACTAGGGGGTGGTTTAGTGGTGCGTCGCCGCGCTAAACGTCGTTAACCGGTGTGGGGTGGGGAGATGAGTTAAAATTTCCCTAATTCCCCACCTTTGCAGTTAAAAGCTTTAATTGTGCTGCTGTCTTTGTAATTGCTCGATCGCGTCGGGGGATAAATCAGTAAATCGGGCGATTTCTGGGATAGAAAAACCGGCGGATAGCATTTTCATGGCAATTTGTCGAGCTTTTTCTTCCTCTCCTTCCTCTCTGCCTTCCTCTAAAATATCTTGATAGATGACGGATTCTCTCATAATGTCACTCCGAAGAATTTTTTTAATCGTCTCTCGATTTAATACTAACCCGGCGAGAATACTGGTAGCGGCAGCGAGATTGCTTTGCACCTGTTTTTGGGAGATAGTTTCTAGAGAACGGGACACCAGAGTTTTTGGGAGATAGTTTCTAGAGAACGGGACACCTGACTTAACACCTGTTCGGGGTCATCGGTATTGCTGAGGACGGCAAAGGGTAATAACTCATTGTTTGCTTAATTTTTTAAGGGAAGGGTTTTAAAATTGCTGTAACCTTTATCCTGTATGCTTTTTAGCGAATAAGGTAAGCGGAACAGTGCCGAGAGTGCGATCTCGCTACGCGAGCGTTTTGCATTCGCCAGTCAACCCCGTGGCATATTTGCGCTTGACGTTAGCCGCAAACTTCCATTTAGGATTAGCACCTTGACTTGTAGCGTAAAAAGCAAGTAACCCAGAGCTTAACTGAATCGGTACAGAAATTTCTGGTAAAGGAAAAAACCGCTCTAATTCTGGTCTGTTTCCCAGTGCTGGTTCTGCTGTAAAGCTTTGATTCCAGACATACTGCCAGTTATTAAAATTACTAGCATTATACGATGTCATACAGGTTCTCGTTGATTATCTCTAAATATTCATCAACATCTACCCCGCAGCTTTCAACTATATCAAGATAGTCCGTCGGAGTAATTTTTAAAGAAAAGAAATCTACCAACGCGCTCCCACAAATGATTAACCTCTTTGACGTTTCTTCTCCGGAAACCTCATCAAATCTTTCCGGAGTCCATAGACGCATTCTTTCTTTAACTTGATCTACATTAATCACCGCGAAATCTTTCCGTTTCAAAACTTACGACATGAGTAGCATTAGAGCCATTAAAAACGGCATCGGCTAAAATAGAATTAATCGTCTGTTGATATACTTTAGACGTTCATAATCTGAGATTTATTAAACTTCTAACCCACATTCCGCACTTCAAAATGTAGTATGAGCAAAATATGATGGAAGTCACACCCAAAAATGAAACCAAACCGAAATTTAAGCAAGCCTCAAGAATTTACTGAAAGTGAAACTTGTTAAAAACTTAAATTTAAACAGGATAAAACTCAAGTGATATTATCATGACTCATAACACTTTGTTTTTGATTAATCTTGATTTTCTGGAAATTTAGCAACTATATTGGCTTAGTTGATGAGATAATATTTTTGACAATTAATCGAAAAATATTGAAGAATATTGAAGAATATTAAAAATTTTATCA
Source organism: Microcystis sp. LSC13-02 (assembly GCA_002282935.1). Taxonomy (GTDB): domain Bacteria; phylum Cyanobacteriota; class Cyanobacteriia; order Cyanobacteriales; family Microcystaceae; genus Microcystis. Next base: position 1,641 of record MTBT01000007.1, on the reverse strand, counting down.
GTTAAATTACTAACCATTTTTTCACCATTAATTACCACCACATGGATTCCTTGTAATTCTTGAAATATCCATCTCATTGTCGGTCTATTTATCAGTTTTCCTAATTGATTTTTAATCATTTCTCCGCGACTCTGTAGCTCATTCCTGAGCTTTCTTTGCCCAATGCTATAAACTAACAAACATAATCCCATTAACATTCCCATTGTTTCAATTCTTTGAGGGGTTTTCAAAAATACACTATCGGCTAAAAATAAGGGGTCTTTGAGAAACCGAAAACCCCGTTCACAAGATTGTTGCACTTTGTATTCCCTGAGCATTTTTTCTGATGATAATTCTTCCGTATTTAGCACATTGGTAGCTATAATAAACTTGCCTGCTTTAGCGATTTCTTGGGCGATTACTGCCGAATTTTCTTGAATAATTCCTGAGCAATTACAGACTTCTTTTTTTTGCTTATTTAACTTTTGCTTATATTCTATCCCAGCAATGTAATGATATTTTAGTTGCTTCGTAAATTGTTTGACTTCAGCTTTAAGTTCAGCCAGAGTAACTGCTCTTTTTCCCTGCCATTTGCTCAACTGTTTCTCTATTTTTTTCCTTTCTTTTTTCACTTTTTTCTCTATTTTTTCTTCCTCTGCTTTTTGTCTCATTTCACTTAATACTATTAGTCATCTTTGCTTAATCCCGGGATAATTCACTTCTTGCTCTTCATACTTATATCGACTATCTTAGCTAATTCTTAACTCGTATTCTGGAACATTTGTAATAATTTCTTGGGCTTTTTTGCTTGTTAGTGGAACCCGCGTTAGCCATTTAGTCTTTCCTAATCTATGTAAGTTCTTGGCTGTATATAAAGCACTATCTGCTACATAGATTGTCTAACCAATTCAGATTACTTTGACACTTCTCAATTAGTTCACCAAAGATAGTTTTATCTGATTCATTTCCCGACCCGATTCTCATTAATAGTGGAACATCCCCATCACTACTTACCATCAAATCAATCATAAATTGCTTCAAATCTGGACGACGATCTCTTGAATATCCGTGAGTTATTTCGATACTTCCCTTTCCTCCTTCTTCTAATTTATATTCTCCCTCAACCGATATTGAACTCGAATCTAAATGACTATATTTTGTGTTAATTTGATATTTTTTAACTACTTTTAGAGATATATTTATCCATAATTTATCTAGAGAATATCTCCAGATTTTATCCATTACTCTCCCAATTTTATGCTCATTTATTTCCTCGGCTTTGATTCCTTCTCCCAGTAGCTCTTCTACGGGTTTATTAGCAAAAAATTGAGGAAATAAATACAAGGGTTTCGAGATAAAATCTAATCCATTGATAATTATTCCTTTGACTATTTGACCCGCCGTTACTTTTTATCGACTATCTATTCCTACAGCCTCATTAACAATACTTTCTATTTCTAATTCATCAATCAGACCTGCTACTAATCCCAAATGGTCTAAGTTTTTGATTTCTATTTCTGCTCTCATTTTAGTCAACGATATTTCCTTTTTTTCCCCTTTATTATCTCATTGATAAAACTATCAGTTTTTCCCAACGTTCAGCTAACCACCTCTGTCCCTCTGTTATTGAGAGAAAACCCAAACCTCTGAAAAGATTCAATC
>MTBT01000006.1:5997-8386 GCA_002282935.1 Microcystis sp. LSC13-02 | reverse complement strand
TCGTTCAAGGCCGAATTTGAAGTCTTTTCTGAACGAAACCCCTTACTATCTGTTGTCAAGGTTCAGTTTTTAGCTTGGTTATCGCTTTTTCTATTGTAGCTTAAAGCCGTCCTCAAAGGACGGGGTTTTAACCCAAATTTTCGATAAATTTATATGACGAGTCGTGCCAGATTGATTTTCTAGTTGAAAAGGCTTTTTCTGGAAAACTAATAACCATGTTCAGCCAGAAATTCTAGGCTAATCTCGCTAGGAGCGTGATAAGAGCGCATTCCTAGCAATTTTTCCACATATTTGCCTAAAATATCCCCTTCTAGATTCACCCAATCCCCTAATTTTAAATGGGAAAGATTGGTTTCGGCGTAGGTATGGGGGATGACAGCCACTTTAAACCAGCTGCCGGAGGCATCGCAATCGGCCACGGTTAAACTGATGCCATTAACAGCTATACTGCCCTTACCGACGATGTAACGAGCTATATGGGAATTCCACTCGTCTTCTAGGGAACTAGGGGCAGCAAAGGTCATTTCCCAAGAATTAGCCACAATTATCGATTCTAATAAACAGCCAATTCCGTCCACATGACCGGTGACAAAATGACCGCCGATTTTACTACCCACCCGCAGAGAGGTTTCTAGGTTAACGTTGGTTTCTGTTTTAATCCTTCGTCCCAAAGTAGTGCGCTGTAGGGTTTCTGGGGAAGCAGTGGCCACAAAACCCTCTGAGAGAATTTGCTCAACTGTCAAACAAACCCCATCCACAGCCACACTATCACCAATCATTAAATCTTGGAGAATTGTATCAGAGGATACAGACAAATAGAGTCTATCGGTATCCACGACCCGAATCGTTCCCAAGGCTTGAATTAATCCTGTAAACATCTGCTTTTTTCTCGACTATAAATCTTTGTGAGTGAAAGATTGGGCATTTTCCCCAGAATAATCGGCGACAATATGACCATCTCCAGCTAATTGATATTTGTAGGTCACTAATCCCTCTAATCCCACCGGACCGCGGGGGGGCATTTTTTGGGTACTGATACCCACTTCGGCCCCAAAACCGTAACGGAAACCATCGGCAAATCGGGTGGAACAATTATGAAAAACTCCGGCGGCATCGACTCGCTCGCTAAAGGTTTTGGCCGTGTTAAAATTTTCGCTGACAATGGCTTCCGTGTGTCGAGAACCGTAATAGTTAATATGTTCGATTGCCGATTCTAGACTATCGACAATTTTAATTGACAGAATTAAATCACTATATTCGGTTTGCCAGTCTTGTTCTGTGGCCGATGGCACGTTAATAATCTGACGAGTTGCTTCATCTCCCAATAATTTAACCTTTTTTTCCTCTAATGCCTGGGCCACTGCGGGTAAAAATTGTCTAGAGATTTCTTGATGAACTAATAAAGTTTCAATGGTATTACAAGCGGCAGGATATTGAGTTTTGCCATCGACGGTAATCCTAATTGCTTTGCTTAAATCGGCTTCTTTATCGATGTAGAGATGACAGATACCATCGGCGTGACCAAGCACAGGAATGCGGGTATTATTTTGGATATAACGAACAAATTCGTTAGAACCTCTAGGAATTATTAAATCGATGTATTGATCGAGTTTTAATAGTTCCTGAATTTCTTCTCGTGTTGTTAATAATCGTACCGCTGCCGGATTAACTTTAGTTTGACTCAATGCCTGATGAATAATTGTTACTAAAGCTTGACAAGAACGGAGCGCCTCTTTCCCCCCTTTTAAAATAACGCCATTACCAGATTTAATCGCTAAACTGGTAATTTGAATTAAAGCATCGGGACGAGCTTCAAAAATCACCCCTAAAACCCCCAAAGGACAGGTTATTCTCTGAAGAATTAAACCTTGAGCTAATTCCCGATTAATTTGCATCGTAGCTAAAGGATCTGCTAATTTAGCCACATCTCGCACCCCGGCAATAGCGGCTTTTAATTTGCTGGGACTTAACTCTAATCGCGCACATAAAGCCGGAGATAATTGCATCGCCTTGGCAGTTTGAACATCGGCAATATTAGCTGCTAGTATCTTATCAGCATTGGCAGTTAAAGCCTCAGCAATAGCCTCTAAAGCTTTATTCCTTTCTTCGTTAGTCAGGATAGCCAGTTGACGACTCGCTTGACGGGTTTCTCGTGCGATTTCGGGGAGGGATAGAGAAGTTGTAACCATAGAAAATTAAAAGTAATAACCGCTATCTTGTTTATTTTATCTTATTTTTGATCAAGCTTCAGGGTTATTTAGGGTTATCAACTCTTGCCCTAATCATCATAAATCTAGTTAACTAGGGTCTGCTGAAAAAGTTTTTCGGTGGTGGTAGGAGTCAGGAGTCAGGAGTCAGGAGTCAGGAGTTTCAGGCTTTGTTGCCCTTG
>MTBT01000006.1:0-5991 GCA_002282935.1 Microcystis sp. LSC13-02 | reverse complement strand
TCCCAATCCTATTTTCTTGCACTAACATCGGACTTTAACAGGTCAAAAGCTTTATTTTAAAAGGGTTTTACCATTATTCAGCAGACCCTAACTAGAAAAAATAGCCGAAATTATTGATTTTTCTATCCTAGACCTGTAGAGACATTAGAGTTAACATCCCTACAGAATCTAGACTATCTAGACTAGATTGGCAATCAGACAGTTAGATACCTCTTGACGCGCCCAATTATCGGCGGCTAAAATGTCATCTAGGCTAGGAGTAGAACTGTTATGAATTGCAAAGCGATCGCAAACTTTTTCGATCACCCGGGGAATATCTAAGAAGCTAATCTTTTCTTCTAAAAATAACGCTACCGCTTGTTCATTAGCCGCATTTAATACTGCTGCCATTGCCCCACCCGCGCGGCCGGCTGCGTAGGCTAATCCCATACAGGGATATTTTTGATGATCGGGTTCTTTGAAGGTTAAACTGCCAGCTTTAACTAAATTTAAAGGTTCCCAATCGGTATAAATTCTTTCAGGCCAAGACAAGGCATATAACAGGGGTAAACGCATATCTGGCCAGCCTAATTGAGCTAAAACCGAGGTATCCTGTAACTCAATTAAAGAGTGAATAATACTTTGGGGATGAATAACAATATCGATCGCATTATAATCGACACCAAATAAATAATGAGCTTCGATAACTTCTAGACCTTTATTCATTAAAGTAGCCGAATCGATGGTGATTTTTCTGCCCATAGACCAGTTAGGATGTTTGAGGGCATCAGCTACAGTTACTTGCGGCAATTTTTCCACGGGTAAATCACGAAAAGCACCCCCAGAAGCGGTGAGAATAATCTTTTTTAATCCCCCCGGGGGAACTCCCTGTAAACATTGAAAAATAGCTGAATGTTCCGAATCGGCAGGTAATAATTTAACTCGGTGTTTTTCCACTAAAGGCAGCACCACCGGACCGCCAGCAATCAGGGTTTCTTTATTAGCGAGGGCGATATCTTTACCAGCAGTAATAGCGGCAATTGTCGGCAGCAATCCCGCACAACCGACAATTCCCGTGACGACGCTTTCGGAATCGCCATAACGGGCCACTTCGATTACTCCTTCCTTTCCTGCTAAGATAATCGGGGTGTAGTCAAGGTCGGAAATTAGGCTTTTCAGGTCTTCTAGTTGACTTTCGTTATTAATCGCCACGATTTGCGGGCGAAATTGCCGAATTTGCTCCGATAGTAGTTGAATATTATTACCCGTGGCTAATCCCACCACTTGAAACTTATCGGGATGATCGCTGACAATATCGAGAGTTTGAGTACCGATCGAGCCAGTAGAGCCTAAAATCGAGATTTTTTTCATTAGAAACTTAATATAATTTGGGGATTAGCTTTAAATATACGTTCTCTGGGGTCCTTCTGGCACGTCGGCATAAATATTAAACATTTGTTAAAAAAGTTAATAGTTTGACTTTTTTGTGCTAAGGGTTAGAAAAAGTCAGCGATCGAGATGGTGACAGAGAAGAAATCAAGCAGAAAGGCTAACGGATTAGGCTGTCTAACGGGCGGCCTCGTTTTTTGCCTCTTATTTCCCCTGTGTGTTTACATTTTTGGTTGGCTATCCTTCGCTCTTGGCCCGATGGGTTGCGCTTTCCCCAGTCAATGTTCAGCAGAGGGGGAAATAATCAAGTTTATCCTATCAATGATTTCGTTTTTTGGGGGAGGATTGGCAGTACCTATATTCCTCAGTTATGCCGTGGGAAAAGATGTCAGGTTTGGGTTAAGTCGGGGAAAAAATAGCCGAACTTAAGCTTAAGTTCGGCTATTTTTATAATCTATTTAACTACTGGATAAAACTAACTTTCTGTCGCCGTTGCCGTGGTGGGAGGTAACTTAATATTAGTAGCTAATCCCAGAATTTGCAGTAGACGGATGGTCATCCAAGTCAGGTCAACCTCCCACCATTGTAGGCCATGACGGGCCGAATACTGATAGGCATGGTGATTATTGTGCCAACCTTCACCGAAAGTTAAGAGAGCAACCCACCAACAATTTTTAGAATTATCGTGGGATTCATGGCTAACATAACCAAATTTGTGGGTGGCGCTATTGACAAACCAAGTGGAGTGGAAAACTAAGACCAAGCGAACAAAAATTCCCCAAATTACAAACGGCCAACCACCCATAGCATAGAGAATTAAGCCTAAAACAATTTGGATAGGAACAAAATAATTTTGACAGAATTTATAGAAAGGATCGTCGGCGATATCTTGGGTAAAACGAGCAATTTCTTCGTCGGCAGGAATTTCGTGCAGCATCCAACCCATGTGACTCCACCAGAAACCTTTATTAGAATCGTGGGGATCGGGAGCAGTATCAGAATATTTATGATGAATACGATGTAGGCCTATCCATGCGATCGCACCTCCCTGACAAGCGAGGGTCCCGCACAAAACCAGAAAGTATTCTAACCATTTGGGAGTCTTAAAACTCCGATGGGAGACCAAACGATGGAAACCGAGGGTAATTCCTAAACCCCCGGTAATCCAATAGAGAATCAATGTTACTCCCACAGCACCCCAGCTAAAATTGCTAGGTAAGAAGGCTAAAAGAGCCACTAAGTGGATAAAAGCCATGTAGATGAGAGTCACCCAGTCGATGGGAAGTTTTTCGGAAGTCGCAACAGTCATTGAATAACCCAAAGGGAAACAACAGGAGACAGAGCATCATAGTCTTATCTGTCTCGATTTGACACAGGAGGAACTTTGACGCTTATTGACACTCCCGTCGCGCTTAAGCGAGGGATTCTTGGTTCAACGAGTCCGCTTAAATTAGATGCCTTGCGTTATCCAACCCAGAGGTGGTTCTCTCCCCAAGCATTACTTTTCGTATGCCCCACGATAGTTGTATTTCTACAAAATTTGCTTGAATTGAAGTGTTAGCTTCAAATGCTGCTTTGTCTAGTTCCTGCAAAGATTTTACCTACCTACAGGTAAAAACTAGAACAATTAGGCAGAACCCCATATCTTTAATTGTCAAGGTGCAGATAGCGTAGTGGTTAGACTACAGGGGTTTTTAAAGCGGTTGATTACCCTATCCGCTATACTTATATGGTAGCTATTTTGCCTGGATAGGTCAAGACCCTTAAAAGAGGAAGTTATTCGAGATTTTGTCAGGAGACTGGACACTTATTTTTAATCGTGCTTCGTGTCACTGAGCTTGTCGAAGTGCTGCTCTAGGCTGGCCTTTGTTTCATCCCTTCGGTAAAACCGAGGGCTTCGGCCGTGAGATCAGCCGAACGGTCTTCACACGACATTTGAGATAAATAGTAACAAATATCACAGTCTATTGTTTGATGGCTATCCCCTCTCTACTCCACAGGGCAGAAAAGGCCGTACTTCCCATCTTTTCGGAAATTGACGCACAGGTCAAGGAAAATCTCGCTAAAATCCTATTGGGAAAGTATGGCGAAGCGATTGATTTCCCTAAGTGAGGGTTTTTATCGGCAATGCTATCGGACGGGAAAGCCGCAGTCAATACAGCATAATCTCTTCTATAAACAGTAAATAAGGTAATTTATAGATAAAAAAAGACAAATAAGTCGAAAATATCTCTTTTATCCGCTCATAAATCTATATCATTTAGCCAGATTAAATAGAACTCAATGACTCTTAACTTACCTAAACAAATACTTCAGGCTGATCATCCTCATCCCGTGGCGATCGGTGAAATTGTCTCGATAGCGATCGAAGCTCTCTGGAGTAATAAACTGCGGACTCTGTTAACCATGTTAGGGGTGATTATTGGCATTGCCTCCGTGATTGCTCTCACCTCCGTAGGCCAAGGAGTACAAAAAGCCACCGAACAAAAAATTCAATCTCTAGGTACTAATGTTTTACAAATTTTACCAGGAGAAGCCAGAACCGGGGGGATTAGTCTCGGCCGCGGTTCCAGTAGTACCTTAATCTGGGAAGATGCCAAAGTTATTCAAAATCAAGTTCCCGGTGTGCAGGTGGTCTCCGCCTATCTGCAGCGTCCGGCACCAGTGCTAGCGGGCCAGGTCAATCATGCCACTAATGTGGTGGGAATCGATCTTAACTACATGAAAGCGAGAAATACAGAACTCAGCCAAGGTCGATTTTTTACCGAGGAAGAAATGGCACAGGCGACACCAGTGGCGATTTTAGGCTCGAATCTGTTAACAGAACTCTTTGGCGATGATACTAATCCTATTGGTAAAAAGCTTTGGATTGAAAGAAAAAATAGTTACGAAATTATTGGGGTATTTGAGCCAAAAGGTGCAGAAGGTTCGATCGATCGCGACGATCAGGTCTTTATTCCTCTGAGCAATATGTCTTCTCGTCTGGTCGGCAATAATTCTTTAAGTGGTAAGGCTGTTAACGGCATTTATGTCAAAGTTGACCAGCAAGATCAGATGAAAAATGCCGAGTATCAAATTACTAATCTTTTGCGTCAGCGCCACAATCTCGCCGCTTCTCAAGCCGATGATTTTAGCATTAGAAACCAAACCGATGTGGTCAAAACCTTGACCACGGTAGTGGGTTTGTTTACAGTGATGCTGGTGGCGATCGCTGGCATTTCCTTAGTAGTCGGTGGTATTGGCATCGCTAATATCATGTTAGTTTCCGTGGTGGAACGCACTAGGGAAATCGGGATTCGCAAAGCTGTGGGGGCTACCCGTTCGGCAATCCTCCAACAGTTTTTAGCGGAATCGGTGATGATTTCCCTGACTGGCGGCGGCATCGGTGTCTTATTGGGAATTTTAGTAGCCCTCTGTAGCGCCCAGATTTTCCGATTTCCCTTTGTCTTGTCAGGTTGGTCGATAATCAGTGGATTTGGCTTATCTTTTTTCGTTGGTTTGTCAGCAGGGGTAATTCCTGCCCGTTCTGCCGCTCATTTAGACCCGATTACCGCTTTACGACGGGATTGAGGCCAATACACCCTAAAAAACGATTAAGCCATCTTGAAGACGGATCACCCGGCGGGTTTGGGCAGCTACATCAGGATCGTGGGTGACAATCACAATCGTGATCCCCTGTTGATTGAGTTCGGTTAGTAAATCCATCAGTTCTTGGGACGTTTGTGTATCTAAGGCCCCCGTCGGCTCATCGGCCAACACCAGAGCCGGTCGATTAACTAGGGCCCGGGCGATGGCGACTCGCTGTTGTTGTCCCCCAGAAAGTTGGCTAGGCCGATTGTGGAGATAATTAGCCAATCCAACTCTAGCTAAAGCTTGCATCGCTCTTTGACGACGCTTTGGCTTGGGAACATTGGCATAGACCATCGGCAACATGACATTTTCTAGGGCAGTGGAGCGGGACAATAAATTAAATTGTTGGAAGACAAAGCCAATCCTCTGATTGCGAATATAGGCCAGTTGGTTATCGTCCAAGTTCTTTAAGTTTCTGCCTTCTAAAATATATTGTCCCCCCGTCGGGCGATCGAGGCAGCCGATAATATTCATCAGGGTTGATTTCCCGGAACCCGAAGCTCCCATAATGGACACGTATTCCCCCGACCGAATTTCCAGATCTATGCCCCGAAGAACAGGAATTTTCACTTCCCCTAGAGAGTAAATTTTTGTAATTGTCTGCAAGAAAATCATCGTTTTTACCAGGGGTGATTTAATACCCACATTCCGCAGGTTGACAAACAAAAAAAAATCATTAAACCTGAAAGCCTTTCTGTGCAAGGGCTTTGTCTAATTTAGTTCACTTGAATTAATCTGTTTGTTGATATTGATAATGAATCCTCCTTATTGAGAATTGGTTGAGCAAGGCTTGTACGATATTGCTTTGCGAAAATTATCCCTCTTTTGTCAGTTTAGGAAATTTCCAGGAAATTACGCCGTTTCAGCCAAAGATAAATCAAGGTTTGACAGACAAAAGAGGGGGGAGCATCTCACCTTTGTAACCCCTAAATCAGGTTTTATGTCAAGCTATTTTGAAAGCCTTGCTAGAAACCAGTTTTAGGGACAAGTATA
>MTBT01000005.1 GCA_002282935.1 Microcystis sp. LSC13-02 | reverse complement strand
CCCGTGAAGCGTCAACCCCATTGACGCGACCATTCTAAAAAAGTGGCGTGGTGAGGAATCGCCGTCCGTTTTACGGCGGCGAGGATGTCAACCAGACGAAAGATTAATTGCTTAATGTGATTAAAGCGAGTCGCAGTGAATCCGCTCAGTCTAAAGAGAGAAAAAAACGGAATCAAGAGAACCTCCCTGTGCATAGTTTTCGGACTTTGTACAGAAGACTTGGGGACGATTTGCTTGAATACAGTAGAATGTACGATTAGAGAGGAAAGTTATCGTTTTTCTAAGATAACTCGACCGACCCAACTGCAACAATCATGCGTTAGATTTATTAGGGGTTTCCCTGATTTGTACCCAGTAACGGGGTATCGTAAATTCTCTTAATCCCTCCTACAGCACAGGTTATGGCTTTTTGTCAACGGGGAAGTCCAGGTATATCACTCCAGCTAGGACTGTTACCCGTTCAGGGGGGGGTTCAAGCGGCCAGTGGCATTGACTCTGTGGGCAAAAATTGCTATTAACTACCCGGAGGGGGAATTACAGGAATTTCGATACCGTCCGGCGCTAAAGGGGGAGGTGTGGGGGTTAGTCCTGGCTGGTCAATTAGTTCAGGCGTACTAACTAAGGGAATATTTTCCACCACGGGAAGACGGGGAGTGATTGGTTGCGAAAACATCGCTTGAATTGCCGCTTTTCTGGTTTCTGGAGGTTCCAAAGCTTGCTGCCAGAGACTTTCATAAAAGAAGAAAATCACCCCTAAACCCCGTTGACGAGCAGCCAACACCTTTTCTTCAATAAAGGGTAGGGCAATCGGTCGATTGCGTAAACCGGTTAAAACTCCCACACCGGTGGGGATAGTTTGCTGGGTTTCCTGAATTTCGGGACGCTCTAATTGTTTGAGAAAACTGGGCAGATCGGGACGATAAACCTGTACGATTAACTCATCGACTAATCCTTGCCGCACCCAACCGAGCCAATCCTGTAAATGACCATTATAGGCGAATTCGTAGGGATTAGGGGCGATCGAAAGCAGTATATTCGGTTTAATTGCCTCAATTGATTCTTTGAGATTAGCCAGAAAAGCGGTGATTTTATCGGCCCGCCATTTTGTCCATTCGGGATCCCGGGGGTTAGCCGGGGGAGTTTTTTCGGTTTCCTGTTGATAAAGGGCGATAGTATAGGGATCATAGCCGAATTCGTTGGGTAAACTCAGATGATCGTCGAATTGGATGCCGTTAATATCGTATTGTCCCACCACTTCCAAGACTAACTCCCGCAGAAAATTCTGCACCTCGGGACGGAAAGGATTCAACCAGACCACCTCCCCGGCTGCCCCTACCCAAGTGGTCCCTCCGTCCCGTTTTTGGGTTAACCAGTCCTGATGTTTTAAGGCTAATTCTGAGGTGGGAGGAGCCATAAATCCAAATTCAAACCAAGGAATGACTAATAATCCCCTTCCACGGGTTTGTTCCACCAATTCTGCTAAGATATCTTGTCCCTGCGCTCCCGTAGGCACAAAAGGCTGTATTCCTTCCCGTTGAGCGATCGCGCTAGGATAGAGAGCATAACCGGAATTCCAAACCACGGGATAGATAGCATTAAAATTAAGATTAACTAATTGCTCGATCGCTTGTTGTCGTTTATCCCTGTCCATCAGCATCGCTGTATCGTTGGTGGTAATCCAAACACCGCGGATATCAGGATCTCGACTTTGAGAGAAAGCGGCAGAAAAATAGCCTAAGAGTAGGACTATGAGAAAAGATGCTAAGAATAGTAGTATAGGGAACTTTTTAAGAATTTGCCGCCAAACGCTGATCGGAATTAGAAAAGTCATTTCTTTAAGGTGAAGATTAACGGTTTTAACTGGTTATAATACCAGCTTTGCTCAACTCTTTCAGGCTAGATTGACCCAAAATATATATTTGCCTATTTCTTCACTCGCAACAATTGACCTTGAGGATAGAAATAATCAAGACGAATATCGAATTGATCTAAGGCAAGTAATAAACGATTGGAAGGACGAAAAAGAAATAAGTTGACCTGGGGAATTTCTAGGACTTCTTTTAACTTATCGGTATCGGGGTTAGTGGTAGTCAGGAAGTATTGTACATCAGAATTAAGACGATAATTAAGGGAAAGCAAATCACCTAAGTTAGTCCAGTCATTACCTTCGTCGCTGATAATAATGGCATTGGGTACAGCATTGATTTTTCTGGCAACTTCGCCATTCCAATAACTAGGAACTTTTGCCCAACTGGTTTCGGAAAGAGCATTATTAAAGTTCGATATTATACTAGCAGTTAACAAAAAAATCAAGATAGTTTTACCTAAAAATTTACCTTGATTAAGCAATTGTGACAAGAAAAAAGCCACAGTTATATAGATAGTGGGAAAGGATGCAATTAGATAACGGGTGACAGTTGATCTAGTGGTAGTAAAAATTATATCTGGAATGACTAAAGCTAGGAAAGTCCCTAGGGTTGAGGTAATCAGAAAAGTAAAAGCTATCGGGTTATTATAGCGATAAACTCGATAAAAAGCATAGATAGTTAAGCTTAAAAAAAACAGTCTATATATATAGGTGAAGATGTTATTAAAACCGAAGTCGGTATCACTAAATAGACAGGTAAAACCTAGAATCCATAATTTACTGATTAATCCCCAATCGAGATAGTTAACGGCAGCCCAACTGGTGGAGTTAAAGGCCCTTTGAGAGTTAGTTAAGAAAACCTGTAACCAGGGTATATATAAAATCATCATTGTTAACCCAGATAACAGGAAAAATATCAAGTTATTTTTTCGCTCTGGTTTCATAACAAGATACCAAAGTATAAAGGCTGCTTGAGCAAATAAGTTGAGAATAAAAAAGAGATGGGTGTAGAGTCCGAGAGTATTAGATAGGGTATATAAAGACCAATTAACAATAGTTCTTTTTTTGAGGCATTTTAACAGCAGTAATTGACTGATTATAGTTAACAGAACCAAAAGACTATACTGACGAGACATTTGAGCAAATATTATATCAACTGGAGAGAGTGCCAAGAAAATTACTGCTAAAATTGCCGTTAACTTTGCCGCAAATAATTCTAGGGATAGATAGTAAATAAATGGCAGGGAGAGAAGACTAAAAACAATCGCTAAACTGCGGGAAGAAACGGGAGAAAAACCGAATATTTTTTCCCAATAGCGAGAAATAATAAAGTATAAAGGTGGGTGTTGAGGGTCTTCTTTAGCGAGAGATTTAATTGTATCAACAACATTACTTTCGGGTTTCAGTTGCTGAAATTTTCCTAATTCTGTGGTAGATAAAAGACGATTTTGAAAGATAGTATCAGCGATTTCCTTTGCTTGATAACCAGTGGTTCTAATGGTGGTGTAGGATTCATCGTGCCAATAGATTTTTTTATCGATATTCGCAAAACGAAAAACCACACCGAGAGTTAGGATAATTGCCAAAAGTATTAAGAGCCAATTGGGAGTTTTATAATTAATAGTTGCTTTCATTTTAATAATTAGAGCGACTTTGTTTAAGATTAAGAAACTTGGTAAATTCTGGTTGAAAAAGTAGCTTAATTGTGCCGGTGGGACCGTTACGGTGTTTAGTAATAATTACTTCGGCCACACCTCGATCGGGACTATCGGGGTTATAATATTCATCTCGGTATAACATCATAATTAAATCCGCATCCTGTTCGATACTATTATGGACGATGATATTATTGGCAATAAAGTTATGTAATTTATCTACTGTTAAATCATACACTTCTGTCTCTCCATCCGCTTGAATTGCCATAACTTCATCCCAATTAAACCTTAGATCTGAATTACTCAGAGAGCGAGGTAAAGCGATATAATTACCGATATTTAATTCATCTAATCTTTGCCAACCTTGGACAGTCAAAAATTTATGATTGCCTGTAGCTCTAATCGTGCGACCTAAACGAGTTGTTAATCGAAAAACTGGCTTAAATCCTGTAGAAAAGACCTTAGTTACCAGTGCTTTTTCTAATTTCATTGTTTCCTCATTAAGAGCAAAAACCGTAAAATTAGAGCAATTAACTAACTGACAAATTGGCACTTTAGCACGAGGATCGGCTAACTCAACTAAACTATCACCCGCTAAACATCCCGACTCGCGTAAATCGGACATCATCGGTCTTTTATTATTGCGAGATTCCACAGCGCGACTTAACTGAGAAAGAGCAATTACCGGAGCATGAATTTCTCTCGCTAAACCCTTAAGACTGCGGGTAATTTTGGAAAGTTCCTGAACACGATTATCACCTCCCCCTTCCATTAATTGCAGATAATCGATTAAAACTAATCCCATTTGCCCCTTTTTTTCTGCCTGTAAACGCCGCACTTGGGAACGCATTTGAATTACACTTAAATTGGCACTATCATCGATATATATGGGCAAATTTAATAACTTTTCTAGTCCCCCAAGAACCTTCTCTAAATCATTTTGTCCCAAACGGCCCGATCGAATCCGATTACTTTCGATTTTAGCCTCATTCGATAACAAACGTTGGGCTAATTGTTCCTTGGACATCTCCAAACTAAAGACAGCCACAGGTAAATTCTGTTGAGCGATATTATAGGCAATATTAAGAGCAAAAGAAGTTTTTCCCATGGAAGGCCTACCCGCGATAATAACTAAATCCGAGGGTTGTAAACCACTGGTCATCGCATCGAGATCATAAAATTGAGTTTCGATACCGGGTAGAGTGGTCGTCTCCTGCATTTTCTCAATTTCGTTAAAAGTCTCAATTAAAGTATCCCCCAGAAAAATTAAACCCTCTTGGGGTCGTTTTTGGGTGAGACGAAAAATCTTTTGTTCCGATTCATCGAAAACATTTTCTAATTCTAGCGTCGTATCCCTGGCTAACTCAATAATTTCTCCCCCGGTGGAAATTAACTGACGACGCATATATTTATCCATCACTAATTCAGCATAGCGATCGATGTTGGCAGCCGAGACAGTGCGCTCAATTAATTGTAACAATCGCGGCATTCCCCCGATTTCTTCCAGCAGATAATTATCCTGTAACCAGCTGCTAACCGTCATTAAATCCGTCGGTTTTCCCTTCCCTTGTAAAGCAAGCGCCGCACGATAAATATCTTGATGGGTTTTCACATAGAAAGCTTCTGGAATTAAAAAATCACTGATTCTACCTAACGCTTTTGGATCTAGTAAAATACCACCTAAGATAGATTCTTCCGCTTCAATATTTTGGGGGGGGAGGGACTGATCGCTAATCATTGTCAATGCTGACCGTGCTTTATCATTAATATTGTATAGTCAGTTTCACCGTAATTAAATACAAATGTTCAGGTTAATAATCGGATTCAGTATTCAGGAGACAGTATTCTCCGAGTCAGTCCCGATGAAAAAATTTTCACCCCCACAGATGAAAGAGGTTTCCTTCCCCACACCCCACACCCCACACCCCACACCCCACACCCCTTTTAAACAGGATTTAGTATGACTTTAATTGACTCCTCTCCTCTCCTCCCGGCCGTCTATTTTATTGGTGCTGGCCCAGGAGATCCAGAATTATTGACAGTAAAAGCCTATAAAATTCTCCAAAAAGCCGATGTTATCCTCTTTGCTAATTCCCTCGTCCCCAAACAGATTCTTGAGGACACTCGTAAAGATGTCGAGTTAATTCCCACCAGTAGCATCACCCTAGAGGAAATTATCCCTTTAATGATCGATCGCGTGCGTCGGGGTTTAGCGGTGGTGCGACTGCAATCGGGGGATTTAAGTCTCTATAGTGCCATCCAAGAACAAATTCATCTTTTGACAGCAGCGGATATCCCCTTTCAGCTAATCCCCGGAATTAGTGCCTTTCAAGGATTAGCGGCCAAATTGGCCCTAGAATTAACGATTCCGGAATTAGTCCAGACAATTATTCTAACCCGGGTGGAAGGGAAAGCATCTCCTATGCCAGAAAGTGAAGAATTAGCCTCTTTAGCCGCCCATAAAGCCAGTTTATGCCTATATTTAGCCGCCCGTCATGTTGACAAAGCCCAGGAAAAACTCCTAGAATACTACCAGCCAGAGCAACAGGTGGCCGTTTGTTTCCGTCTCAGTTGGCCCGACGAAAAAATCTGGGTTGTCCCCCTGTCAGAGATGGCCCAATTAACCCATCGAGAAAATTTAACTAGAACTACCCTTTATCTAATTAGTCCCGCTTTAAACCAGATTACAGGAACTCGATCGCAACTTTATCACCCGCAACATTCCCATCTTTTCCGTCCTCATCCCTAGGTATTTTCTGGGAAATATACCTAAAGTCAGAGTTAAAGAGCGGCGATTTTGTTTAGGATTATTTCAGGAGGTAAGACAATTTTAAAAACGTTTAAAATTAGTCTAACAATCCATGCACAGCTGCCCTATGTGTTCGGGAATTACCCTTCGTCACCTTGGGGTTGGTCGTGCCTATTGGTATTGTCCTCGCTGTCGTCAGGAGGTTCCTAACTTCCTTGATTGCTCCAGTCCTCGCAAGGTAAAGGTAGAGCGAGTTAGAGCGGAAAAAACAGTCTAGATTTTCAAGTTGGTAGATGGCAATAAGATCTGTGGGATGGGTTAATTTTTAACCCATCCCACTTTACCTTTCTATACATCCCTAGGATTGAGATGGATCATTTCCCAAGTCACATAGGTACCGATCGGACTCCAAATCAGGTAGGGTAGGAGTAGGATGCCCGCCCAAGAAGAAACAGGGAAAACCAATAGCGCCAGAAGACAACCCAAGAAAAAACCCGTACCTCCGATAATCGTTCCCGCTTTGAGACTGCGTAGTTTACAGGTGACGGGAGTATAGGCAGTAATAGTCAATTCCACCAACAGATAAAAAGCCATCAAAAACCAGCGATTAGCCGGTTGCGCTTCCCAGACTAAATAAGCAGAAATTGCCCCACAAATATAGATAATTGTCCAGATAAGAGGGATTAATCTTTCAAAGGTTAACCAATCGGGACGACGCAATCGCGCAAACCAACGTACATCCCGAGAATTAAGTAATCCCCCACCTAACGCGACCAAAAATCCCACGACACCGATAAGCAACCAAGAGGGAATCATGATTTTTAGCTATCCTCCGCTAATTTTGGCTTTGTAACCCGACTCAATGAGAATTTGTAGAATTTTTTGGCGATGATCTCCTTGGATCTCAATGGCATTTTCTTTAACTGTACCACCCGTTCCGCAAGCAGTTTTTAACTGTTTTAATAATTTAGTCAGAGTTTCGGTTTGACATTGAAAACCTGTAACTATGGTAACGGTTTTTCCCGCCCGACCAGAGCGGGAGGTTTGTACTCGCAAATTCTGCTGATTCGGGGGTAATTCAGGAATGGAACGCTCAAAAGCTTGGGAATTACTTTGATCTCCAAATTCCTGATAGGCAATCCGGTTTTTTTCCTTAGATTTACTCATATAGCAATTATCGTAGTGGGTTTTGGTTGTGGGGAAGTGGGAAGATGGGAATTATGAATTATGAATTATGAAGTGGGGAAGTGGGGAAGTGGGGAAGTTGTCTCATCACCCTATCACCTCAAAACCCTATCACCCCAAAACCCTATCACCCCAAAACCCTATCTCCCTATCACCTCCTGACTCCTGACTCCTGACTCCTGACAACTGATAGCTCTTAATTGGTTGGACTGGCAGCGCATTTGATTAAGTTCATCTGCCGACATTCGATCGAGATGACCTAAAATCATATTAACTCGACCTTGGCACTTTAATTTTTCTCGATGTCGTGCCAAAAAATCCCAGTAAAGAAAGTTAAAAGGACAGGCTAAATCCCCGACTCGTTCATTTTTTTTATACACACAACCCCGACAATAATCACTCATTTTATCAATATAGTTGGCCGAGGCGGCGTAGGGTTTAGAGGCGAGAATTCCCCCATCGGCAAATTGTCCCATTCCCAACACATTAGTCTGCATTACCCAATCGTAGGCATCGATAAAAACACTATGAAACCAGTTCTCAACTGCTGGGGGAGAGCAACCAAAAATTAAGGCAAAATTGCTCAAAATCATTAATCTTTGAATATGATGGGCATAACCGGTATTTTCCACCTGTGATAATACTTGTTTGAGGCAATTCATCTCGGTTTGATTACTATCCCAAAAGAAAGCCGGTAAGGGTTGTTGATGCTCAAACCAATTATGATTAGCGTAATCTTCTCCCAGATAATGATAAATTCCCTGCATATATTCCCGCCATCCCAACACCTGACGGATAAATCCTTCGATGCTATTTAGGGCTAAATTATCTTTTTTATAGGCAATTTCTGCCGCTTGAATCACTTCCAATGGCGTTAATAATCCTAGATTAAGATAGGGAGATAATAGGGAATGCCAGAGGGTTTCTTTTCCCGTTATCATCGCATCTTGGTAGGGGCCAAAGTTAGGCAGACAATTAGTGATAAAATGCTCCAAAACCTGTAAAGCTTGTCTGCGGTTTACTGCCCAGCGAAAAGGTTTGATTTTTCCATATTTAGGAATATCTAAAGCTTCCACATCAGCGATAACCTGAAGGGTAATTTCATCGGGTTCAAACCAAAGAGGAGCAGCAGTTTTTAATCCATCCTTGGGCGGTTTGCGGTTTTGTTTATCAAAGTTCCATTGTCCTCCTATCGGTTGATTATCCTCGATTAAAATCTGCCATTTTTTACGACTTTCTCGATAGAAATCCTCTAGTAATAGTCTTTTACGAGATTTAGCCCAATTATTGAAATCTGTCCTAGTCCAGAGAAAGTGATTATTATCAATTAGGGTTATAACACAGTCTAAATTCAGATTTTTGATTAATCTAAGAAAAGGTAAATTATTAGGCATCATAATCTGTAATTCTTTAATGCCTAATCGTTCAATCCAAGCAGATAAAATCGGTTCAAAATCTTCAGCAACTTCGTAGGTTACAGACCATCCTAAAGTTTTTAATTCTTCGGCAAAATGACGCATCGCCGACCAGATTAAAACTAATTTTTGCTGATGATAGGGTCTTTGTCGAATATGATTGTGGGATTCAATTAAAATAACCGGTGTTTCCCGTGCATAGGTTTGACGATTAGCTAAGGCAGCTTGTCCTGTCCATAATTGATCACCTAAAATCCAAATGCCAATGGTCATAATTATTTCATTGCCTCGACTATTCCCCCGTATTTTTTAGCCATAATATCCGCCATTTCCCGAGCAGAAAATTTACTGGCTTTGTCGATGCTGGGGGTAAATGTACCCGTAGGGGTTAAATAATGGGTAAATACCCCGACTTTTTTGCTAATAATCCACATATTTTTTGAAGTCAAAAATCAAAAATCAGTGAAAAGACAGTAGGAAACTGCCATTTATAGTCATTTCAATTAAGATTGAGAATATGAATGCCAGAGTTGATAAGGGTTTGATCGGTCTAGACTGTATCAGACTTATCTGAAATGACTATAATACTTCTCACTGAATACCACTCACTTAAAACTCGCATCTGATTACTGATCACTGATTACTGATCACTGATTACTGATTACTGATTAGGTTTTTGTCCTGAGACTTTGGGCGCTTAGATAAAGTTGCGTCCATTCTTTGACCACTTGCGTGCGTTTACAGTTTAATTCGCTGGCGATTTCCTCAAGGGTTTTACCCGCTTTTAAGCCATCGATAACGCTTTTACCCGTGGGAGAAAGGGCTGCATAGTAAATTTGCCATTGACTGAGAGTTAAGCCAAAATTATGCTCTTTCGGGCTGATTTCTAACCATTCACTGATTAATTCTGCCCCTTCCTTGAGGGCAAAAACCTTAATCGCATGATAGCCAACTTTTTCCCGGAGACGATAAATCCGTTGAATGGGAATATTCATCTCTTTGGCGATCGCATCTTGGCTTTGGCCGCCTAGATAGAGGTTAAACCAAGTCACCGCCTCCGGACTAACATTTTCCTCTAGATACTTAGCAAAACTCTCTTGAACTTTTACCCGGAGAATTTGCGCTTCTTGGCCAGTGCGTTCATCTTCGTAGGTAGCGATCGCATTTTGATCCACTAAACTTAAGCTATTTTCCCCCTCATCGTCACGAATTTCATCGGAGAGAATCCGGATCATTTCTTCCCGCGGCACATTAGTGATACCGCTTTTCGCTTGACAACGGAGATAATTAACAAAACGATAGGCTAACAGGGGTTGATTGCGGATCGGACGCAGGGCGTATTCCTCTAGGGTGGCTAACAGCAGCCGATCGCGAGTAGCTTGATCGTTGGTACAACGAGCGATCCATGCTAACTGGGATTGCAGATAGCGATCGCTATTTAACATCTCTTGAATAATTTCTTGCAAGACATCGGCCACCGCTTGCTGACGATCGCGACTTAAGGAAACCCAAGTGCGAATTTTTTGCCGGAGAGTGACACAAGCGCCGAGACGATCGATCAGGTTACGATAGGCGCGGGTGGGACTAACTT
>MTBT01000004.1:12326-13397 GCA_002282935.1 Microcystis sp. LSC13-02 | reverse complement strand
CAATCCTATTTTCTTGCACTAACATCGGACTTTAACAGGTCAAAAGCTTTATTTTAAAAGGGTTTTACCATTATTCAGCAAGCCCTAACTACTTTCTTTAAATCGCTCTTATTTGTTTCTTGAATTTCAATACACGCATCCTGACTAAGGGATATTTCTTGAATAAAATCCCATTTTTCTAAAGCTTGATGAAACTCTTGTCTAAGGGAAAATATTTCTTTTTTTGAGTTAGACTTACTCATTCTCTGCTAAATAGATATGATTGGTTAAAATTTCTCCAGATTTCTGCACAGAGTTGATAACTTCTTTAAAGTTACGAAAATAAACACCATATTGACTGGTTCCATAGTCAATAATTTTATCACCCGTGAAAAAGTACACTCCCAAGTCTTCTTTAGCAATTGAAATTTCTGGATTTAAATTTTTTAATTGATTATCTTCAATAATTTTTGTGACATCAACATCATAACTTTTTAAGGTATGAAGATAAACATAATTGTTGAGAATATCGGTTCTTCGGTTTGTGTTATGCAATGGACGGGAGTTATAACGAGCTAATCAATTAAGTCCCTTGCCAGATAAGGATTTAGCCGATTTCTGCCCCCTGATCGAACCATACCAAGTAACGAAGAACCAGAATATCGGTTAAAATCGGGCTATGGGTGGTGATCAAAACTCGATTATCATGCTCGGTGACAAATTGAACTAAAATATCCATTAAGCGAATTTGATTTTCGGGATGCAAATTAACTTCTGGTTCATCTATCATCAAAAAATTGTTTTTTTCCTTGGCCCAATATTTGAGATAAAGATACAAGAGAGTCAATTGATTTACCGAAGATGAAGCTAAATACATCGGTAAATCTTTGGTTTCATCGAATTTGAAAGAAAATTGAATAGGTGCGATCGATTCCAGACTAGAAATCGTGATTTCTCCTCCCATTAATCCGCTCATCTTTTCAATCAGAGAATTATAAACTTAATTAGGGTCTGCTGAATAATGGTAAAACCCTTTTAAAATAAAGCTTTTGACCTGTTAAAGTCCGATGTTAGTGCAAGAAAATAGGATTG
>MTBT01000004.1:8427-12226 GCA_002282935.1 Microcystis sp. LSC13-02 | reverse complement strand
AACAAGGGCAACAAAGCCTGAAACTCCTGACTCCTGACTCCTGACTCCTGACTCCTACCACCACCGAAAAACTTTTTCAGCAAACCCTAATTAATTTCTTTCTTGGTATTGAGAGAATAAAGCGATTCAATCACTTTATTCATTGGTTCTGTATAAGACCTTTTGGGTAATTGTTCTTGAAGACGTTTGAATATATTTTTATTAGTGTCACTATCATCATCAATATTTTCTATTAATTCTTGCAATCGACGATTATACTCACTTCTTTTATTTCTCTCTATCTCATAAATGTACTGGTAGAAAACAGGAAAAAAGCTACGACTAGCGGGGATAAAAAAAGTATCTTCTGTCTGAGACAAAAGCACTGTTATTACTGACGAAATAATTACTGATTCCTTGGATGGTTTAGCTCTCTCAAAAAAGTCTCTGGGTATTTGATCAAATACTTTTTCAGGTATATTAGGTTCTTTTATATTTATTGTTAGGCTACCTTTGCCCTTGCTAATCTGTAAATACTCCAGATCATTGTCAACAACAAAGGTTGATCTGAAGCTTTTATCTTTAAATTCTTTAATATCCGCTTGAAAAATTAATTTATTGGAACCAATGATCGTTTCTTTAATACTGGCATCAAGATTATAAGTGTTAACAACTTCTTTTTCAATAAATCGGCTAAATTTATTGAGAATCTCATCGATTAATTCTTGATTAATCTTAATAGGTTTTTCAGGGTCAATTACTAAAGAATCAATTTGGGTATTTTCGGAAAACTTTCTAATATTGTCATGATTAAAAATTGTCCATAAAAGCTGAGAAACTAGGGTTTTGCCACTATTATTGTAACCAATAAAAGTATAAAACTTCTTGGTTAAATCTATGGTTTGATTATTATTTCTAATTGATCCCAAATTCTTGATCAGTAGTTCCATATTATTTTTACCAATCACACAGATAGGATAACTAATTTTTTAAAGGTGGACAAAATGCCCACCCTTAAAACTATTGTAAACTGCTAGTTAACTGACTTTTGGCCTTAGCTAAAGCTTCGCTTAACTTACTAGCATCTCGTCCCCCAGCTTGAGCTAAATTGGGACGACCACCACCACCACCAGCGCAGATTTTAGCGATCGCACCGATAAATTTACCCGCTTGTAAACCCTTATCTTTAATCACCAGGGGACTAAAAGCGGCCACTAAACTCACTTTATCAGCTGCGGGAGTCGAGGCCAAAACCACTGCCCCTTCCCCTAATTTTTGCTGTAGTCTTTCGGCTGCGGCCATCAAAGCATTAGCATCAATATCGCCCAAAGAAGCGACTAATAGCTTAAATTCGCCGATAGATTCGGCTTGAGATAGCAAAGCATCCGATTTATTTAGGGCTAACTCCTGTTTAATCGTTTCTAACTGCTTTTGTGTCCCCTTTAACTCTGATTGTAAGGCCGTAATGCGATCGGGAATTTCCAGAGGTTTGACCTTAAAGCGATCGCACAGATCCCGCACCACCTGATCCCGTTCATTCAGGTATGCTAACACGGCAGGGCCAGCCACCGCTTCGATGCGACGAATTCCCGCGGCGATTCCCGTCTCGGAGATGATTTTAAATAAACCGATCTCGGCGGTATTTTTAACGTGAGTTCCCCCGCATAATTCCATAGAAACGCTAGGAATATCGATGACTCGCACTTCTGAGCCGTATTTCTCGCCAAACATGGCAATAGCTCCCTTCTGCTTCGCTTCTTCCAATCCCATCACCGCTATCTCGGTGTCATGCGCTTCGGCAATCCAAGTGTTAATCTGTTCTTCCACCTGTTGCAATTCAGCGCTAGTCAGGGGACGAGGACAGTTAAAATCAAAACGGAGGCGATCGAAATTGACGAGGGAACCTGCTTGGGAAATCCCCCCATCGACAAGCTTTTTCAGGGCCGATTGTAGCAGATGGGTGGCGGTATGATTAGCTTGGGCGCGACGACGACAGGAGCGATCGATCTGAGCATTAATTGTATCGCCAGTGGTGACAATTCCCCGCTCAATCCGACCAAAATGGATAAAAATCCCCGATTCTTTCTGCACATCCTCAACGCGGATAACCAGATTATCGCCGGTTAAATAACCCTTGTCACCGATTTGTCCACCCGATTCGGCATAAAAAGGGGTTTTATCGAGAACTACCTGCACCTCAGTGCCTGATGCGGCCGATTCCACCGTTTTACCGGCGACCAAAACTGCCGTTACTGTTGCGGTTGCTTGCAAATCCGTATAACCGAGAAATTCCGTCGGGTGAATATGTTCCGCCAGCTTATCTAAACTGCCCTGTACCGTCAAATCTATGGTTTCGTGGGCGGCTTTTGATCTTTGCTGCTGTTTTTTCATTTCCTGCTCGAAACCCGCCGTATCGACGCTTAAACCCTGCTCCTCGGCGATTTCTTGAGTGAGTTCGAGGGGGAAGCCATAGGTATCATAAAGGGTAAAGGCATCGACTCCCGAAATCTGGCTTTTTTCTTTTTCTAGAATCGATTCGAGCAGTTTCTCGCCTCTTTCTAGGGTTTCTAAAAATCTCGCTTCCTCTCGCTCTAATTCTGCCTTGATCACCGTTTCTCGTTCCCGAACATTGCCATAGACGGACTCGGAAAGAGCGATCGCAACTTCCGCCACTTTGGTGATAAATTGACCTTCAATACCGATTAAACGCCCGTGCCGTACTACTCTCCGAATCAGACGACGCAGGACGTAACCTCGGTCAGTATTCGATGCTGAGATACCATCCGCTATCATGTGTACTACCGAACGCACATGATCGCCGATGACTTTTAGGGAAACTTTCGTTTTTTCGTCCGCTTTCTGGTAGTCTATGGCTGCTAACCGGGCCGCTTCGGCGACAATCGGGAAAATTAGGTCAGTTTCGTAGTTATTGGCGACTTTTTGCAGGATTTGCGCCATCCGTTCCAAACCCATCCCCGTATCGATATTTTTATTCGCTAGGGGTGTCAGATTGCCATCCGCGTCGCGGTTATACTGCATGAAGACGAGGTTATAAAACTCGATAAAACGGCTATCATCCTCTAAATCGATGGTTTTATCCCCTAATTCTGGGTGAAAATCGTAGTAAATTTCCGAACAGGGACCACAGGGACCCGTGGGACCCGATACCCAAAAGTTATCCTCTTCGCCCATTTTTTGGATACGATGGGCAGGAATACCGATTTTATTGCGCCAGATAGCGAAAGCTTCCTCATCCTCCCTAAAGACACTAACGACTAATCTTTCCGGGGGAAGGTTAAAAACTTCTGTGGACAATTCCCAGGCCCAGGCGATCGCTTGTTCTTTAAAATAATCACCAAAGCTAAAATTGCCCAACATCTCAAAAAAAGTATGATGTCTAGCAGTCCGGCCGACATTTTCGATATCGTTGGTGCGAATACATTTTTGGGAAGTGGTAGCGCGGGGAAATTCTGGGGTCTTTTGCCCTAAGAAAATCGGTTTAAAAGGGAGCATTCCCGCAATAGTCAGCAAAACGGTGGGGTCTTCTGGGACTAGAGAGGCACTAGGGAGAATTTTATGGTTTCTGGCCGCAAAAAAGTCTAAAAATCGCTGGCGAATCTCGCTTCCGCTTAGGTGGTTACTCATAGAAGATGTCAGTTAGTCAGAAAATGCCTATTTTATCCATTGTGGCATTTTTGCGTTTTAACTCTCCACCTTTACTCTCGCGCCGCTTGTCGGACTTGTTCTAAGTCTAAATCCAAAGCTTGAGCGATTTGTTCCACACTTAAACCCAAAGCAAGCAAACGGGGAATAGATTCCA
>MTBT01000004.1:0-8364 GCA_002282935.1 Microcystis sp. LSC13-02 | reverse complement strand
ACCTCTCTATCTTCAGTTTCTAGGATGTTATTTATTTCCATACTAACCCGCCAACTAATTAATAATTCCAGTACATTTTCCCGGAAAGCATTACCTTGAGGTAATTCTAACAATTCTCGCACCGCTTGGTTTTGAGTTTTTCCCCGTCCTAATAATCTTAACCAAAGAGTCTCAGGAGTCACAGGCAATTGATTAATAGCGATAATTGCCGTGCGATAAAGCGAGGGAAAAAAATAGACTCCTTCTGGCCAATCTGGGTCTAATTTTGCCCCAAATCCTTCTAAAACAGTGATACCAGCGGAAGGGGATAAAATCCACAAACGAGGGGCATTGTCTTCATTGTAGCTCTGATTTTCCCGTTTAGCTTGTCTTTGCAGTTCGGCTAAAATTGTCAAAAGTTTCGCTAAACAATTACGAATCTCGCTACGGTTGGGAGGATTGCGATAGGGTTCAATTAAGAGAGTATTAAGGACAATTCTGCCTAATAATCCCAGATAATTGCGGTTTGGTTCGGGATCGCTGACTTCTTTACTGATTTCGACGGTTCCCAAGGGAGAAAGTAATTGTTCAAGGTAATTTTTGGCAAATTGGTCATGGGGTTTCATGGACTGAGCAGTTAATCGATAATTTTCAATTGTATAGTTATTAAAAAAGTGGGTTTAAATAACCCACTTCTCAAGGGATGATTGGTAGTTTTTGGGATCGGAATTTTCAAACTGTGCCAGAAACTATGAGCAGCCATGGCAATTATTCTCCTTGTCAATAGTCAGCAATTGCAAGATTAGACTACCTCTTCGAGAAAATCATAAATTTTGTCTAATTGTTCCAAGGTCACTAACCCGTACTGCCAGAGAATCATCGGTAAATGAATTTTATCAGATTGGATCGAGCGCTCGGCCATAGCGATCGATTCTTGGGGAAGGGACAATTCCTCTTGTAGAAATTGTCGGAATTGGGAATAGGCAATCGTGGACATAGGGGGATTTTTTTCCTCAATAGTATAGTATATCTCGTGATTTTAACAAAACACTACCTGATCGGTTTCAAGGACAGTTAGTCTCGCGACCGTTTTTTCTGTATCTAAGCTATCTCGATGATAGAGAGCGCTTTCCTAAAAATCGCTGGCTCTCTTAAGATAGTCCCGTTAGATCGAGCAGAATTTTGTCTCTGTTTAATCTATAGCAAGGGTAAAGATTATTCAATCTATGACTTGATAGACTATAAAAATCTTAATCGATATGGTTAGATTTTAAACAGTATAAATGCGTAATAGCTTCTAAAAGCCATACTTATATTTCCAGACAAGGAACACCTTCTATAAGAAAGTTAACACCATTTTCAAAAATCAAGGTCTTGAGATAGACTCAATCTTAATTTTATCTCCTTCTTTCACTCCTAATTCTTTCGCTCGACCCCCAGCTAGTTCGATTACTTGATTAACCATGGTGTTTGGCCCATAGACAGGACAAGGATCCACAGCACAAGGGGGGACATTCAGCAAAACTGCTTTTACTATACCATCTTTTAGAAAAATCATGTCTAGAGGAATCGAGACATTTTTCATCCAAAACCCTGCCATCAGAGGTTGTGCAAAGGGAAATAGCATACCGCGATTTTTCTCCAAAGACGAGCGATACATTAAACCCTTGGCCTGTTGTTCCGGGGTTTGAGCCACTTCTAACTCAATCATCTCACCATTAATATTTGCTTTGGCCGTGATCGGTAATATTTGCCCTTGATTCTCAGTCGTAATCTGAGCCATCGAACTATTATTACCATTGAGATTAGTCGATTGACAACTCAGCAGCAACAAACCTAAAAATAATATTAACTTGATCTTGAGCATAAATGATTTTTTACCAGTCATCACCAATAGTTATCAATACTTAATTTTTCTAGTATAAGTGGAGAATTAATCAGATAAAACGTTAACACAAAGTAGCGGCGGCAAATATAAAGATATTATTAAAAATATCTAGCATGGGGTTGAGCATCCTTCCTTGAGGAGAGGGGCAGGCTTACTAGAACATATATACTAAGAAAGTTCTCAAATTTATTTGCCGATTTTTCCCCGCAATTTTGCCCTAGTCTGGCTGCAGTCGATCGCCTTCGTAGGTTAAAATACCATTGATCTGTTGATCGATTATTGTAGGCTCAGGAGCAATCACCATGACCGCAGAAAGTATGTTATTTAATGGGGCGATCGTGGCGATCGTTCTCGTCCTCGTCGGATTAGCTTGGGGTTTTCTTCTCCTCAAAATCCAAGGTGGAGAAGCGGAATAGCTTGTTTTTCGGTTCATGGTTACTTTACTTAGTAGTCATGAACTACTTTTTTCCCATCAAAAGTAATTAAGAGAAAATCAATAACTAAAATTTTATACCCACACCTATGAACACTCCCACGATCGAGTTTTTTGTCGGTTTATCAGAAGAATTAAGCGGTGTTAGTCTCCGCAAAAATAAAAGTACCGGGATTCGCAATGTCCTGATGACTTTTAAAACCCTGAAAGCGATCGAACGTTTCCAAAGTTTCACCACCCGTACCTACGGCGATCTCCGTCTCACCGATGAGGAAGGAGTGATTATAGTTATTCCCAACTCGACTAAGTTTATTTTTGGAGGAGATGAAGGGGATGAAATTCAACGGGTAGAATGTGGTTTTGAAATCACCGATGAACACTGGGAGCGTTTTCTGCGCTTTATGAATCGTTATGCGGCAGCCAACGGGATGGGGTATCAGGATAAGTGAGAAGTGGGGTGATGGGGAGTGGCTTGAAAGAGGGTGTAGGGTGTGGGGTGTGGGGTGTAGGGAAGGAAACCTCTTTCATCTGTGGGGGTGAAAATTTTTTCATCGGGACTGACAACCGACTCCTGAATTCTGATAGTTAAAAACGAGCTAAAATAAGGATAAATTTAGTCAAGAAACCATGAAAATAGCGATTACTGGGGCGACGGGATTTGTGGGTAGTCGGTTAGTGGTCAAACTCTATGATCGCGACGATGACATCCTAATTTTGACGCGCAATCCCGATAAAACCCGAAGAATTTACCCAAAGTCAATCTATCCTAAGATAGAGATTATTCCCTATATCGCCACAGAATCGGGGGATTGGCAAAAAGAGATTTCCGGATGTGACGCGGTGATTAATCTAGCGGGAGAACCGATTTCGGAACGCTGGACCGGTGAAGCAAAACGAGCAATCGTCGCTAGTCGGGAAATCGGCACCGAGAAAATTGTCGAGGCGATCTCGCGTAGCGAGCGCGTTGCGACCGCACTGGCGGACCAGAAACCGAAAGTTTTAATTAACTCCTCGGCGATCGGTTACTATGGAACCAGTGAAACCGCTAGTTTTGACGAAAATAGCCCTCCCGGTGACGATTTTCTGGCAGATGTCTGTAAAAAGTGGGAAAAAGCCGCCCAAAAAGTTGAAGATTACGGCACTCGTTTAGTCATTCTTCGCACGGGTATTGTTTTAGGCAATGGGGGTGCTTTAGGGAAAATGATCCCACCCTTCAAACTGTTTGCCGGCGGTCCGATTGGCAGCGGTCGTCAGTGGTTTTCTTGGATTCATCGGGATGATTTAATTAATTTAATTATCTATTGTCTCGATCGCCCAGAAATTAGCGGTACTTTCAACGCTACTGCACCCAATCCCGTCCGGATGAAAGAATTCTGTCAGATTTTAGGGGAAGTAATGAATCGTCCTTCTTGGTTGCCAGTGCCAGATTTTGCCCTCGAAATTCTCTTGGGAGAAGGAGCAAAAATCGTCTTAGAAGGTCAAGAAGTGCTGCCAAAAGCCACACAAGCGCTCGGTTTTGACTATCGTTATCCTAATCTAGAAGCGGCCTTAGAGGAAATCGTCCCGAAAATGTAGAAAGCTGATCTACCCGAGGCCAAATGCCCTCAATCTATTTTTCACTCCAGACGGGATGGGAGAATAAAGAGGCAGCCACTCTCACCCCGCGCAGTTGATTTAACAGGGGTAAATGACCCACGGGAGCGCTTAAATCCCAGATAAATTCTTGGGGGTATTTTGTCCAATTATTGCCATTTTTCCAACCAATTTTCGGCCAGAGTTTCGGGAAATCTTGTCCCACACCTATCCATAATTTGCGCTGTACCGACCAACCGAATTTTCCTTCCGAATGAACTAACCAAAGATGATCAATAG
The DNA here is from genome assembly GCA_002282935.1 of Microcystis sp. LSC13-02. Classification (GTDB taxonomy): domain Bacteria; phylum Cyanobacteriota; class Cyanobacteriia; order Cyanobacteriales; family Microcystaceae; genus Microcystis. The sequence goes on along the minus strand of MTBT01000004.1, from coordinate 4,192 downwards.
TCTGAATATCTACACCGGGAAAAGCTTCTACTTCCGTAAAATAGACCCATTTCCTCTGTATTGCTCCTTCTCCTGCTAATTCACAGAGTTTTTGACGGGTGAGACTATCAGCAGTTTGAAAATCCTGTTTAGCCAATAATTCCTGTAAAAGTCGATAATCGATACCTTTAGCACTATCGAGGGGAACAACACCCGTGGGGAAATAATTAGCTAAAAATTCCTGGCTCTGAGCGCTATTATCTTGGTATAGCAATTGATAAGCCTTACCTGTCACCAGATTAACAGGAGTCGGGCGCATAGCCAATAAAAAATCTCTTAATACAGTTAGGCCAGCTTCTCCGACCCCGGCTAATTGTGTCAGGATTTGTAATTGATTTTTCGGCGACTCGGTGGCTAATCGACTCGCTAAACTGGTAATATCCTCGCTTTGTTCTTCTACTAACACGCCATTCTGGTCAGTCATATCATCACTTTTAAGACCACTCCTTCAATACTATTACCACTATTTCGGGGTCGCTGCTCAATTTTTTCCTGACAAAAAAGGGATTTTTAGCGGGTAGGATGCGGAATGTGGGATAAAATAGCCACCTCCTTCATTAGCAAGGGAGACGCAATATTTCATCAGTTTGATCGTATCAAATTGATTTTTAGCTTCTTTAAATTCTAGTCGCTCATTTTCCACCGGGGCATTTAACCAACCTTCCAGGGTCTCTAGGTTTATCATGCAGTAATCTCCTTATGGGTGGGAATTTACGTTTGGGGGGGAACAGTGCAGGTTATACTGATTCCTAAGATGAGAGCAGCTCTATTTTCTCGCAAATTCTGTTCTTATTGGCTTGTCAAGCTATTTATCCTCTACTAAGAAGAAAAATCAATGGTTATTATCGAGATTACCAATGTGGAAGAAATATTAAGCGCAAAAATTGGCTCTTTTGCCGCTAAAATTGTCCAAGCCCTAGCAGATGATGAGGCGAAAGTGGAAGAGGTTCTCATCAAGGAATTACTGGCTAATTTTCAGGAAAGGGGCATTAAAGCTAATCTGTTTAGCGTCACCGGGTTAGATATGCTCGGCAATGGCAAGCTAGAAGTTAACGTTAATGTTCGTTCTGCTAATATGATGTCCTAAGAGAAAATAAAATCGCCAATGGTTGGGTTAAATATAGTTAAACCCAACCTTGTTTTGGTAGTTACACAGGGTGAGAAATTACCGTCAAAGGCAATTGCAGCGAAGATCGGGGTTATAATAAACCAACAAAATGTAACGGTCCTTGACCAGTAATTAATTCGATAATAATTGCCAGAAAACCGATCATCGCTAATCGACCATTCCACACCTCGGCTGCCGTTGTCATCCCCCATTCCCAACGCTCCTGGGGATACATTTTCATATTCGCTTTCGGACGGGTAATTTGCTCGAAAGTGGTGGGTTTCTCGTCTAGGGATTTTACCACTAACTGGGAGAGAGATTCGATAAACATCGGGTGAGTGTTAAGAGCCGGTACTCGCTGAAAATGTTCAATTCCCGCTTCTTCCGCCACTTCTCGGTACTCTATATCGATTTCTTGCAGAGTTTCGATATGTTCCGAGACAAAGCTAATCGGCACGACCAGTAAATGCTTAATTCCCTGCTCTCCCAACTCTTTCAAAGCATCTTCAGTATAGGGTTTTAGCCATTCCACCGGACCGACGCGACTTTGATAGGCTAAAGTGTACTGATTGGGTCGGTTGAGCGTACGCATGATCGCCCTAGTGCATTCTTCAATTTGCCTTTGATAGGGATCTCCCGCTTCCTCCACATAACTTTGGGGGACACCATGGGCGCTAAAAAAGATATGTACTTGGTCGGGATTAGTACACTGCTCTAATTCTCGCGCGATCAGATCGGCCATAGCACTCAGATAAGTGGGATGATCGTACCAAGAGGGGATGAGAGTATATTCCGTCAAACGCAGATAGGGGTCCTGCTGCCACATTTCCTCCAGCACACGAAAACTGGAACCACTGGTACTAATGGAAAATTGGGGATAAAGGGGCAGAATGACTAATTTTTTGATATGATCCCGTTTAATCCGATCGATCGCTTCTTCGGTGAAGGGATTCCAGTAACGCATCCCGATATAAACGCTCACCTCGCGGCCCATTTCCTTGAGACGTTGTTGCAGTGCCGTGGCCTGTGCTTCCGTAATCTTGAGTAAAGGGGAGCCACCACCAATCTGACGGTAATTTTCCTGGGATTTACTCGCTCTTAGCGTCGATATTAACCAAGCTAACGGTTTTTGTAATCCTTTGATCGGTAAACGGATGATCTCTGGGTCAGAAAAAAGGTTAAATAGAAAAGGACGCACATCCTCTAACCGCTCCGGCCCACCCAAATTTAATAATAGAACCCCAACGCGACCCATAGTGTTAACAGATAATTTTTAAATTTTCAGATTCTTTACCAAGTTTAACAATATATCGGTGGAACCGTTAAAACAAATTACAGACAATATAGAACTTAATCAAATCTTGGAGGTTGATCTTGGCGACAATTTTACGTCCCCTCAGTTATCAATATCAATGGCTTTACGATGGTATCTCCCGTCTGGCTGCCCTAGCAGTGGGTGGGGAGTCCCGTTTTCGGCAATTAGCCCTAGAAAGTTTAAAAATCGCTAAAAATGACCCTATCCTCGATCTCTGTTGTGGTGCGGGTCAAACCACCCGTTATTTAGTACCCCTATCCGATCGCTGTACCGGTTTAGATGTCTCTCCTGTGGCCCTGGAGCGAGCTAGTTTAGCGGTGCCGCAAGCGCATTATGTGGAGGGATTAGCCGAAAAAATGCCCTTTAATGCCGGAGAATTCGCCCTTGTTCATACTAGCGCCGCTCTCCACGAAATGGAACCAGAGCAGTTAGAGGAAATTCTCAAAGAAGTGTATCGAGTTCTCAGACCGGGGGGAATTTTTGCCCTCGTGGATTTTCATCGACCCACTAACCCGCTTTTTTGGCCTTCTTTAGCCCTATTTTTGCAATTATTTGAAACCCATACCGCTTGGCAGTTTATCGATACCGATCTCATCCGATCTTTACAGGCGATCGGTTTTCGTGATTGTCAACAAAAATTATACGCTGGTGGCAGTTTACAGGTGATTCAAGCGGCCAAGTGAAAGGATTGGTCGGGCCAGATTTTCAGAGGCAGTCAGTCATTTATACTAAATAAGTCCATGGTTTTTTGAGCAAGCTGAGTTCGATCGACTCAGTGCGAGTTATTTTTGAGAAGTTAATGACTAGAGCAAAAATTCTACAACCTGATTTAATTTTAGGGGATACGATTCTCGGTCTCAGTCTGGAGATTTTGAGTCAGCATCAAATTAAAGGATTGATTCTCGATGTGGACGATACCCTTGTTCCCCTCCAGGAAACGACGGTTTCTGACGATTTACAGCGTTGGGTCGATTCCTTGCGTCTTTATCTACCGATTTGGTTGGTAAGTAATAATCTTAGCGAAAATCGGATCGGTGCGATCGCTGATAATTTACAACTTCCCTACCTTCTCGGTGCGGTGAAACCCTCTCGACGCAAACTCCGGCAAGCGATGGCAGCCATGAGTCTCCCCCCCCAACAAATTGCTATGGTTGGCGATCGCTTGTTTACCGATGTTTTAGCGGGAAATCGTCTGGGAATGTTTACCATTCTGGTGAAACCAATGGTAAATCCCTTGACGGGGGAGCAAGCTTATCCAATCCACGATTTTGAGGTATGGCTATCACAAATTCTCGGCGTTTCCCTCCATCCGCAGCATTACTTAATAAAACCTGACCAATCGTCACAGAAGTAAATATTAAAAAATAATTAAGTATAGAGGAAAGGAGGGAAAAGTAGGAAATACTATAGATAATTTCAAAGGAGGTCAGCCGAGATAAAGACCTTAAATATATGAAAGTCAGTAGATGGACAGTGCCAGTTTTTGCGGATATACGCCAAAGACTGGCACTAATGTTTTAACGAAAACTTCCTGCTAAGTAAATGGGTGGAATTAAACATAAGATGAACGTAGGTTGGGTTGAAGCATGAAACCCAACGTCTGCATGGGTTACTACCCGTCCTACAAATAATTGTGCCTCCCTACTTATCGAAAATTTGGGTTAAAACCCCGTCCTTTTAGGACGGCTTTAAGCTACAATGGAGAAAGCGATAACCAAGCTAAAAACTGA
>MTBT01000003.1 GCA_002282935.1 Microcystis sp. LSC13-02 | reverse complement strand
TACAAGATGCAGCAGGAAACACCAGTAATACAACCCTCAGTCTCTTCGCAGACATCAGCCAACCAGTCCTTACCCAATTCCTCAACGTCCCCACCTCAAGCGCCAACGCAATTAACAGTATTGACGTTCAATTCTCCGAACAAATAAACATCAACACCTTCGATAAAAGTGATATTACCCTCACCCGTGATGGTGTCACCCTCACCCTACCTAATACCGTAACCGTTGAATATCTCTCAGGTACAACCTACCGCATTAATGGCTTAGGAGACTTAACCAATACCCCAGGAATCTACAACCTAAAAGTTGACGCAACCACCATACAAGACAACGCCGGAAACAGCGGAGACGCAGCCAAAACCACCAACTTTATCATTACTTCCCCTCCCACACCTGGAATTACCTTAACCCAAACCGGAGGAAACACAACCATCACCGAAGGTGGTAACACTGACACCTATTCCCTTGTCCTCAAAACCCAACCCACCAACGACGTTACCATTACCCTAACTGGTGACAGTCAAATCACCCTCAATTCAACTACCTTTACCTTCACTCCTACTAACTGGAATACTCCTCAAACCGTCACCATTACCGCCGTTGATGACACCCTAACAGAAGGGAATCAAACTGCTACCATTACCCACAATATCAGCAGCAGCGATACCAATTACAACGGGTTAACTATTGGGACAGTTAATGTCAGTATTCAAGACAACGACGCTGAAATCAAAGGGACAGTTTGGAACGATATTGATGGCAATGCCGTTAATAATAGCGAACCCAGTTTATCAGGATGGACAGTTTACTTAGACACCAACAACAACAACCAACTCGACACCGGAGAAACCTCAACTCAAACTAACGCCAACGGTGACTATACCTTCAATAACCTTCGTCCTGGTAATTATAACGTCGCACAAGTCGTACAAACAGGCTGGAAACAAACCCATCCCATCTTGAACATTACCACCACCGCTGCGGATATTCCCCTGACAATCCCCACCCTAGACCTCATTCCTTCCTCGACAAACACTCAAACCCAACTCAACTTCAACACCGCCAACTACATAGTCAAAGAAGACGGAACCGCCATCACCGAAATTATCATCAACCGTAGCGGAAACCTCACAGAAACAGTCACAGCCACCCTTACCTTTACCGATGGAACCGCCAAAGGATGCGGTTGCGCCGCTAGTTCGATAAATAACGACCTTAACTATAGTCCCATTACCATTACTTTCACAGAAAACGAAATCAGTAAAGTCATTCCCGTCCAAAATGCCATCTTAAACAATGCCAACGCCATCCGCATTCGGAATGATAATAAAGTTGAGGGAGACGAATACTTTACAATTCATCTAACCAACCCGACAAACGGCGCAATCATTGGTAATCAAGGTAACGCCACCGTGACCATTATCGATGACGAATCTCCCAATAATAATCCGATAACGCCGCCTATCTCAAATCCCAGTAACACCCTTTCCACTTCTCAAAATAGTAACGCCACCAATCTAATTAACCTTGATGATTTTTGGTCAGATTCCCGCTTTACTAACATCAAAGGACAAGGAGAAAGCATCGTTATTATTGATACAGGTGCAGACTTAAATCATCCCCTCTTTGGTGTCGATGCTAATAATAATGGTATTGCTGACAAGATTATCTATCAATACGACTTTGCTGATAATGATACTGATGCCAGTGATAAAAACAATCACGGTTCCCACATTACCAGTATCGCCTCGCAAATTGCTCCCGACGCTAACTTAATTATACTCAAAGTCTTTAAAGATAACGGTTCTGGGTACTTTGCTGACTTAGAAGAAGCATTACAGTGGGTTAATACAAATGCCAACACATATAATGTCACCTCTGTCAACCTTTCTTTAGGAGATAATCAAAACTGGACAACCGCCACCGGACGCTATGGAATTGGCGATGAATTAGCCGCCATTGCCGGACAAAATATTCTCATAGCAGCAGCAGCGGGTAACAGTTTCTACACCTTTAATAGCAGTCCTGGATTAGCCTATCCAGCAGCAGACCCTAATGTTATCTCAGTCGGTGCAGTTTGGGCCGATGATTTCGGTTCTGGCAGCTTTAGTAATGGTGCTAAAGATTATACAACTGCGGCAGACCGAATTGCCAGTTTCTCCCAACGCCATCCAATTTTAGATGTATTTGCTCCCGGAATTTTAATCAGCGGTGCGAATGCAACTGGTGGGACAATTACCATGGGTGGCACATCTCAAGCCGTGCCTTACATTAGCGCAATTGCTACCCTTGCTCAACAGATTGCTCGAACTTATTTAGGACGGGAATTAACCTTAACTGAATTTCGTACCTTATTAGACACAACCAGCAACTTAATTATTGATGGGGATGACGAAAACGATAACGTTACCAACACAGGAATCAGTTATCCTCGAATCAATGCACTTGCTTTAGCAGAAAACATACTCAACCTCAATGACAGTAATTCTAATCCAGATTTAGTTAACCCAGGAAATAACAATAATAATGGTTCCAACACGGTCACTAATACCGTCAGTTTAGTTCATAATGTCACCCTGACTGCGGGACAGATACTAACGGGAATTAACTTCGGTAATCAGCAACTTCCCAGCAATCAACCACCAACTCTGAATAACATTAATAAGAGTGGGGATGAAGATAACCCCATCAACTTTAGCCAAAGTGATTTTACTTCAGCTTTCAATGATGCTGATGGTAATACTCTCGTTAAGATACAGATTACTGCTTTACCCAGCGACTTAAATAATCTCACTTTTAGTCCCAATACTAACTTTAACGGGAATATTACTTTTAGTTGGAACGGGTTTGATGGGAGTGTTTATGCCAATAATGCGGCGACAGTGAATATCACCATTAATCCCGTTAACGATGATGTAACGCCTACAAATATTACTCTTGCTGTCTCTCCCAGCAGTGTTAATGAAGATGGGACAACTAACTTAGTCTATACCTTCACTCGCACCGGAGCCACAACTGATGCTTTAACCCTCAACTATACAGTCGGGGGGACAGCTACCTTTAACACAGATTACACCCAAACTGGTGCAGCAAGTTTCACAAGTACAACCGGAACAGTTAGTTTTGCTGCTAATTCTGCGACTGCTACCGTAACAGTTGACCCCACTACTGATACTACAGTTGAACCCGATGAAACCGTCATTTTAACCCTCGCTTCTGGAACAGGTTATGCCATAGGTACGACTGAAGCAGTTGTGGGAATCATTACTGATAATGATAATGATAATGAAACTCCTGGTATGGGGAATCAATTACAGATTAATAATTCCCCTGATTTTGAAACCAAGAATAGTTACAGTATTCGAGTTAAAACAACTGACCAAGGGGGACTAGGTTTTGAGAAAGTCCTGGTCATTACTGTTAATGACCTCAATGAAACTCCTGGTAATCTTGCTCCGACGGATTTAACATTAAGTGCGACCACAGTAAATGAAAATGTTGCCCCCAATACGGTGATAGGGACATTTTCTAGCACAGACCCCGATACTGGTAATAGCTTTACCTATAGTTTAATAGCAGGAACAGGAGATACAGATAATACTGCATTATCAATTGTGGGGAATCAATTACAGATTAATAATTCCCCTGATTTTGAAACTAAGAATAGTTACAGTATTCGGGTAAAAACCACAGACCAAGGAGGACTCAGTTTTGAGAAAACCTTGACAATTGTGGTAAATAATGTTAATGAAACACCAACAGATTTAGCCTTAAGTGCGACCACAGTAAATGAAAATGTTGCTCCCAATACGGTGATAGGAATGGGGAATCAATTACAGATTAATAATTCCCCTGATTTTGAAACCAAGAATAGTTACAGTATTCGAGTTAAAACAACTGACCAAGGGGGACTCAGTTTTGAAAAAGTCCTGGTCATTACTGTTAATGATGTCAATGAAACTCCTGGTAATCTTGCTCCCACAGCGGTAATTTTCCAAAATGCTGTCACCGAGTTAGCTGAAAATGTCGATGTCACTCCAGAATTTAAGGTCGCCGATCTCCTTATTGAAGATGATGGTTTAGGAACCAATAATCTCTCCCTCACGGGACGGGATAGGGAGCGCTTCTTAATTCAGAATTCGGCACTTTTCTATGTCGGTTTTGCTCCTAATTTTGAAGCTCAAAACAGTTACGAAGTCACTGTGAATGTGGATGATCCAACCGTTGGTGTCACCCCCGATCTCACCCAAACCTTGACTTTAAACATCACCGATGTCAATGAAGCTCCCACAGCCCTAATTCTTGCCAATAGCACCAAGGCGATCGCTGAAAACAGCGATACCAGTCAAGGTGTAAAAGTTGCCGATATTCAGATCAGCGATGATGCCCTGGGAACAAATAGCCTTTCTTTGCTGGGGAACGATCAGAGCAGTTTCCAGATTCGTGGACGGGAATTATTCTTCATCGGTAAGGCCGATTTTGAAGCCCAATCCCTCTATAATCTGACGGTGGCGGTGACGGATACCACCCTCAAGCCGGCTCCCAACGCCACGCCAGACGCAACGGTTAATTTCACCCTAGAAATTACCAATCTACCCGACCAAGCCGTTAATCCCCAAAGCCTCCAATTTAATAATACGGGTGATGGACAAGGTTCTCTGGTTTTCAACTTTAGTGACTTGCCCGGTAGCATACAGGTCAAAGCGATTGAGGAAGGACTTCAACAGACGGGAGCTTTCTTCAATAACGTTGTCGGTCTCTATCCAGTGGCCGATGATAACGGAGCCGTTTTTGACAGCCTCGATTTAGATGGAGATGGCAACGCGACAGAGTTAATTCAACCCAGTCAAGCGGGTTATGCGCGTACCGCCTTAAGTCAAGCGGTGAATAACTTCATTTTGCGGGCCAGTGGGGAAGGGGCAAACCAAAGCACCACCGCCGCTGAATTTGGGGATGTGTTGTTGGAAGGGGGGCGACGCTACGCACCCTTTGTGATTGCCAATGGCGGCAATCTGGGAGAAAGTCTGCAAGGGAGTATTCAGGCATTTTTGTCCAAAAATCCCGATAACGTGGCGGCTACTCTAGAAAACTATATGACCCATGAGGTGGCCTATTTCTCCTTTGGGGCGGCAAATCCCGATGGTGCGGAACATTTACGGTCAAGGGGGAATAATATCTTTGGCTTTGAGGATTTACCGGGTAACTTACCCAATATCAGCGATAACGACTTTAATGATGGGATTTTGGCGTTTAATTTTATTGCTTAATCGTCTTTTGCTGGTCTGACAAACCTTTTCCTCTGGGAGTTGCAGATGGTTGTCTTTTTCTAACTGCGAATCGCCGTCATTTGTCGCCCCACAGGACTCATTGCCGTTTCCGATTAATGGTAGCACTGAGGGCTTCCAATCCAGCAATGATTTATTAATAAATATCACCGGATTTACTGCCAGTTTACCAGCTTTAGGGAGTATTCCGGTGGGTAATTTCTTTGTTTAATTAATACCTTTTTTCTAAAGTAATGGCAGAGATGGTTAATTACCCTCACCCACAACCCCTCTCCCTTTTTGGGAGAGGACAGTAAGATGTCTGCCACAAATAAAGAAAAATGTATAACCTTACCTATCAAAACTTTGCCGTCACAATTTAGGACAACAATGGTATGCCATGGACCTCTACTCTTCTTCATCTTCTTGACTTGACAAAGGCTTTTGTGCAACGTGGCGCACGAAAAGAATCTGCACAATATCGCCAGTGATGGTAAAGAGAATTCTGTAGGCACTACGTCCCTTACCATAAATAAGTTGTCGGATTTCTTCCTCCAAGAAATTATTTTCAAAAGCAAGTGAACAACGGTAAGGCATTTGCTCTAGTGACAGAATTGCTTTGTACAATCCTTCTAGCCACAACCTCGCTTTTCGAGGAGAATCTTTACTGAACCACAGATAGGCTTTTTCAATTCCCTGTTGTCCTTCAGGTTGTATGACCACTTGATACTTTTGGCTCATGGAGAACTGTCCAGTTTATCGAACAATTCAGAGAAGAATTCCTCTGCCTTCTTACCTTTGCCTTGCTTCATCTCTTCAAGACCACGCTTGACTCCTTTAAGCGTCTCAACCAATTCTGCAGCTTCAAGAAGTGTCTGATAGGATTCCGCATCCTGCACGACGAGTGCTGCTTTCCCATCAACCGTAAGCACCAAAGGGTCTTTGGTTTGTTTGAGATGCTCTATGAACTGGGTCGTGTTTCGTTTAAACTCAGTTAGAGAATGAATGTCTTTTGAAAGGTTGAGCATTATCCTAGCAGACAAAACGCATTTAACTATATGCTACCTTAAATTAAGTCCCCTGTGACAAATACCCGCTCCTCTCACTGCTGGCTTCCAATCCAGCAATGATTTATTAATAAATATCACCGGATTTACCGGCAGTTTACCAGCTTTGGGGAGCATTAATGTTAGTAGCTTCTTTATCTAAGTGTCTAAGCTCTCCTTCTAAGTCACCTAGAAAACGGGTTTCTCGGAGAAACCCGTTTTCTCTGTTAAAAATTGTCAGCTACTCCCGCCATTTATCGAAAATTTGGGTTAAAACCCCGTCGTTTTACGACGGCTTTTCTTGATCTTTAATATAGCACTTAAGAACTTCCAGGGTTGCA
>MTBT01000002.1 GCA_002282935.1 Microcystis sp. LSC13-02 | reverse complement strand
GATTCCCTCTGGTTTGGTTGGATACGTCCTGCCAGATTAAGGAAACTCAGTGAACCAAGAATCCCTCGCTTTTAGCGACGGGAGTGTCAATTTCGTTGATACAGTCCTGCTGGCGAGCGAGTGGAAGGAACCACTCCAGACACAGAGGACACAAAGAATAAGAGAGCATCCTTGAGAGTGGAGAATCATTTATCGGTGAAAAGGGACTCTTGCCAGTGGGCAAAAATTAAGTTAATCTTCTCTCAAGCGTCGGTTAACTAAAGGGGAAACCACCATATTTATTGATAATTATATCTATAGTTTCCATAATTGCGATCGATTCTCCCAAAATGGAGATAATTTGTTGATAATGTTCTAGGTCATCGTAGCTAAGGTGGCGACCTTTGCGGTCTTTTAGCCACTTCTGACACACTTGATAACCGCCGATATAAAAGTTCCAAATTTGCGGCGGAATCCCCGCAAAATACTGGTCAGAATTAATCGAAATTTGTTGTTTATTTTCGTCATATTTCACCTGTTCAACTAGATTAGAACCCGCCACGGGATAGCTACTAATTTCTTTTCCTGTCCCTTTCATCAGGTGTAACTGCACTAATCTGTCACCTTTTTTGACTAATTCCCAGAATAATTCTTTATCACTGGCGAGAGGAACACGAGGAAAGTCTATTTTTAAAAATTCGGCGTAACGTTGGCGATATTGGGGAGAGTGAAAGACGGCATAAATATAGTTAAAAATGTCTTCCGGTCCAAAGGTTTTCTTTTCGTCTCCTTTGCCATCACTGATAAATTCTAAGTCAAGTTTTGCGGAAAGTTTCTTAATAAATTCTGGCGCTAGATTGGGACGGCGACCATTTGGCGAGTTGGTTGGTTCTGTTTCAAATAAAGTTGGGGTATTGGTTGGGTAAAGATAAAGGGGGAAAAGATAAGCTGAACCTTTATTGCTGACAGTTACCCGATTATCAATTACATAATCAGTGGCAATAGCATGATTAAAAATAGATTCAGCAACTTGTCTAGTTGTAATCAAACCTAAATTATCATCAATCATATTATTCATAACTTCTTGCTTAGGTCGATCTACTAATTCCTGATGCTGAAAATATTTTCGGATGTCAAAGGGACGATATAAACAATTGATTATTTTTTCTTTCCAATAGTTATCTTTAGCAAGAGTTTTCCTTTTTTCTCTTAGATTCCAATCTTTTCTATCATATTCTCCATAAATAGATTGAAAATCAATTTCAGAAATATCTAAGTTTCTAAAATCATTGACACGTTTTTCTAAATTATCTATATCTATATCAAAAACTAATTCATCTCGGTGGGTTTTAATTCCAGTTGAATTAACTGGCATAATTTCAGTAATTTTCCAAAATTGATCGTATTCCGACCGCAGATTAATATTCTGAGGTTTAAATAGATAAAAAGGAGAATCAGGTTGTAATTCTTGCCAAGAAGTAGAACAAAGATCATTTTCCTCTAACCAGTGATACTTACCACCGACAATAACTTGATTCTCAATCATCTCTCTTTTGCCCCATAAATCAGCATGATAAATTTTAGCTAAATTTGAAGAACCATTGTGATATTTAATAAAAATACCAATAGCTACACCTTGCTGAATATCAAACACATTTTGATCGGTTGAACCGTCGGGACAGATTTCTTTTTTCTTACTGTTGCCGTGTAAATCGAGTATATAAATGTCATCAAAAGTTTTTAATAAGCTTTGACGCATTCCTCGAAAAGTTAGATTATCTAAATAGCTGTGATTAGTTATAAATGCAAAAACTCCGTAACCAGTGGATGACAATCGATACTGAGCAAAACGAATAAATTTTACATAATCATCAAGTAATAATTTAGAGTTACTCTCGCCTAATGGTTTTCCATCTAATTGATAATAATCTCTGACCAAATCTATAATCCACGGATCAGTATTCTCTGAAACCGCAGAATAGGGTGGATTGCCTAAAATCACCATGACTGGCATTTCTTGCTTAACATCTTTTGCTGCGGCTGCTTCATCGCGAATACGATTTAAAAAACCATCAGCAGGGGGAATTTGAAAAGCTTCCTGTAGGGTGTTGGTGAGATAGATTCCTAAGCGTTCATCGGCACTAAAATCATAGCCTAATTCCTGAAGTTGTAAACCTAACTTCATGTGTGCTACGGTGTAGGGAGCCATCAGTAACTCAAACCCAAAGAGACGCGGTAATAGATGTTTACTAACATAACTTGACCACATCCCTTTTTGTTGACGAAAACTCTCATAGATATAATCGATAACAGAGTGTAAAAAAGTGCCGGTTCCCACAGCAGGATCCAGAATTAAAACTTGGTGAACTTCCTGAGTTTCTTGGCTATTATTAGGATTTTTAATAGTAATTTTTTTGGCATCGGCCAAACCTTTAGGAATCTGAAACTTATTTTTCAGAATATAGTCCACACTGCGAACCATGTAAGAAACCACGGGTTCAGGAGTATAATAAACCCCCCTAGACTCACGCATTTTACTATCGTATTCGGCTAAAAAAGTCTCATAAAAGTGAACTACAGGGTCCTCCTTGCGGGTGCGTTTTCCAAAGCTGCCCAGAATCCCCTCCATGTCCGTTTGTTGTAAAATAGTGGCTAGAGTATCCACGGCCCAAGTAATCCGCTCATCTAATTCTGTACCAGCAATTTGATGAAAAATTCCCCGCAAAAAAGGGTTAGTTTTTGGCAGTCGAAATCCTGCCGTTTCCCGGGAAAAAGAACTGATTTGATCCGTATTACAGCGTGCCGCAAATAAACCATAACAAATTGTTTGTGCATACATATCGGCAAACTGCGCTTCGTTGAGATCACTAATTAAAACTCGTTGAAAAGATTGCAATTGTTGCCGCAGCATTCCCCCGCAATCTTGATCTTTTAAAGCTTGTGCGATCGCATCCCGAATTAACTGCGCTAAAGCGGCCATTTTTTTCGCTAATTCTCGCGGTGTTGTTATCTGAATAACTTTCGAGAGAAAAAATTGGCAGAACATTTGTTCTACTTGCAAAATACCCTGGGAATCAGGTTTAATTTGCTTTTTTTGATTAAGAGTTGCCACGGAAGCTGATAGACGCAATTCTCCCGATACATACCAACGAAATTCTAAATGATCGGTGATAATTAAGTTACCCAAAGCCTGTAAATAACGTTTTATTTGGGGAGTATTTTCAACCTTTTTGAGAGAAGTTCCGATATCTTTTGCTTCCAGATGACCAATTTCTACCATACCCTGATTAATCACAAAATCCGGAGCGCCACAAGCAATCCTTTTCGGTTCATTGAGAGCTTGTAGGTTATTATTTAGGGATTCAATTAATTTTTTTAAAGCAGGACGATAACTGTGTTCTGTGGCGTTACCCTGTTGATAAATGCCAGTGATTTCCTCTAGATATTTTGGCAGTGAATTAGTCATTATCGGTGCAGCCTATAAACGTTCTTCTATAGATAAAATATAACCTCATTTGCTTTCAATGTCCCCTGAGATGCGCTCATTCTACTTTATGGGTGCATCTGACATTTGCAGAAATACCGACAATCAGCAATTATCAGTGATTCTTAAATTATCACAGATATATCAGCAGCCGCCTGTAAGCATCCCACCGAAAAGCTAATGCGCGGGGGGTTTGGGGGGTAGAACCCCCCAAAAGCTTGGATTGACTAATAAAATCGGAAGTAATGCCCGATTTTATCAGAGAGTTTTCCCGTAAAAATCCCAACTTGCTAGATTTACAAAAATGAGATGTACCCTACTTTATCCCTATCCTCAAGGATACCAAAATTAGCTAAAATGAGATAATCGATAGGCGATAATCTCATCCCAACAACTTCACCAAAATATTAACGATGGTCAAAGTGTCATCTCCCTTATCTCTAGAGCATCTCTATCATGTTCCCACCTATACTATAGCCGATACTGCGCGCTATCTCCATATTCCTTTACCCACTCTGAGAACCTGGGTAAAGGGACGCACCTACCCCACCAAAAAAGGACAAAAAGAGTTTTTACCCCTCATTCAACGACCTAATCCGAATATTCCCCAACTTTCCTTTACTAACTTAGTGGAAGCGCACGTTTTAAGAGTTATTCGCACCGTTCATAACATCCCTCTCGATAAAGTTAGACTTACCCTAGACTATATTAGTGAACAATTTAACACCGATCATCCTCTAGTTCAAAAACAATTTAGTACCGATGGAATTGACCTTTTCATCGAACAATTTGAACATTTAATTAATGCCTCCCGTTCGGGACAATTAGCGATGAAACAAGTCTTAAATAATCTCTTAACTCGTATTGAATGGGATGAACAAGATATCGCCACACGGCTTTTTCCCACTATCAACCTAAAGGGGGAAGACTTCACTGATAAAGTCCTCATGATAGACCCGAATATTTCCTTCGGAAAACCCACTATCAAAGGAACAGGAATTCCCACTAAAATTGTCACAGAACTTTATGATGCGGGGGACTCTATAGAAGATATTGCCAATGATTATAATTGTCAACCTTGGCAAATTGAAAAAGCGATTTTATTCGAGTCCAATTGGCAAGCAGCATGACCTATCAATACACCTATTTTATAGACCGCGCTTTAGGAAAGTCTATCGGTGAAGCTTTGCAAGAAATAGGGGTTAAGATTGAATTTCATCATGCTCATTTTGCCCCAGATGCACCAGATACGCAGTGGCTACCTATTGTTAGTCAAAGAGGATGGATAGTATTAACTAAAGATGTAAACATTGGTAGAAATATTTTAGAAGTTCAACAGATAGCCCGTTATCAGGCTCAAGTATTTGTTCTAGTTTCTGGTAACTTACCTCGTCAAACAATGGTTAATATTTTTGTGGAAACAATCGATAAAATCGAGAGAATAACCCAAGGTAATCAAGCTCCTTTTATCGCAAAAATATACCAAAATTGTCAAGTTAAATTGTGAAAAAATAAAAATGAATTAACCAGAATGCTAGAAACTATTTAAAACTTATTAAAATAGTTTCTATTCAGTAACAAATTACAACTAAATTTGTTGACAATATTCTCACCATTACCTTTGATGCAATTGTCGAAATTGTCTGAGCAGTGAACCAGTTTAATCAACTTCTTAATCCCCCCACTTGCTGTTAAATTTATTCCCGTTCACTTCACCCAGGGGAAGGGGGTAGGGCTGTTTCATTCTCCCATCAGAATATCAAAAGTAAAAGCGATCACTGTCTTTGTAAAATGAGAAGTGACCGCCAACTTTTAAAA
>MTBT01000001.1 GCA_002282935.1 Microcystis sp. LSC13-02 | reverse complement strand
ATTTTAGCATATATTTGGTAAATGCGCTAGTATTTAACGGTAAAGCCGTCGTAGAACGACGGGGTTTCAGACCCAAAATTTTCGATGACTGCCTTTACCGTGGCGATAGGTAAACCCTGCTTTCAGAAGTATAGACTTGAGTTCTCGTATTTTTTTAGGCATTTGCTATCTGCTGGAGTAATTTTATTGCAGTTTGAGCATTATTAAGGTATTACAAAGAATCTAGGCATGACGGAGGGATTGGATATATTCGATCATTTCGGGAGGAAAGCGTTGGCTTAATTCCTCATCGGGAAGTTGGGACAGCATCCGAAAATAATTCTTTCTTACTGTTTGAATATTAGGGTGATTTTCGCCTAATGTAGCTATCAAAATAGCAATGGCTCTTTGATAGAGCAGTTCTGCTTCTGTGTATTTCCCTTGAGAATAATAAAGACTCGCCAGATTGTTGAGACTGGTCGCCACATCAGGATGCTCTTTTCCTAATAGCTTTTCCCGAATCGCCAGCGAGCGTAAAAAGAGAGGTTCGGCTTCTTCGTATTTCCCTTGATATTGATAAAGACTCGCCAGATTGTTGAGATTAGAAACAACACTAGGATTATTGCCACCAAATAACTCTTCATGGATTTTTAATCCTTGTAAAAATAGAGATTTTGCTTGAGCAAAATCGCCTTGATATTTATAAGAAATACCTAAATTACTCAAAGCATTGGCTTCTGATATTCTATCACCAATTTGTTGGGCAATTTCTAATTGTTTTTGAAAATATTCAATTGCTTGCTGATATTGTCCTAAAAACTGATAAGTAATCCCCAGATTTCCGAAAGCATTTGCTAGGGCAAGAATATCGCCGATCTCCTGAGCAATTGCTAATTGTTCTTGAAGATGTGCAATTGCTTCTTGATACTGCCCTAAAGACTGATAAGCCGCTCCCAAATTACCTAAAGTATTCGCCTCCGAATACCGATCATTGATTTCTCTAATAATTACTAATTGTTGCTGAAGATATTGTATTGCTTCTCTATATTGACCCCAAGATTGATAAATCATTGCTAACCGGCTAAGAGCAAAAACCTCAGATTGTTTATCACCAATATCCTGAGCTTTTTTTAAGAGCTTTTGATAGATTTTAGGATCATGTTTTTTGGGTGCAATCTGATCAAAATTCTCAAGATTTAACTCTGTTTCAGAATTACTAGCCTGAGCCGAATTAGTTTGATTTTTATGAATCTGAATCATCATCATCCTCCAATAAATTTAAAACTTGCTCAAATTGTGATTCTGCGGATTGAATTGCCTGAATCCATTCTGAGACTTTTAGACTCTAATCATACAGTAAAGATTGCTTCGGTGGGGTCTTGGTTGATACAGTAAAGTTAAGGCGGGTATCACCCCCTCGTCATGACATAATTATTAATAACAGGAATTTTACTTATACTAAGAACAGTTTCCTGAATCTGTTGCATATTTAAACTGGGTATTAGAGTGTTAGAAAATAAACTATGAAACTCGCTTTTGTAGAAATATTTATATTAGATTTGAGCGCACGCAGTTCGACAAACTCACTGACCCTGGTGCGCCCCTACCATTGGCGCGATAATATTATTGTAGGGGCGAATTGCATTCGCCCTCTTTTAATAACTTCTGCTACTCACCATAAGTGAGAGAACGTCACAAATATGAGATGCAACCTTTAGATAGGTCAGCAGTTTAACTCGCACAAATTTTTAACTGAGATTGTTGCTGTACTGGTGGCTCTTGACAAAAGATCATGTTAATTATTTTTCTGATAAGGATTATTAGTCACCTTTTCATGTAATATGGGTCTATGGCAATATTTTCGAAGGATCACGAGCGATGCAATCCCTAAGGCTCAGAGTTAAAACTGCTTGGAGAAGCAAAAAAGCAAAGATGATTATATCGCTCCTATTGCTTTTTATCTTGATGCCGATTTTTCTTTATGCTTGTTTTAGTGATCTTCCTAACCAATCATCGGAGCAACAGCGAGGAACCCTTTTGGTGTGGTATCCAGAAGATGGCGATTTAACTGAAGTAGTAGGTCTCGGTTTGCAAGAGTTTGAAAAATTAAATCCGCAGGTGACAATTATTGAACAAGCTATTCCTATCGATGAGATACCCGAACGTTTTTTTAAACAATCTCAAAGCGGATTAGGTGCAAGTGTTATTCTAATTTTTTCGAGAAATATACCCAGATTAGTATCCCAAGGAGTACTGGAGGAAATTGACCGGAAAAATCTAGATTTATCTATTTATAATCCCCCAACCCTGAAACAAGTTAGCTATCAAGGAAAAATCTATGGCATTCCCTTAGGTTCTCGTACTCGTGTACTGTGTTACAATCAAAAAAAATTACAAGTTAGTCCCGATCCGCTGCTGAAGCAACCTCCTACCACTTTAGCGGGATTAGTGGAACGTGCGCGCAAAGGTTATTCTGTGGGGATAGTTTCCTCTTTTGAAGATACTTTTTGGGGAATGGCAATTTTTGGCAGCTATTTGTGGGATGATCAGGGTAGGCTGCAACCTCGCTTAGATGGTTGGGCAAAATGGCTAGAATGGCTAAAATTTGCTTCGTCACAGCCTAATTTTATCCTCAATCGTCAACGGGAATTACTTCATAATGCTTTTGCTAGAGGTCGCTTAACCTATTATGTGTGTAATTCTATTGAAATTGCCGATTTAAAAAACAGCCTCCAAGATGATCTCAGAGTCGCTTTACTCCCCCAAGAAACTCAAGGTAAAGCAGCACCAATTCTCTATACACGGGTGATGGTATTTAATCGCAATAATAGTGATAATGAAAATAGTTTGGGATTAGCTTTAGGAAAATTTCTCACCAATCCCGAACAACAATTACAAGCAATCATCCAAACAGAAAGTTTTATTCCCACTAATCGACGGGTGCAGATCGAAGGAAATTTACTACCGATCGAATCGGTATTATTACAACAATCTCACAATGCTGTGGCAGTTCCTCTGGATGATTGGGAAAAGTTGAATAAAATTTTAGAAGAGGGAGAATTTTGGTATGAAAGAGCGATCGCTGGTGAAATATCTTCCTCAACAGCAGCCCAAAAACTGACACTTTATATTCAATCAGGTCTCGATCAGGAAGTCAGGAAAATAAATTAATTATGAACAACAATATTCCCTCTCTTTCGGAAATAATTGCTAACCAATTATTATTTTTAGGACGCAGAAATGTTCAAAACCAATTAACGATTATTTTTATATCTTTAATTCTTGCTTGGTTATTATCAAAATGGTTATGGTCTTACTTGAGAAAAAGATTTCCTCACGTCACCAGGTTTATTCACAGTGATAAAAATTTAACCCTCCGTCAATATTTTGCTATCCTGATACAGTTTCTTAATTTTCCAGTTATTAGTCTAATTTTACTTGACTTAAATTATCTAATTTTTTTCAGTCAAAATTGGACAAGAGGAATGATTAGTTTATCTATAAAACTCCTGTGGTTTTATTTAATTTATCGTTGTTTATTAGCTGGATTATACGCCAAGTTTTCCGTCAATACAATTAAATATTATCATTTCCGGCTTTTAGCACCTTTATTGGTGTTATTTCTCCTGAGAACCATGATTGTTTTTTACAATAATATTCAGGAAATTTCCCAAGTATCTCCCTTCAATTTATTCAATAGTCCGATCACATTGAGAAGCATATTTATTTTGATAATAGCTCCCTATTTTCTAGTGATTATTGTTGTTCTTATAGAGACTATAATTCTGAGTATTGCTAATTTAAATCCGCAAGCTAGTCGCGGTGAAATTGAAGCAACTTTACTGTTAGGACGTTATTTTTTCATTGTCTTAGGTTTTATCATCATCTTGGGTTATGTGGGAGTTAATGCAACGGCAATAGCGGCAATTACTGGCGGTTTATCGGTGGGTATTGGTTTCGGTATGCAGCAAGTGGTCAGTAATTTTATTAGCGGTATTTTACTATTATTTGAAAAAGTTCTCAAACCTGGAGACATAATTAATATTGAAGGGCAAACTTCTCAGGTAAAAAAGCTAGGTATTCGAGCGACAACAGTGCAAATTCTTACAGACAATTCCGAAAAAATTATTCCCAATCAAAAGTTTTTTACTGAGGATGTCACCACCTATACAGGTAGTGATAACTTGATTTATTGTTCAATTGTTATCGGAGTTGGTTATCATTCTAACGCACAACAGGTGATGAATTTATTGCTAGACATTGCTGACCAACATACTCATATACTTAAAAACCCGCAACCAGTAGCTTTTTTTCTTAATTTTGATCATTCTAGTTTAAACTTTGAATTAAAGTTCTGGTTGGATAATGTTAACAGGAAAAAGCGCGTAATTAGTGATGTTAATTGTGTTATTCTTGATAGGTTTACTCAACAGGGTATCGAGATTCCCTTCCCGCAGCAAGATATTCACATTCGCAATAATTAACCTGAGTTCGGGATCAGCTAAAACCCTGATGCTACCGTAGCCTGAAACTCCTATTCTTTCGTGGAAGCTATGGCAAAATTCCCTTAAACCGAACTGGCGTTAATTAGCAATTTATTCTGGTCAAAAAAACCAGCTGATTATTTTCATCTTAAGATATATCAATTCCCCTGATTAAATTCATACTAAATCCGTTGAGTATGGGCTACATATCAGGATAGGCAAAAGGCAAGAGGCAAAAGGGGGAATAAACAATCAGTCTTTAATAACTGGATTTAGTATCATATATTTATTATCTTTTATTAATAGTTAATGTCTTGACATAAAAAAAACTTTAATATACTATCTACCCTAGATAGGGTCTGCTGAATAAATCTAAAAACCTTGTTGGGTAAGACTTTTAGACTTTTTGTCAATCAAAAAGTACCGGACTGGGAGTGATCAGG